>NZ_JBDTEM010000408.1:0-3365 GCF_039922535.1 Rhodoferax sp. | reverse complement strand
ATCCTGCTGCTTTACGGCTCGCTGCGCGAACGCGCGTTCAGCCGCCTGCTGAGCGAGGAGGCGGCCCGTTTGTTGACCGCCATGGGGGCGGAAACCCGTACCTTCGACCCCCACGGCCTGCCGCTGGCCGACAGCGCGCCTGAATCCCACCCCAAAGTGCAGGAACTGCGCGATCTGGCGCTGTGGGCCGAGGGCATGGTCTGGACATCGCCCGAGCGGCACGGCGCGATGACCGGGGTCATGAAGACCCAGATCGACTGGATTCCGTTGGCCCAGGGCGCGGTGCGGCCCACCCAGGGCAAGACGCTGGCGGTAATGCAGGTCAGCGGCGGCTCGCAGTCGTTCAATGCCGTGAACCAGCTGCGCGTACTGGGCCGCTGGATGCGCATGCTGACCATCCCGAACCAGTCGTCGGTGGCCAAGGCGTTTCTGGAGTTTGACGATGCCGGGCGGATGAAGCCGTCGGCTTACTATGACCGGGTGGTCGATGTGATGGAGGAGTTGGTCAAGTTCACCCTGCTGACCCGCGATGCGTCGGCCACCCTGACAGACCGCTACAGCGAGCGCAAGGAGAGTGCCGAAGCCCTGTCCCAGCGCGTGAACCAAAAAAGTATATAAATCGGCCTCTGGCGCAGTTGAAGCCTGCGCAGGCAGCTATTTATTCAATAGCGTCTGGGGTTTTTTCTTCCACGGTATCTACCGCAAAGCTGTCGCGAAAGCTGAAGTAGATGGAGGTCAAAAACATGCAGGTGGTCAGCAGCGTCAGCACCAGCGCGCCTACACCCAGAAAAGCCGGTTGGTCCAGCAGCACGGCCAGCAGTTGCACCACCATGCCCACGGCCAGCAGCACGCCGAACCAGGTCAGGCCGAACATCACGTAGGCACCCTTGTTGCGCCAGCAGGCTACCAGGCTGAAAAACAGGCTTTTGCCGGGGCTGATGCCGTGCCAGTGCACCAGCGCAGGCGCATGCCAGAACGCCAGCGACAGCGGCAGGTGCAAGACCATGAAGGCCAGCATGCCCGCCTGCAGCCGCATCGGTTCGTCGCTGGCTTCTTCGGCCACGTGGCCGCCCAGAAAAACATGGGCAAATTCACCACCATCGACCAGGGCCGAAATGCCCAGCACCACCATGAAACCCACCGCGTACAGGGCGCCCAGCACCAGCATTGGGCGCAGGCCCTGCTGCCCGGCGCGCAGGGCGCTGAGCACGATGCTGGGGGTGGGAAACTTGCCCTTGGTGGCCTCCAGCGCGGCGGCCATCAGGGCCAGCGCCATGGTGGGCAGGAACACCATGGCCACGATGTTGCCCAAAATCGGCACCAGGCTGACGATGCTGAGTGCGGCCATGCACATGAAGAACAGCCCGGCCAGCGCCAGCGGTTGTTTGAAGAAGGTCTGGATGCCCAGCCGCACCCACAGGATGCCTGTGCGCGCGGGGACGATTTGGAGTTTCATGGAATTGGGTGGCTCGGGGGCGGCTCAGAGGGTGACCGGGTGGGCCACGCGCTGGCGCAGCACGCGTTCAAAGTGGGAAGGGTCGTGGGCCTGCAGCAGCGCGGCTTCGCGCGGCAAATGGAAGTCCCACAGGCGCGAAATCCAGAAGCGCAGGGCCCCGGCGCGCAGCAGCGCGGGCAGCAACTGGCGCTCGGCAGCGGCCAGCGGGCGCACGGCTTGGTAAGCGGTCAGGAAGGCATCGCAGCGGGCTGCGTCGTGGGCGCCGGTGGGCAGGTCCACGCACCAGTCGTTCAGGCACACGGCGATGTCGAACAGCCAGGCATCGGTGCCCGCAAAGTAAAAATCGAAAAAACCGCTGAGCCGGGGCACGCCGTCTGCGCTGTCGAACATCACGTTGTCGCGGAACAGGTCGGCGTGGATGGCCCCCTGGGGCAGGGCGGCGTAGGCGCTGGATGCGGCAATGTGGTTCTGGTACGCCAGCTCGCTCTGCAGCAACTGGGCCTGGGCGGGTTCCAGGTGGGGCATGACCACGGGGGCGGTTTCGTTCCACCAGGCCAGGCCGCGCAAATTAGGCTGGGCCATCTCGAAGTCGCGCCCGGCCAGGTGCATGCGTGCCAGCATGTCGCCCACGGCGGCGCAGTGCAGCACGCCGGGGGCCAGCTCACTTTTGCCGCTGAGCTTGGTGACCACCGAAGCAGGTTTCTTGTTGACCGTGTGCAGGATGGTGCCCGCCTTGTTGCCGTCCTTGATGGCGATGGGCTCGGGCACCGGAATGCCGCGCTGGGCCAGGTGCTTCATCAAATGCAGGTAGTACGGCAGTTGCTCAAAGCCCAGGCGCTCGAACAGGGTGAGCACGAACTCGCCGCTGTCGGTGGTGGCAAAGTAGTTGGTGTTCTCGATACCGCCCTGTATGCCGCGCAGTGCGGTCACATCGCCCAAATCCAGCTGGCGCACGAGCGCTTTGGCCTCTTTCAAAGAGACGTTTGTATAAACCGCCATGCTTAGAAGTTGAACAGTTTCCAGCTCCGCGAGCCTACGCTGCCCTGGCCGCCGTCGCGCCCGTCGATGGCGCGGTTGCGCGCACCGTTGGCCGGCACCACTTCGTAAGCGGGCAGGCCGTTGGTGGGTTTCACGGTGATGGATTGGGTTTCGCCGCCCACGCGCAGTTCATTGATGCGCACGTCCTTGTCCTGCACTTCAATGCGCTGGATGCGCTGGTCGACGGGTGCGGCAGGCGTGTCGGCCCATGCAGGGGATAGACCGAGGAGGAAAAGGGGGAGGATGTGGTAGGCGCGCATGGGTTTCATTGTAGAGGGCTAACCTTGTGCCTAGCCCTGGGCGAACGGCCGTGTGGGATCGCTGCACCAGTCGCTCCAGCTCCCGGCGTACAGGCCGGTGGTGCCCAAACCGGCGATTTCCATGGCAATCAGGTTGGGGTTGGCGCTGACCCCGCTGCCGCAGTGGTGCACCACCGTGGCCGGGTCGCGGTGGCCCAGCAGGGCGGTGAATTCGGCGCGCAACTGCTCGGCGGGCTTGAACTTGCCGTCTGGCCCCAGGTTCTGGCTAAACGGGCGGTTGAGGGCGCCGGGAATGTGGCCCGCCACCGGGTCTAGCGGCTCGACCTCGCCCTTGAAGCGCGGCGTGGCCCGGGCATCGATCAGGGTCTGCTGGGGGCGGCCCAGGTTTTTTACTACCGTGTCTGTAGCTACCAGCGCTGATAGCGACTGCGCTGGAACGAAGTTTGATGTAAATCTTGACGGCTCCACGGCATCGCTGACCGCGCCGCCCGCGGCCTGCCAGGCCTGCAGTCCACCGTCCAGCACCGCCACGTTGGCGTGGCCGGCCCACTTCAGCATCCACCACAACCGGCCACAGTAATTGACACCGTTGCGGTCGTACACCACGGCCT
>NZ_JBDTEM010000407.1:0-14379 GCF_039922535.1 Rhodoferax sp. | reverse complement strand
TTGAGTTGCCAGAAGGCAAGGAAATGGTCATGCCAGGCGATAACGTGTCGATCACCGTCAAGCTGATCAACCCCATTGCCATGGAAGAAGGTCTGCGCTTCGCTATCCGCGAAGGCGGCAAGACCGTTGGCGCCGGTGTGGTTGCCAAGATCATTGCTTAAAACGACTTAGGAACCACCATGTCTACCAAGCAAAAAATCCGCATCCGCCTGAAGGCCTTTGATTACAAGCTCATCGACCAATCGGCCGCTGAAATTGTGGATACCGCCAAGCGCACCGGCGCGATTGTCAAGGGTCCCGTGCCTTTGCCAACCCGCATGAAGCGTTTCGATATTCTGCGTTCGCCGCACGTCAACAAGACCAGCCGCGACCAGTTCGAAATCCGTACGCACCAGCGTCTGATGGACATCGTTGACCCAACAGATAAAACTGTTGATGCGTTGATGAAGCTCGATCTGCCTGCTGGCGTGGACGTCGAAATCAAGCTGCAATAAAGCAATTGGTGTGGTTTTCGCGCAAGCGGGAGCCACACAATCCCCAAGGAAATAGCCCGCACTTGCTGAAAATGCAAGTGCGGGCTATACTCCAAGGCTGCGCTGAAATTCGCAAGAGTTTCAGCGCAGTTTTATTAACAGTCTTTCACGCAAAAACCGAGTAGCCAATTGCAGTTACACGGGTGGAAGTTACGGAGAAAACAATGAGTCAAAGCAACTCCCTAGGGTTGCTGGGCCGCAAGGTAGGCATGATGCGCCTATTCACCGATGACGGGGACGCAGTTCCTGTGACGGTGGTAGACGTGTCTAACAACCGTGTCACCCAGATCAAAACCCAAGAGAACGACGGTTATGTGGCCCTGCAGGTCACATTCGGTGCACGCAAAGCTTCGCGTGTGACCAAGCCGGCGGCCGGTCACCTTGCGAAAGCAGGCGTTGAAGCCGGTGAAATCATCCAAGAATTCCGCGTCACTTCCGATGCAGCAGCCCAGTACAAGCCGGGTTCTGTTGTCGCCGCTGGTGCAGTGTTCGCAGTGGGTCAAAAAGTCGACGTGCAAGGCACCACGATTGGTAAAGGCTTTGCCGGCACCATCAAGCGCCACCACATGAAGTCGCAGCGCGCCTCGCACGGTAACAGCCGCTCGCACAATGTTCCTGGCTCCATCGGTATGGCGCAGGATCCAGGTCGCGTGTTTCCTGGTAAGCGCATGACGGGTCATTTGGGTGTGGACACAGTCACCACCCAAAACCTCGACGTGATCCGCATCGACGAAGCCCGTCAACTGCTTTTGATCCGGGGCGCAGTTCCTGGTTCTAAGGGTGGTTTTGTGACGGTGCGCCACGCCATCAAGGCCAAAGTAACGCAAGGAGCGAACTAATGCAGCTCGAACTCCTGAATGACCAAGGCCAGGCCGCATCCAAGTTTGATGCGTCTGAAGCTGTATTCGGTCGTGCTTACAACGAAGATCTGGTGCACCAGGTTGTAGTCGCTTTCCAAGCCAACGCGCGTCAAGGCACCCGTGCCCAAAAAGACCGTGAGCAGGTTCGCCACTCGACCAAGAAGCCGTTCAAGCAAAAGGGAACTGGCCGCGCTCGCGCGGGTATGACCTCCTCGCCCCTGTGGCGTGGCGGCGGTCGTATTTTCCCGAATATGCCTGACGAAAACTTCACGCAAAAAATCAACAAGAAGATGTACCGCGCTGGTATGGCTGCGATCCTGTCGCAGCTGGCCCGCGAAGGTCGTCTGGCCGTCGTTGATTCGCTGACTGTCGATTCGCCCAAGACCAAGCCGCTGGCGGCCAAGTTCAAGGCTATGAATCTGGCGTCGGTGCTGGTCATCTCCGACCAAATCGATGAAAACCTGTATTTGGCTTCCCGCAATCTGGTCAACATTCTGGTGGTTGAACCCCGTTACGCCGATCCGGTGTCGCTGGTCCACTACAAGAAGGTTTTGGTGACCAAGGCTGCCATGGACAAACTCCAGGAGATGTTCGCATGAGCCGCATGAACTCGACGAAGCGTCAATTTGACGAAGGCCGTCTGATGCAAGTGCTGATCGCTCCCATCGTGTCTGAAAAGGCAACCATGGTGGCTGAGAAGTCCAATGCAGTGACGTTCAAGGTACTCCAGGACGCGACCAAGCACGAGATCATGGCTGCAGTGCAGCTGATGTTCAAGGTGGAAGTCAAGGGCGTTTCTGTGGTCAACACCAAAGGCAAAACCAAGCGTTTTGGCAAATCCATCGGTCGCCGCGACAACATTCGCAAGGCCTATGTGACGCTGAAGCCAGGTCAAGAGCTGAACCTGACCGGGGAGGCCGCGTAATCATGGCTGTCATTAAAATGAAACCCACTTCACCAGGCCAACGTGGCATGGTGAAGGTCTCGCGTGACCACCTGTACAAGGGTGCTCCTCACGCGGCGCTGTTGGAGCCTCAGTTCCAAAAAGCGGGCCGTAACAACAATGGTCATATCACCATCCGCCACCGTGGCGGCGGTCATAAGCACCATTACCGCGTTGTGGACTTTGTTCGCAACAAGGATGGCATCCCTGCAAAGGTCGAACGTATTGAATACGATCCAAACCGTACCGCGCACATTGCCCTGATCTGCTACGCCGATGGCGAACGCCGTTACATCATTGCTCCCCGTGGCCTGGAAGCCGGTGCAAGCCTGATGAGCGGTGCGGAAGCCCCGATCCGCGCAGGTAACACCTTGCCAATCCGTAACATCCCTGTGGGTTCGACCATCCACTGCATCGAGCTCAAGCCCGGTGCTGGTGCACAGATCGCCCGTTCGGCTGGTACCTCGGCAACGCTGTTGGCACGTGAAGGCATCTACGCCCAGGTGCGTATGCGTTCCGGTGAGGTTCGCAAGATCCACATCGAATGCCGCGCCACCATTGGTGAAGTCGCCAACGAAGAACACAGCCTGCGCCGTTTGGGCAAGGCCGGTGCGAAACGCTGGAAGGGTATCCGCCCAACCGTTCGCGGTGTGGTGATGAATCCTGTCGATCACCCACACGGCGGTGGTGAAGGTAAGACCGGCGAAGGCCGTCATCCAGTCGATCCTTGGGGCAATCTGACCAAGGGTTACCGTACCCGTAACAACAAGCGCACCCAAGTGATGGTGGTGTCGCGTCGCAAGAAGTAAGGGGTAGCTAGATGACTCGCTCACTTAAAAAAGGTCCCTTCGTAGACCACCATTTGCTGGCCAAGGCTGAAAAAGCCGTCGCCATCAAAGACAAAAAGCCAATTAAGACCTGGTCGCGTCGTTCCATGATCTTGCCCGATTTCATCGGCCTGACCATTGCTGTGCATAACGGCAAGCAGCACGTCCCTGTCTATATTACCGACCAAATGGTGGGCCACAAGTTGGGAGAGTTCGCACTCACCCGTACTTTCAAGGGTCACCCTGCCGACAAAAAAGTCGTGCGGAAATAAGGAAAGACCATGGAAACACGTGCAGTCCTTCGCGGCGTGCGTTTGTCAGTAGACAAAGGCCGTCTGGTCGCAGATTTGATCCGCGGCAAAAAGGTAGACCAAGCCCTGAACGTTCTGGAATTCACGCAGAAAAAAGCTGCTGTGATCATCAAGAAAGTTCTGGAATCGGCTATCGCTAACGCTGAGCACAATGACGGTGCCGACATCGACGAGTTGAAGGTTAAAACCATCTTCGTTGAACAAGGTGCCACTCTCAAGCGTTTCACAGCCCGTGCAAAGGGCCGTGGTAACAGTATCAGCAAGCCCACGTGCCATGTGTACGTGACGGTCGGTAACTAAAAGGTCGGAAGATATGGGACAAAAAATCCACCCTACCGGCTTTCGTTTGTCGGTCAGCCGTAACTGGTCCAGCCGTTGGTACGCAAGCAACAACGACTTCGCCGGTATGCTGGCTGAAGACATCAAGGTACGTGAGTACCTGAAAGCCAAACTGAAGAACGCTTCGGTTTCGCGCATTTTGATCGAGCGTCCTGCCAAGAATGCCCGTATCACGATTTTCTCGGCTCGTCCGGGCGTCGTGATCGGCAAAAAAGGCGAAGACATCGAGAACCTCAAGCGTGACCTGGCCAAGCAATTGGGCGTGCCCGTCGCAGTCAACATCGAAGAAGTGCGCAAGCCTGAAATCGATGCCAAGCTGATTGCCGACTCGATCACCCAGCAGCTCGAAAAGCGCATCATGTTCCGCCGTGCCATGAAGCGCGCCATGCAAAACGCCATGCGTCTGGGTGCCCTGGGCATCAAGATCATGTCGTCTGGCCGTCTGAATGGCATTGAAATCGCACGTTGCGAGTGGTACCGCGAAGGTCGCGTGCCACTGCACACCTTGCGTGCGGACATCGACTACGGCACCTCGGAAGCCAAAACCACTTACGGCATTATTGGCGTGAAGGTTTGGGTCTACAAGGGTGATACCTTGGGTCGTAACGATCTGCCTGCTGTGCAAGAGCCGCGCAATGATGAAGAGCGTCGTCCCCGTGGACCCCGTCGCGATGACCGCGGCGGCCGTCCTGGTGGCAATGACCGTCCTCCAGCTCGTGGTCCCCGCCGTCCTGTAGGTGCCAATGCGGCTCCTGCAGACGGTAGCGACAAACCTGTTGAAGCCACAGGTGCTACGGCACCGAAATCTACCGTTCAGCGCGTCCGTAAAGTAGCCGCGCCTGCTGCACCTGCTGCAGCTGACGGTAAAGGAGAATAAACATGTTGCAACCCGCGCGTCGCAAGTACCGCAAAGAGCAAAAAGGCCGTAACACCGGCATCGCAACCCGGGGTAGCTCGGTTGCGTTTGGTGATTTCGGTCTGAAGTGCACGGACCGTGGCCGTCTGACGGCCCGCCAGATTGAAGCCGCACGCCGTGCGATTTCCCGCCACGTCAAACGTGGTGGTCGTATCTGGATCCGTGTGTTCCCCGACAAGCCAATCTCCCAAAAGCCTGCTGAAGTGCGGATGGGTAACGGCAAGGGTAACCCCGAGTATTACGTGGCTGAAATCCAGCCCGGCAAGATCGTGTTTGAAATCGTCGGTGTTCCCGAAGAGTTGGCCCGTGAAGCGTTCCGTTTGGCTGCTGCCAAACTGCCTTTGCGTACCACTTTCGTGGCCCGCATGATTGGTCAGTGATCAGGAGATTGAGATGACGAAAGCTACTGAATTACGTACCAAAGACGTTGCCGGCCTGCAAACCGAAGTGAAAGCGCTGCAACGCGCCCACTTCGGTCTGCGTATGCAAAAAGCCACGCAACAACTCAACAACACAGCTACGCTGCGCACTGCGCGCCGTGACATTGCCCGCGCCAAGACCATTCTTGTCGAGAAGCAATCGGCTGACAAATCTGCTAAGTAAGGAGCAACAACATGACGGAAGCTAAAACATCCCTCAAGCGCACCTTGGTTGGCAAGGTGGTCAGCGACAAGCGTACGAAGACTGTGACTGTGCTGATCGAGCGCCGTGTGAAGCACGAGCTCTACGGCAAGATCGTTGGCAAGTCGAGCAAGTACCACGCCCATGACGAAAAGGGCGAGTACAAGCTGGGCGACACCATCGAGATTACCGAAAGCCGTCCGATCTCCAAGACCAAGAACTGGGTCGCTACCCGCTTGGTGCAAAAGGCTATTGCGGTTTAATCCTGCAAACTCCTTAAAAAACGGCTCACAATGTGGGCCGATTTTGTTTTTGGGCTCTGAACGAGCCCATTTTCGTTTTTCAACCTTGAAGGAGCACACCATGATCAAAGTCGGCGACACCCTGCCATCCACCACCCTGTTTGAATACATCGAAGTCGAAGGTGAAGGCTGCAGCATTGGCCCGAACGCGGTCGACGTGGCCAAGGCCACCGCGGGCAAGACGATTGCCCTGTTTGCCTTGCCCGGTGCCTTCACCCCCACCTGCTCGGCCCAGCATGTGCCCGGTTATGTGGCCAATGCAGAGGCCTTCAAGGCTGCCGGTGTGGACGAAATCTGGTGCCTGAGCGTGAATGACGCGTTTGTTATGGGTGCCTGGGCGCGTGACCAGAAGACCGCCGGCAAGGTACGCATGCTGGGCGACGGCAGTGCCGAGTTCACCAAGGCCGCTGGCCTGGTGCTGGACCTGACCGCCAAGGGCCTGGGCGTGCGCAGCCACCGTTACTCGATGCTGGTGAAAAACGGCGTGGTGCAGACCCTGAACCTGGAAGACGGCGGCAAGCTGGAAGTCAGCGGTGCGGAAACCCTGCTGGCCCAAGCCAAAGCAGCGTAAACCCTCTGCTATTTAAATAAGAGCTGCCCGTGCAGGTGCTACCTGCACGGGCGGCTCTTTTTGTTTAAATTTTGAGGCCTGGCTCAGGCCATGGCTTTTTTGAGCCAGTCGGCAAATGCCGCGCATTCCCAGCGGTCCATCGTCCCTGCGTGCCAGCACAGGTAGTGCGCATGCGGGCTGGGCACGCTGCGGGTAAAGAGGCGCACCAGGGAGCCGTTGTCCAGCCACCCGGCACCCAGGCGCAGGCGCACCAAGCCGATGCCCATGCCGGCGGCAGCGGCGTCGCACATCAGACCGATATCGTTGAACTGCGAGCCCTCGACCGGCTCCGGCCAGTCTTGCTGATGGGCGGCAAACCAGGTGCGCCAGGGCTCCAGTGGACTGCGCAACAGGCGCGCACCTTCCAGGTCGGCCACGGTATCGAACGGCCCGTGCTCGCGTACAAAGGCGGGCGAGGCCAGCGGCGTGACTTCGTCGCGGGTCAGGCAGACATGCTCTACATCGGCATAGCGGCCGGTGCCAAAGCGCACCACCAGATCGGCATCTTCGGCCACCACGTCCAGCAGCGGAATCGACACCTGCAGCGTCAGGTCGATCTCGGGGTAGGCCTCGGTGAACTGGCGCAGGCGCGGGATCAGGATGGCGCGGGCGAAGGTGGGTGTCACGGCCAGGCGCAGCTTGCGCTTGCCAGGGGCCGACTGGGCGCTGGGAAAGCGCTCCAGAATCGCCAGGCCTTCGCGCACATGGGCCAGGTACTCGCTGCCCTCGGTGGTGAGTGAAAAGTCGGCCCGACCAAACAGCTTGGTGCCCAGAATCTGCTCTAGTTGCTTGACCCGGTGGCTAACCGCACTGGGCGTGACGCACAGCTCCTCGGCCGTCTGCGTCACGCTGCGCAACCGGGCCAGGGCCTCGAAAGTTAACAGGCACTGGATCGGGGGTATACGTGTAGCACTCATGGGCTGATTGTCCGCTGTGCACCGTACCCCCCTGGCTACAATTGCACCCTTTTTGCCTAGGGGATTGCGCGTGTCTGACCGTACCAAAGTGTGGCTGCAGTACCTGCTGCCCAAGCACGCCATCACCGCTTTTGGCTGGCATGTCGCCACAGGGCGCTGGGGGGGCGCCACCACCGGCATCATCCGCTGGTTCGTCGGCAAATACGGTGTGAATATGGCCGAGGCGGTCAACCCCGACATCACCAGCTACGCCAGTTTCAACGACTTCTTTACCCGCGCCCTGAAGCCCGGTGCGCGTCCTATCGCCCAGGCCGACTTGGTGTGCCCGGTGGACGGCGCGATCAGCCAGTTTGGTCGCATTGAGCAAGACCAGATCTTCCAGGCCAAGGGCCATACCTATTCGACCACCGCGCTGGTCGGCGGTGACGCGGCGCTGGGCGCGCTATTCGAGAACGGCCACTTCGCCAACATCTACCTGAGCCCCAAGGACTACCACCGCATCCACATGCCTTGCGAAGGGCGTTTGACGCGTATGGTCTATGTGCCGGGCGAGCTGTTCTCGGTGAACCCGGTGACGGCGCAGGGCGTGCCCGGCCTGTTCGCGCGCAACGAGCGGGTGGTCTGCGTGTTTGATTCGGCGCGCGGGCCGTTTGTGCTGGTGCTGGTGGGCGCCGCCATCGTCGGCAGTATGGCGACCGTGTGGCAGGGCATCATCAACCCGCCGCGCGGCCCGGTGCGCGAATGGCGTTACGAAGACCAGCAGATCGTGTTGAAACAAGGCGAAGAGATGGGCCGTTTCCTGCTGGGCTCTACCGTGGTGATGCTGTTCCCCCAGGGGCTGTTGAACTTCAACCCCGCTTGGGCACCCGCGGGCAGCGTGCGCTTGGGCGAGCTGATGGCTAACGCTAGTGGAGCGTGAACATTAGCTCACCGGGTACGCGTGTTGGAGCGTTCCTGTTTAGCGCTTAAAACTTGCATTTCAATGCTTCTGCCGTAACGGATGCGCCTTCTGCCCAATCAAGGTTGCTAGAGATCACGAAGATTCCATTGCCGCCTTTACTCGCAACTTCGTTGAGCGCTTTGTGCATTGCATTGCTCGGCTTGTTCGGCCCAAGGCGCTGCTCAGTGCCGATGACACCAAGTGACTGGCACAAACGCTCTTTTTGAGCAGCGGTCACTACTTGCACTTTTTCTGCGCCGGTGTCTAGTGAGGTTGCACAGCCTGCTAACGATACAAGGCAGAGGACAGCAATTGTTTGAATACTCAGGCGATTCATATATACCTCTGTTTGGGTAAGCATTCCGCGCTATTTAAAAATCACCGTCTTGTGCCCGTTAATCAGTACCCGGTGCTCGCTGTGCCACTTGACGGCGCGGGCCAGCACCTGGCTTTCGGTATCCCGGCCCTGGGCGGTGAAATGTTCTACGGTGCGGCTGTGGTCCACGCGGGCGACATCCTGCTCAATGATCGGGCCTTCATCTAAATCAGCCGTCACGTAGTGGGCGGTGGCGCCGATCAGCTTCACACCCCGGTCGTGCGCCTGGTAGTAGGGCTTGGCACCCTTGAAGCTGGGCAGGAAGCTGTGGTGGATGTTGATGGCGCGTCCGGCCAGCTTGCGGCACAGGTCGTCGCTCAAAATTTGCATGTAGCGCGCCAGCACCACCAGCTCGGCCCCTTCGCTTTCGATCACCTCGTAGATGCGGCCCTCGGCCTGGGCCTTGGTGGCGGCGGTCACCGGGATGTGGTGGAACGGCACGTTGTAGCTGGCGGCCAGTTGGTAGAAGTCGCGGTGGTTGCTGACGATGGCGCGGATGTCCAGCGGCAGCAGGCCGCTCTTCCAGCGGAACAGCAGGTCGTTCAGGCAGTGGCCTTCTTTGCTGACCATCAGCACGGTGCGCACCGGGGCCGACGCGTCGTGCAGGGTCCAGCGCATGGCGAAGCCTTCGGCGAACGGGGTCAGTTGGTTGCGCAACTCCGCCGTGCTGTGGGCCGCGCTGGCGAACTGCACCCGCATGAAGAACAAACCCGTGTCGGGGTCGTTGTACTGGCCAGCTTCTTCGATGTTGCAGCCGCGCTCCAGCAGAAAGCCGGAAACCGCGTGCACGATGCCCGGACGGTCGGGGCAGGACAGGGTGAGGATGTGGGCGTGTGTCATTGGGGCTGGATTGTCGCGCAGGTTGGCGTTAAGAACGTGTTCACGGTCTATTTGAGGCCGCGTTGGGGAGCAATCGGGATGGGTTGGCTGTGAGCGCCCGCAGCATGGGCTCCCCGCCCATGCAAGGGTGATAGCGGACAAATCGCCCGATTTCTCCCCAACCCGCAGGGCAGTTGCCTTTTCGGGCAGTCTGGGGCGTTGCGCCTCTTGCCAATAGCCAGCTATTGGCGGCGAGCCGCGCCTACCAGCCCCTCCCGAAAAGGCAGCTGCGCGGCCCCAAATAGACCGTGAACACGTTCTGAGGCCGGAGGGCAGCGCCTCAGCCTGGCATCTTGCCTTTGAGATCGGCGCAGTAGTCGGTGGGCGGGATGCTTGGGGTGACCCAGGTGCTATCAAAATTTACTATGTTTTTGGGAGCTGACTGCGCAGGTGCTACCTGCAGCAGCACCGTTTTTGACTTGAAGTTTTCGGGCAAATATTGCGGAATGCCGAGGCTGTCATCGACATGGCCCGCTCCGGCTAGTAGCAACACGGTTTTGCCGGGCACGGCGGCGGCTTGCAGGGTCTGCGCCATGGCCTGGTCGCGGGCGATCTGGATGCGGGTCATGGGGCGGATCTGGCTCTCGGGCAGCAGGCCGCAATGGCCCAGGCGAATGGCTTGCTGCTGGGCCTTTAGCGCCGGGCCGGGCAGCGCGCCGTCCAGCCGCGCGTTGGCCATGGCATCGCGCATCTGGGCGCGCGGCAGGTTGGCACCCAGTACCGGCACCCCGGCATGCACGGCCTCCAAGATGGCCGGGCCGTAGGCCGCCCAGGGCCAGCCTGCGTCGTTCCAGGCCAGGGCGGCCTGCACGTCAGCGGCGCTGGCATCACGCGGCAGGGCGGCGGTGTTGTGGCCTTGCTCGGCCATCTCCAGCACCAGGGCGGCGAGTTGGCCTTGCGCGGCCAGGGCGGCTACCGCTTCGCGGTGGATGCGCTGGTGGTCGGGCGCGTCGTGCTGTTCGCCCAGCAGAATGGCATCGGCTGGCAGCAGCGCCAGTGTGCGCTGGGCGGTATCGGTGGTATCGGCGGGGACGCCAGGGACGCTGGCGCAGCCGACGAGCCAGGCCGCAGTAACCACAATAGAGGCGATGGCGGCAAGGTTGCGTTGCATGGTGAGGAGCTTGGTATGGCGCTTATTAAGGCGCTTCCACGCCGCGCAGCCGCTGGTCGATGAAGTCGCCGTTGGCCTGGGTGATTTTGAGCCGCACCGGCAGGTAAGCCATGCGGGGTGCCAGCCATAGCTCCACCTTTTGGTCCGATGCCTGGCGCGGGGTTCGGGTCAGCCGCAGGGTGTCCATGGTGCCCGCTTGGCCCAAAGTGGCGTTCGGCAGTTGGATCTTCTCAGCCCCATCGACGGTAAACACCCACACCTCGGCCCCGTGCAGGCCCAGGGTTTGCAGCGCCAGCGTGCTGCCGGGCGGGTAGCGGGATGGGGTGGCGGCCAGCAGGCCTGCGATGTGCAGAATCACGCTGAGCTGGTCCTGGGCAGCCGGCTCCAGGGCGACGGCGGGGTTGTCGCCACTGAAGCTGGCGCGGTGTTGGGCCTGGTCAAAATCCACCGCCACCTGTTTGCGCCAGGTATCGACAAAACGCAGTGGTGCCAGCCCCTCGGGCGTGATGCTGCCGGTGCTGGTGCGGGCACGCTGGCCCAGCAGTGGCACGTTGATCTGCAGCCGGGCCTCGTAATGTTGGCCGTCTTGTGTCCAGAGCAGCTCGCCCTGGGCCTGGTAGTTGAATTTTTTGACCTCTCCGTCCAGCGCGTAGAGCAGCCGCACGGGCTCGGGGAAGGTGAACGCGGTGGCGTGGGCCAGGGCGGGTGGGCTGGCTTCGGCGGCCAAGGCGCTGACCGATCCCCGCCACAGGGCGGCCCCTAACGCGACACCAGCCAGCCGCCGCCTTTGCATGGTCAGTGGACCACCACGGGGTTTTGCGCCAGCCCGGCGTACTGCTCCAAGGTGTCTTCTACCTCTTCCTGGGTGGGTGTGTTGAGCTGCCAGGCCGCGATATGGCGCTGGAACAACTCGGCCCAGGAGCCGTCCAAATACACCTCTTTGCCCGAGCGCTTGTCCACGATCTCAAAGCCGTGGCGCTCCAGTATGGGCGGCCGGGGCATATTTGCCGCCGGCAGCAAGGCTTCCAGGGCGGCGACGGGTTGCATGTGGACCACCTCGAAGGATTCAGAGTCGTAAAGCGTGTTCATGGGGGTCCTTATTTCAATAGCTATATTCCAGTTGGTGGCAACTGGCCTGGTTTCAAGCGCTGAACAGGTTCTAAGCCCGCCTCGGAGGATCGCGGGCCGCAGTATCCTATTTTGCTATATTTTTGATTGCTGCCTGTGCTTACGGTGATTGCGCTGGTGGCCTATTTTGCATAAGGTTATTGGTCGCCAGTAAGGCCTCGAATGCCCGCACCGACACGGCCGGGGCGTAAAGGTAGCCTTGGTACTGGGCGATACCTTGGGCCTGCACCCACGCCAACTGCTCGGGGGTTTCGACCCCTTCGGCGACCGCGGTGTAGCCCATGAGTTTGCACATGGTGGTGATGACCGAGGTCAGTTGCCGGTCGGACGGGTCGCACTGGATGAAGGTTTTGTCGATCTTCAGGGTCGTGATCGGGAAGCGTTGCAGGTAGGCCAGGTTGGAGTAGCCGGTACCAAAGTCGTCCAGCGCAATCAAAAAACCCATGCGCTGCAGGGCGGCCAGGCGCTCGGCCAGTTGCGGGTCGTTGTCCAGCAGCATGGATTCGGTGATCTCCAGCTCCAGCCCCTGGGCCTGGCCCTGCGCGGGGGCCAGCGCGGCCGCAATGTCAGCCAGCAAGGCCGGGTGCATCAGCTGGTAGGCGCTGAGGTTGACCGACACCAGCAAGTCGTAGCCCGCGTGTGCCCAGCGGGCTTGCTGGGCGGCGGCCTGTTGCAGCACAAAATTGCCGATAGGGCGGATCAACCCGGTGCGCTCGCAGGTGGCAATGAACACATCGGGCGGCAGCAGGCCGCGCACCGGGTGTTGCCAGCGCACCAGGGCCTCGGCCCCGGTGATCTGCCCCGTGGCCACGTCTACACGCGGCTGGAAGTACACCGTGAACGCATTGCGCTCCACCGCCTGGCGCAGCTCGGCCTCCATTTCGGTGCGGCTGTGCAGGGCTGCGGACATGGCCGGTTGGTAGAACGCAAATGCGTTGCGGCCACTTTCTTTGGCGGCGTACATCGCCAGGTCGGCGTTGCGCATCAAGGTCTGGATGTCGCTGCCGTCGCGCGGGTACAGTGCCACCCCCGCACTGGGCGTGACGCGGACTTCGGTGCCACCCAGAAACAGCGGTTGCGCCACGCTGTGCAGCAGGCGGGTTTGGATCTGCGCCAGCTCGCCATCCAGGTCGGCCGAGGTCAGGAAGATCAGGAATTCATCGCCGCCCAGCCGGGCCACCAGGTCGGTGCCGCGCGTGACCTGGCGCAGGCGCTGGGCCACCTGTACCAGCAGCGCATCGCCGACGGCGTGGCCCAGGGTGTCGTTGACATCTTTGAAGTGGTCCAAGTCGATAAAGATCAGCGCCGCTTGTTCTGCGGTTGGGGATATCGCCTGGTGGGCGGTGGACTCCATATGCGCTTGCAGCTGCTGAAAGCGCTTGAGCACATAGCTGCGGTTGGGCAGGCCGGTGAGGGCATCGTGCAGCGCCTGGTATTGGGCCCGCTCTTCGGTGTGTTTGACGGTGCTGATGTCGGTCTCGCTGACCAGAATCGCGCTTTGCCCGGTGACCGCGTCTTTGCAATGCCGGGCCGACAGCTCGTGCCAGCGCTCACCTTGCGGGGTTTTGACCAGCAGGGTGTGTTTGGCCACGCCGTGGGCGTCTAGCTCGGCCCACGAAACGGTCATGCGCCCGCGCATCGGCAATATGCTCCAACAGGCTCTCCAGCGGCATCGCCAGGGCCGCCCGGGCCGCCGGGTTGCGGTACAGGGGGCTGCCGTCGGTGGCGTACAGGGTGATCATCACCGCGGTGTGCAGCAGCGCCTCGACCGAGCGCAGGGCCGCCGGGGCCATGTGTTCGTTGGTCGATGCCTCGCACAGCATGGCCATGCGCCCATCGTCCAGCCGAAAGCCGCTGAAACACACCGTCAGCGCCACGGGAATGCCCGCCGGGTACACCGTCCACTGCTCGTTGAAGCGCGCACCCTGTGCCACAAAGTCGTTCTGGTACTGGGCCAGGCGCTGCGCCACCGAAGGCGACATGTCGATGCCCAGGTCGCGGGCGCGCAGCTCGGCCAAGGACTCGGCCCGCCAAACCTGCAGTGCGGCCGCGTTGGCCCAGAGGATGCGGCGGCGGTCGATATCAAAAATCCACACCGCGATGCACAGCAGCGCAAAGGGCGCGCATTGTGCGTCCAGCGTTGAGGGGGCGTCAGGGGTGGTGGTCAAGATAAGAGCGGCGTTGCCGGTGCGCGTGGTGCCACAGCTGCGCCCAGGCGGCACACCGACCTCGGAATGTAGCCGTTTGTGCTGCTTTTCGCGGCACCATGGCCCGCCCCGCCCCTAGCGCTTTCCCGCGGGTTTCATCACTTTTGTGGATGCCGGGCCCGCATCCCGAACCGGCCGCTGCGCGGGCCCAAGGAGACCGTGGACGGGCCTAGGGTTTTTCCACCGCGCGCAGTTGCTGGTCGATGAAGTCCCCGTTGGCGTTGGTGATCTTGAGCCGGGCGGGCAGGTAGCCCATGCTAGGCAGCAGCCAGAGCTCGACCTTTTGGTCAAACGCCTTGCGCGGGTTGCGGGTGAGCTTGAGCGTGTCGATGCTGTCGTAGGGCAGGTAGCTTTTCTCGGGCCCCTCGACCGTGAAGGCCCATACATCGGCATCTTTGGGGCCGACGGTCTGGATGGCGATGGTGGCCCCGGTCGGGTAGCTGGCGGGGTCGGCGGCCAGCATGCCCGCAAGCTGCAGGACCACGCTGAGCTGGTCCTGGGCAGCGGTTTCCAGCGCCACATCGGGGGTGTTGGCGCTGAAGCTGACGCGGTGGTTGGC
>NZ_JBDTEM010000406.1:0-11010 GCF_039922535.1 Rhodoferax sp. | reverse complement strand
ATAAAGGTTTTGAAAGTGAACTCGCGCCCCATGCGGGTCCAGGCGAACCAGTAAAACGGCAGGTTGATCAGAAAGAACAGCTTGCCCAATGTGATGCCGGTGGCGTAGTGCAGCAAAAAAGCCACCCCCGCCGTACCGCCCGTCATCAGGCCCGCCTGGGCAAACAAGATCAGCGCCAGCGATACAAACAGCGTGCCGGTGAAGATAGCCTGTGCATCTTCAAACAGCGTGTGGACGTGGACGGAGGTGGCAGAGGTGGACATGGCGTAAACCGTTGCAGGAACTGTGCCGCGTCAGCAGCCCGGCACCTTTACAACCACTTTTACAGCCACTTTTGCAGCAGCACTGCGTGCCCCGCCGCCGGGTCCAGCTGGTAGCCCGCGAAGCCAAAGCGCGTGTAGCTGGCGATGGCGGCTGCGTTGCCGGTCAACACTTCCAGCGTCAGCTTGCAGCAGCCCCGCGCCTGGGCATGTTGCGCCACCGCCGCCAGCAGCGCCTGTCCCACGCCGCGGCCTCGGTGTGCGGGGTGCACCGCCAGGTCGTGGATGTTCAGCAGCGGCTGGGCCTTGAAGGTGGAATAGGCCTCAAAGCAGTTGGCCAAGCCGATGGGCTCGTCACCCAGCCAGGCGATGAAACTGGCGGCATGCGGGCGCTGGGCCAGGTCGGCGCACAGGCGGACCTTGACTGCTTCGGCCAACGGTGCGCCACCCCCCATGGGGTCTTGGGCGTAGATGTCCAGCAATTGGAGCAGGGAAGCCGCCTCCATGGGGTCGCGGTAGTCCACCCGGCGGACTTGCAACGCCATTAGGCGTAGTCCGCCACGGGTACGCAGCTGCAAAACAGGTTGCGGTCGCCAAACACGTTGTCCACCCGGCCCACCGGCGGCCAGTACTTCGCGGTTTTGAGCGATGCCAGCGGGAACGCGCCTACTTCCCGCGCATACGGCCGGTCCCACTCGGGACCCAGCAAGCTGGCAGCGGTGTGCGGCGCGTGTTTTAACGGGTTGTTGTCTTGCGGCCAAGTACCGGCCTCAATCTGGCGGATCTCATCGCGGATGGCCACCATGGCGAAGATGAAGCGGTCCAGCTCGGCCAGGGTTTCGCTCTCGGTAGGCTCCACCATCAGCGTGCCGGGCACGGGGAAGCTCAGTGTGGGCGCGTGGAAGCCGTAGTCGGCCAGGCGCTTGGCCACGTCTTCGGCAGTCACGCCGCAGCTGTCTTTGATGGGGCGCAGGTCCAGGATGCACTCGTGCGCGACGTGGCCGTTGGCGCTGGCGTACAGCGTCGGGTAGTGCGGAGCCAGCTTGGTGCTGACGTAGTTGGCGGCCAGGATGGCGGCTTCGGTGGCGTGCTGCAAGCCCTCGGCACCCATCATGCGGCAGTACATCCAGCTGATCGGCAGCACGGAGGCATTGCCTAGCGGCGCGGCGCTGATGGCGCCAATGCCGTGCTGGGTGTCGCCCGCTGTGGCGTGGCCGGGCAGGTAGGGAATCAAATCGGCCACCACACAGACCGGGCCCACACCGGGGCCGCCGCCGCCGTGCGGGATGCAGAAGGTTTTGTGCAGATTCAGATGGCTCACGTCGCCGCCAAACTCGCCGGGCGCGGCCACGCCGACCAGGGCGTTCATGTTGGCACCGTCCACATACACACGGCCACCGTGGCTGTGCACCAGGGCGCAGAGTTCCTTGACCTGGGTTTCAAACACGCCGTGGGTGCTGGGGTAGGTGATCATCACCACCGCCAGGTCTTGGCTGTGCTGTTCGCACTTGGCTTGCAGATCCGCCATGTCCACGTTGCCGTTGGCATCGCAGGCGGTCACCACTACTTTCAGCCCCGCCATCTGGGCGCTGGCGGGGTTGGTGCCGTGGGCGCTGCTGGGGATCAGGCAGATGTTGCGCTGGCTCTGGCCGTGGTCATCAAAGTAGGCCTTAATGGCCAGCAGACCGGCGTATTCGCCCTGGCTGCCCGCGTTGGGCTGCAGGCTGATGCCGGCGTAACCGGTGGCCTGGCACAGCCAGTCGCGCAGTTGTGCATCCAGCTCGGTGTAGCCCAGGCGCTGGTCGGCGGGGGCGAAGGGGTGGATGTTGGCGAATTCAGGCCAGGTCACCGGGGCCATTTCGCTGGTGGCGTTGAGCTTCATGGTGCAACTGCCCAGCGGAATCATGCTGCGGTCGAGTGCCAAATCCTTGTCGCTGAGTGCGCGGATGTAGCGCAGCATGCCGGTTTCACTGTGGTGGGTGTTGAACACCGGGTGCGTCAGAAAGGCGCTGCTGCGGCGCAGCTCGGCGGGGATCAGCGAGTCCACGCTGTCTTCCAGCTCACTCAGGCGCGGCATGGGCTCGCCGGGCTTGACGAAGAAGGACCACAGCATTTCGATATCGCCACGGGTGGTGGTTTCGTCCAGCGAGATGCCTAAATGGTTTTTTAAGCGAAAACGCAGGTTTGCGCAGGCGTTGTGTGCGCGAGCAGCTATTAAATCGCTAGCGTCGTCGGTTTTGACGGTGAGCGAGTCAAAGGCATGCGCGTTGACGATTTCGTAGCCCATTTGCTGCAAGCCGCGCGCCAGGATAGCGGTGAAGCGCGCTACGCGCTGGGCGATGCGGGTCAGGCCCTGCGGGCCGTGGTAGACCGCGTACATGCTGGCCAGCACGGCGGGCAGCACCTGGGCGGTACAGATGTTGGAGGTGGCTTTTTCGCGGCGGATGTGCTGTTCGCGGGTTTGCAGCGCCAGGCGGTAGGCCGGGTTGCCATGCGCGTCCACGCTCACGCCCACCAAACGACCTGGCAGCGAGCGTTTGAAGGCATCGCGGCACGCCATGTAGGCCGCGTGCGGGCCGCCATTGCCCATGGCTACGCCAAAGCGCTGGGTGTTGCCAATGACGATGTCGGCATCCCATTCGCCGGGGGGCACCAGCAGGGTCAGCGCCAGCAGGTCGGCCGCCACGCAGACGGCGGCGCCGCAGGCATGGGCCACGCCGACCAGCGGGCGCAGGTCGTGCAGCATGCCGTTGGTGGCCGGGTACTGGGCCAGCACGCCAAAGAAATCGCCGCTGGCCATCAGCTGGGGCAGGGTTTCCAGCGCGGTGCTGACCTTGACTTCGATGCCCAGCGGCTTGGCGCGCGTCTGGATGACTTCGATGGTTTGCGGATGGCAGTCGCCCGCCACGATGAAGACATTGCTTTTGCTTTTCACGCTGCGCTTGGCCAGGGTCATGGCTTCTGCAGCAGCCGTGGCTTCGTCCAGCATCGAGGCATTGGCGATGGGCATGCCGGTCAGGTCGCAGACCATGGTCTGGAAGTTGATCAGCGCCTCCATGCGACCCTGCGAGATTTCGGCCTGGTAGGGCGTGTACGCCGTGTACCAGGCGGGGTTTTCCAGGATGTTGCGCAAAATCACGCCGGGCGTGTGGGTGCCGTAGTAGCCCTGGCCGATGAAGCTTTTAAACACCTGGTTCTTGGCCGCGATGGCTCTCAGCTCGGCCAGCGCCGCGGCTTCGGTGATGGGCGCGGGCAAGTCCATGGGCGTGCTGCGCGCGATGGAGCGCGGCACGATGCCGTCAATCAGGTCCCGGCGCGAACTGGAGCCGATCACTTCCAGCATCAGGGTTTCGTCAGCAGCGTCAATACCGATGTGGCGGGCGATGAATTCGGCAGAGTTTTCGAGTTCGTGCAGGGAGGTCGTCATGGGGCGGTGTCCAGGGAGATCAAGCGTTTTGGCTAAAGGCGTTGTAGGCGGATTCGTCAAGCAAGGCGGCCACTTCGGCGGGGGCCGACAGCTTGACCTTGAAGAACCAGCCCGCACCCAGCGGGTCGGTGTTGGCCAGGGCCGGGTCGGCGCGCAGGGCTTCGTTGACCTCGGTGATTTCGCCAGAGACGGGCATGTACACGTCGGCAGCGGCTTTCACCGACTCGACCACACCGGCCACGTCTTTTTGGGCGAAGCTGGTGCCGACTGCGGGCAAATCCACAAACACCACATCACCCAGCGCGTCTTGTGCGTGGGTGGTGATGCCGACGGTGGCGATGTCGCCCTCGATGTTCAGCCATTCGTGGTCTTCGGTGTATTTGATGCTCATGGGGTTGCTCCTGTAAAAATTGAAAAATCAGCCGCGAAAGTAATTGTTCGGGGTGAAGGGCATGGAGGTGACTTCCATCGGCACGATTTTGCCTCGCACGATGGCGTTGATGCGGGTGCCGATGGCGGCAAATTCCGGGGCCACATAGGCCATGGCAATCGGCTTGTCCACCGTGGGGCCGAGCAGGCCGCTGGTGACTTCGCCGATGGCGTTGCCAGCGCTGTCTTGCAGGGCGGTGTGCTCGCGCACCGGGATGCGCTCCAGGGCCACGAGTCCTACACGTTTTCGGGTGTTGGCGCTGGTTCCACCTGCGAGGGCAGCTAGTATTTTGCTAGCGCCAGGGAATCCGCCCTCGCGCGCACCACCGGCTCGGCGCACTTTCTGGATGGCCCAGTTCAGGCCCGCTTCCACCGGGTTGGTAGTCGTGTCCAGGTCTTGCCCGTACAGGCACAGCCCGGCTTCCAGGCGCAGCGAATTGCGTGCACCCAGGCCGATGGGCTTGACTTCGGGCTGGGCCAGCAGGGCGCGGGCCAGTGCTTCCGCCTGTTCGGCATGCACCGAGATTTCAAATCCGTCTTCGCCGGTGTAGCCGCTGCGTGTCAAAAAGCAGGGAATGCCCGCCACATCGAAGTGGCCACCGGTCATGAACACCAGCTTTTCCACGCCAGGTGCGAGACGCGACAGGGCATCGACGGCCTGCGGGCCTTGCAGTGCCAGCAGCGCCATCTCCGGCATGGGGATGACCTGGCAGCGTTGGCCGATGTGGGCTTGGATGTGGGCGATGTCTTGGACCTTGCAGGCGCCGTTGACGATGACGAAGATGTCGTCGGCCCGCTTGAAGAACATCAGGTCGTCCAGAATGCCGCCGTCCTCGTTCAGCAGCAGGCCGTAGCGCTGCTTGCCCACGGGCAGGTCGATCACGTCCACGGGGATGAGGGTTTCAAATGCCGCCGCCGCGTCCGCGCCGACCAGGCGCAACTGGCCCATGTGGGATACGTCAAACAGGCCAGCCGCTGTGCGGGTATGGTGGTGTTCGGCCATCAGGCCAGCGGGATATTGCACCGGCATGCTGTAGCCCGCAAAGGGCACCATGCGGGCACCGAGTTCGAGGTGCAGGGCGTTGAGTGGGGTCAACTGTAGCGACGCGGGCAGATCAGACATGGCGGTTCTTTCAGAGGGCACACAGACAATCACGGTTTTTAAAAAACC
The DNA here is from genome assembly GCF_039922535.1 of Rhodoferax sp. Taxonomy (GTDB): domain Bacteria; phylum Pseudomonadota; class Gammaproteobacteria; order Burkholderiales; family Burkholderiaceae_C; genus Rhodoferax_B. The sequence continues at coordinate 5,723 of NZ_JBDTEM010000406.1, read as the reverse complement.
ATGTGTGGCCCCCTCTGTCCGCTTTACCTGAGCGATTCGCCGGGCGGGCCTTGCGGTGGTGCAGGCCGACTGCGGGTTGCGCCTTCGGTGAACCCGCTCCAGGGCGGGTTTCTCTCCAGGGGGAGACGCTTATACAAGCGCTTGTCAGTCCTTTTGCCTGAGCGTTCAGACCCACGTAGCGGGGTCCTGCGCCTTCGGCGGTTTTCGCGGGGAAAACTCTCTCCTGACTTTTTGATTCTACCGAACCGCGCGCCCCTGTTTGTACGTAAAGTGAAGCATCCCGGAGAAAGTACTATGTCCGACTTGCCACCATCCACCCGCCCCACGCAGGATCAAATGCTGCGCCACCTGCGCCGCTCCAACGAGGTTGCTTTGCGCGCCGTGGATTTGGGGCACCATCCGTTTGGCGCGGTACTGGTCGGCCCCGACCACGAAACGGTGTTGCTGGAGCAGTGCAATATCGACACCGTGAACCACGCCGAATCCACGCTGGCACGGGTGGCCGCCACCAACTTCAGCCCCGCGTTTTTATGGGGTTGCACCCTGTACACGGCGGTGGAACCCTGCTGCATGTGCGCCGGTACCGCCTACTGGGCGAATATCGGCCGCGTGGTCTACGGCATAACCGAAGCGCAATTGCTGGCCGAGACCGGCAGCCACAGCGAAAACCCGACGATGAGCGTGTCGTCGCGCTACGTGTTCGACCATTGCCAGAAGCCGGTGGATTTGATCGGCCCGGTGCCGGAAATAGCGCAGGAGACGATCGCCATGCAGCGCGCCTTTTGGGCTGGGCGTTAAGCGAAATTTATAGAAAAAGTGCCTCCAGCGCATATTCCACCTGCGCCAAAAGCTATATAAAGCATAGCAAGTCTAGCCGACTTTGCGTAGCAGCCAATCGGTGCTGCCAGGCCGACCCGGCAGGTCCAGCCGCGCCGTGGCTGCCGGGGTTTGCGCCAGCAGCTTGCCGCGCTTGAAGACCTGCAGCCGGGTGGCGCGCAGGCGGATGGCCTCGATCGGGTCTTGCGCTTGCAGCAGCACAAAGTCGGCCCAGCAACCGGCCTCCAGGCCATAGCCGTCGAGCTGCAAAATTTTGGCCGGGTTGACCGTCACCGCATCAAAGCACTGGCGCATCGCCGCCTGGCTGGTCATTTGCGCCACGTGCAGGCCCATGCTGGCCACTTCCAGCATGTCGCCGCTGCCGAGGCTGTACCAGGGGTCCATCACGCAGTCCTGGCCCAAGGCGACCGTAAGGCCGTGGGCCATCATTTCGGGCACGCGCGTCATGCCGCGGCGCTTGGGGTAGGTGTCGCCCCGGCCCTGCAGGGTGATGTTGATCAGCGGGTTGCTGACCACGTTGATCTGCGCCTCGGCCATCAGCGGCAGAAGCTTGGACACGTAGTAGTTGTCCATGCTGTGCATGGAGGTGAGGTGTGAGCCCGTGACGCGGCCCTGCAGGCCTAGGCGCTGGGTCTCATAGGTCAGGGTTTCGATGTGGCGCGACATCGGGTCGTCGGACTCGTCGCAGTGCATATCGACCAGCTTGCCTTGTTCGGCGGCCAGCTCGCACAGCAGTTTGACGCTGAGCGCACCGTCGGCCATGGTGCGCTCGAAGTGGGGGATGCCACCGACCACGTCCACGCCCATGTCGAGTGCGCGCTTGAGCTTGTCCATGGCCAGCGGGTCGCGCAGGGCACCGTCTTGCGGGAAGGCCACCAGTTGCAGGTCCAGGTAGGGCGCGACCAGGTGTTTCACCTCCAGTAGGGCTTCGACGGCCAGCAGGCGTGGGTCGCAAATATCGACGTGGCTGCGGATGGCCAGCAGTCCCTTGCCCACCGCCCAGTCGCAGTAGGCCAGGGCGCGCTGCACCAAGGCTTCCTGGGTCAGATCGGGTTTCAGCTCACCCCACAGCGCAATCCCTTCGAGCAGGGTGCCGCTTTGGTTGACGCGCGGCAGGCCGTAGCTCTGCGTGGCATCCATGTGGAAATGCGCATCGACAAACGGCGGGCTGACCAACAGGCCCTGGGCATCAATGGTTTGTTGTGCGGGGGCGTTCAGGCCGGCTGTGACTTCGGTGATGCGGCCGTTTTGCACAGCAATCGACATGCCGGTGCGTCCGTCGGGCAATGTGGCGTGGGTAACCAGGAGGTCAAGCATAGGGGGAGCCTTATGGGCCTTATGGCGGCGAACTAAAGGGGATTGAAGGGGCGGGAAATTAAACTAATTTTTACACGTCTGGGGAGTACCGCGGGCAATCGGTTGGTAACATCCTGACACAGACACTCTGCTTAGAGCGACAATCGTTTTTATGCGCTAAAAGGCCTCCCTCCCATGACCACTCCCACCCCTGCAACCTCACTTTTGATCGTAGACGACAGCCGGGTATCGCGCATGATGATCCGCACCTTGGTACAGGCCAAGCGCCCTAGCTGGACGCTGGTGGAGGCCACCAGTGGAGACGAAGCGCTGGCCTTGGCCGTGGCCCAGACCTTCACTTACTGCACCATGGACATCAATATGCCCGGCATGCTGGGGACCGATGCGGCCGAGCGACTCAAGCGCGACCATCCTGGGCTGCGGCTGGCGCTGTTTTCGGCCAACATCCAAGAAAGCCAGAAGACCCGCGCGGCCGAGCTGGGCGTGAAGTTTGTCGCCAAACCCGTGAGCGACAAAAGCGTGACCGAGGCGATTACTTTTTTTGAAAGCGCCACGTGATCGCCCTGTCTGACCTGCAACTGGATGCCTTGACCGAGGTGTTTAACGTGGGTGCAGGCCAGGCCGCCGCCAGCCTGAGTGAGATCGTGGGCGACGAGGTACTGCTGTCGGTGCCGCGCATCCAGTTTTTTGACCGTACCGATGTCAATGCCGAAATGCTGTCTCTGCAAGGCGGGCGGTTGGGCGCGGTGCGGCAAAAGTTTGGCGGCCCGTTCAGCCTGGATGCCACGCTGCTTTTCCGCGAAGAAAAAGCACTGGAAATCGTGCAGGAAATGCTGGGTTCGCAGGTCAACGTGGAGGACCTGGTGGACTTCGAGCACGAGGCCATGTGCGAGCTGGGCAACGTGATCTTGAATGCCTGCCTATCGGCCATTGCAGACATGTTGGGCGTTGGCCTGAGCAGCACCCTGCCTGAATACTCGGTGGACGGTGCCGACACCGTGATCGGCAAGCTGATGTCCGACGAGAGCCAGCCGATGGTGCTGGTGCTGCATATCGACCTGACCATCGAAAAACGGGACACCCAGGGCTATCTGGTTTTCTTGCTCAGTTCCAGTTCGCTAGAAGGGCTGATCAGTGCCCTGGATGCATTTCTATCGCGCATTTGAACCTATCCCCGGCCTCTATGCCTGCCAGCCTCCTTGCGCCGTTGCTGCCCTGGTCCCAGATGGTGGACGCGCTCAACACCGGCCTGATTGTGCTCAACCCGCGCGGCGAGGTGCTGTTGTGGAACGCCTGGGTGGTGCGCCACAGTGGCATTGAAGCACCGGCGGCGTTGGGCCGTACGCTCGAATCGGTGTTTGCCAACGACCTGTCGCTGTCCTTTATCAGCGCCCTGAAAAACGTGCTGACCTACAAGCTGCCAGTGGTGCTGTCCAACGTGCTGCACCGCACGCCGCTGCCGCTCTACCAGCGCCCCGAAGATGCTGTGAAAGGCCCGCAACAGCGCATGCCTCAGTCACTGACCCTGGTGCCGTTGCGTCACGACATTGCCAGTGACGATGGTTTTTTAGTGATGCTGCAAATTGCCGATACCAGCAGCTTTATGAAGCGCGAGCGGATGCTGCAGTCGCGCACCGAAAAACTCTCGCGCGAGGCGGTGATCGACGGCCTGACCGGCATCTACAACCGCAAATATTTCGACCAAAAACTGGCCATCGAATTGAGCCGCGCCCAGCGCCAGAAAACCCCGCTATCGCTGGTGATGCTGGATGTGGATTACTTTAAAAAATACAACGACACCTACGGCCACCCGGCGGGCGACCGGGTGCTGCAAGCCGTGGTGGGCGCGGCGCAATCCCAGCTGAATCGACTCTCTGACATCTTTGCGCGCTACGGCGGTGAAGAATTCATCATCATCCTGCCGTCCTTCGATCCGTCCGGGGCCACCCGGATTGCCGAGAAAATACGCCAAGCCGTGCTGGCCCTGCAGCTGGACCATGCCCGCTCGCAGGTGGCCCAGCACATCACCGTCAGCCTGGGGGTTGCCACTTGCCTCGGTGGTGTGGTGTGTACCGAAACGCGTTTACTTGACACCGTGGACAAAGCCCTGTACGCCGCCAAAGGCCGTGGTCGCAACACGGTGCAGTGGCTGAGCGTGTCCGATGCCCATTCCACCGGCGGCTATGTCACCAACGGCCAGAATCCTCCGGTATCCAGCCCCTCCATTGAATAGAGCTGCCCGTGCAGGCTGAATAAGCACCAGAGTCTTATTTCATGCCTAATTTAGGCGCTGTTTACACCCAGGCCTGTCGTCGTGCAAAACCTTGGATGCCGATATCTGCACCCCGGAAATGCCTCTTTGCAGAAACGCCAGTTTGCTATTGAATAAGTAGCTGCCTGCGCAGGTACCACCTGCGCGGGAACCGTATTTGGTTAAGATATCTGCGATCGCCTTGGTGCCGATTTCCAAGGCCGCGCGCCCCACTACCCGGAGACACCATGGACTATGTACTGATCATCCACGCTGTGCAGGACTACAGCGCCTGGAAGAAGGTTTTTGACGCTGCGGCTGCCATCCGCAAAGAGGCCGGGGAGCGCAGCTACCAGGTGCTGCGCTACCAGGCCGACGCCAACAAGATCGTCCATTTCTCGCAGTGGGTATCGATTGCCCAGGCCCGGCAATTCTTCGAATCCCCCCGCCTGGTCGAGATCCGAAAGCAGGCCGGCGTGGAAGCACCAGAGTTCATCTACCTGCAGGCGTTGGAGGCGGGGGTGTTGTAAGGAATAGCCTTACGCCGCCTTGCCGAAGCGCTCCAGCACATGCCGTCCCATGTTGTGCGCCAGTTCGTCCTCGCCCAGAAACACGCGGCCCATGTTTTCCTGCGCCAGCAGGGCCGCTTCGGCTGCGTTGTGGGTGCGCACCACGGTTTCGATGTGCGGGTTCAGCATGCGGGCGTGGGCCACCATCTGGCGCACGTTGAAGGCATCGGGTGCGGCGATCACCAGCATGCTGGCGCGGGCGATGTGGGCCTGGATCAGCACCCCGGCATCGGCGGCATCGCCCGACACGGCGGTGATGCCGCTGGCGCGCAATTGCTCGACGCGTTCGCGGTTTTGCTCGACGACCACGAAGGGGATGTCTTGCGCATGCAGCTCGGCCGCCAGGCGCTTGCCCACGCGGCCATAGCCCACCAGCACCACCTGCCGGGACAGGTATTTTTCGTCGGTGGCCATGGGCAGCTCCGACAGCGGGTCGGTGCTGCGGGCGAATTTGGCGGCCAGGGCCGGGTGGGACTCCAGCCACTGCTCCAGCCAGTCGGCGCCCTTGAACACCAGTGGATTCACCGCAATCGACAGCAGCGCACCGGCCAGAATCAGGCTTTGTCCCTCGGGTCGCAGCAGGCCCAGGCTGGCACCTAGCCCGGCCAAAATGAACGAGAACTCGCCAATCTGCCCCAGGCTGGCCGACACGTTCAAGGCGGTATTGAGTGGATAGCGAAACACCAGCACCAGCGCGGCGGCGGCGATGGACTTGCCGACGATGATGATGGCCAGCACGGCCAGTACCT
>NZ_JBDTEM010000405.1:0-2869 GCF_039922535.1 Rhodoferax sp. | reverse complement strand
CCTGCCCCTTGCGAGGCGCTAATTTGGCCCTGCACATCGGCCTGTGCGCCAGGCAGCGTCAGGTGCAGCTTGCCTTTGGCGGCGCGGGTGGCGAGGGTCAGGTCCAGTTGGCCTTGTAGCAGTGCGTCATCGGTTTGTAGTTTCAGAACCGACAGGTTGAGAGTGCCTGCAGACCAGCGGCCAGTGGCCTGGGCAGTCTGGATGCGCAGGCCTTGCAGAGCGGCAATGGCGGTCGCTTTGGCGGAGGGTTGCAGGGCGGCATCGAAACGGATGGCTGCGGCGGTGCTGCTGGCGGTGACGCGCCCATCCAGCAAGGCGGGGGCCATGCGGGTGTGGAGGGCGGCGGGGTTGATGCGCAACAGCCTGGCTTCTGCCGTCCAGTCGGTAGCGTCCGCGCCGGTCCAGCGGCCTTTAAGCTGTACATCGCCCTTGCCGAGCTGGGCGCTCAGCGACTCAATGACCCAAGCGCCTTGTTGGTAGTGCAGTCGGGTGTTGGCGTGGTCTAGTGGCACGCGGTGTGTATCCCAAGGCCCGCTCAGGCGGTTGTCGAGCGAGGCTTCAGCGCGCCATGCCGTGCCATTGGCTACGGGGTCGGGGCGTACGTGGGCATTGCCGTTGAGCAGGGTCTGCGGTGCGTCTGGCCACAGGTCGGCCAGGTTGAGTTGCTGGAACGTGGCATCGGCCTGGTGCACCGGTTGCTCGACCCAGGGGTGAATTTGGGCGGTTAGCGTGGCCTGCAGGGCGGTGGGTGAGCTGGGCGTGAGCTGGGCCTGTATTTGCAGCAGCGCATCTTGCCCTGCCAAAGGTCCGCTGGCGGACGCGGTAGCTGCAACGGTGGTGGGTCGGGTGTTGCCGGGCAGGGTGGTGTCCACGCTGCCTTGCACATGGGCTTGCAGCGTGAGCGGGCTGCGGGCCAGCAGCGTAGCCTGGCCTGCGTACTGGCCCGAGGCGACTTTGACACCGTTAACGGTCAGCTGGTGCTGGTTGCCGTCATAGCGGTAGTGCCCAGCCAACTGCGTGAGTTGCAGCGCCGGTGGGCCTTGCCAGCGCAGATCGGCAATCTCGAACGGCAGGTCTACCTGCAGGGGCAGCACGATCTCCGACGGCAGCACCGTGGGCTCGGTGGACGGGGTTTGCGCAATGCGCAGCTGGGCGATGTGCAGCCGGCCCAGGCGCAGTTCGCGCTGCAGCAGCCCGTCGAGTTGCCAGTCCACCGCGATGTCTTGGGCCTCTACTTGCAGGCTGGGGCTGCGGTAGGCCAGGCTGCCGATGTGACCGCCCTGGCGGACCGAGCCGGTCACACCACTGGTTTCCAGCGTATGGCCTGCGGGGAGGTAGACAGCGGCACGGGCCAGTGTGCTGGCCAGCGAGGTGTCGGTGCCCAGCCAGACCCAGAGCGTACCGGCCACGGTGGCCAGCGCGGCCAGTACCAGCAGCGGCGCGCACAGCAGCCACAGCAGGCGTTTACGCGAGGGCATCCAGCGTGGCTTGGCGGCAGGGGCTTTTTCGGTACTCAAAAGCTGAACCCTACGCTCATGTGCAGGCGTACCTTGCGTGTGGCTACGCCGTAGGCCAGGTCTATTTGTACCGGCCCCACGGGGCTGCGCCAGCGCACGCCGCCGCCTACGCCGACTTTGGCTTCCAGGGCCTTCACCGTATTGGCGACGGCTCCGGCATCGACAAACAGGGCCGTCTCCCAGGCGCTGGGTTTGCCGTTGACGATGATGGGGCGCTGCCACTCAAAGCTGCCCGAAGCCATGTAGCGCCCGGCGGTCACAGATCCGCTGCTGCCAACCACGCCGATTTCCTGGTAGCCGTAGCCGCGCACCGTGGTATCCCCGCCGGTTAAAAATTCTTGGGTGCTTGGGACATTGGCATCTGCTTTTGCCACCACGGCAGCCGCTTCGGCCCGCAGCGCCAGGCGGCCCGCCCGCATGAACAGGCCATCGCCGGGCAGCAGCTTGCCCAACGGAACGTAGCCCAGCCAGCGGGTCAGTGTGCGCGTGTAGGGTTGGCGGTCGGCCCCCAAGGTGAGGCCGCCGCCTAGTTCTACTGCGACACCGTAGCCTTGGGTGGGGGTACGGATGTCGTCAAAGTCGCGCCGCGTCCAGGCGTAGTTGGCGCTGATCGCGCTGGATGCAATCGTGGGGTCGGTGCCGCTAGTGGTCAGCGCGTGGTCGTATTGCAGGTAGACGTTGCGGTCGATGTGGTCGTTGCCCTGGGTGCGCCCGGCCCGCAGGCGCTGGCTATTGGTAATGGTGGCGCTCAGATCCTGGTGCTGAACCTGGGCCGAAGTCACCCAGCGCCAGTTGCTGGCATCGGGCGGGCCGGTGAGCTCGGTGCCCAGGGTTTGCGTGTCTTTGTCCAGGCTGAGCTTGGAGATGGCGCGCCACTGCAGCCAAGGCAACTGGTGGTGGGTGTGCTCGACCGACAGGCGCGGCCCGCTGTCGGTGCTAAAGCCTACGCCCAGTACCAATTTTTGCAGTTTGGCCTCGCGCAATTGGGCCACCACGGGCGCGGCTTGCGGGTCGCCACTGGTGTCCAGGGTCAAAAATACCGAGTCGAAGTAGCCACTGTCGGCCAGCCGCTGCTGGGTTTGCAGCAGTTGCGCCTGGCTGTAGTCGGCTCCGGTGGGCAGTTGGGCCAGGCGGCTGACCAACTCTGCGTTGTAGCGCTGCAGGCCGCGCAAATCTAGCGGGCCAAACCGATAGGCCGGGCCGGATGCCAAGGTGACATTGAGTTGGGCCGTTTGCGTGTCGGGGTCGATGTCCGCCAGGCTGTTGCTGATTTCCCCGGTGGGGAAACGCTGCACCGTCAGGTTGCGCAGGGCCTGGGTCTTGGCATCGTCCCAGGCATCCTGGGTAAAAGG
>NZ_JBDTEM010000404.1:0-20681 GCF_039922535.1 Rhodoferax sp. | reverse complement strand
TAGCCGCTGGGTTGCTCCAGCCCCTTGAACACCAAATCGCACGCCGCTTTGTACGCCGCGCTGGTAGTGAAGTGCCCCGCCATGTTTTGGTACACCGCGTCGCCCGCGTTCTGGCCGTCCACCACGGCGGCCATGCGCTCGAAGGTTTCGGTGATCTGGGCTTTTGTCACCACACCGTGCAGCAACCAATTCGCCATGTGCTGGCTGCTGATGCGCAGGGTGGCGCGGTCTTCCATCAGGCCGATGTTGTGGATGTCGGGCACCTTGGAGCAGCCCACGCCCTGGTCCACCCAGCGCACCACGTAGCCCAAGATGCCTTGGGCGTTGTTGTCCAGCTCCTGCTGTTTCTCGGCGGCGCTCCAGTGCGGCGTGGCGGTGACGGGGATTTGCAACAGGGCGTTCAGCAGGTGGTCGCGCTCGCCGTTAGCATCGATTTTTTCCAGGCCAATCTGGATGTCCGACACCTTGACCTGGTGGTAGTGCAGGGCGTGCAGGGTCGCGCCGGTGGGGCTGGGCACCCAGGCGGTGTTGGCACCGGCCTTGGGGTGGGCAATTTTTTGCTCCAGCATGGCGTGCATCAGGTCGGGCATGGCCCACATGCCTTTGCCGATCTGGGCTTTGCCGCGCAGGCCGCAGCCCAGGCCGACCAGCACGTTGTTCTTTTCGTACGCGGCGATCCAGGCGCTGGACTTCATGTCGCCCTTGCGGATCATCGGGCCGGCGTGCATGGCGGTGTGCATTTCGTCGCCGGTGCGGTCCAGGAAGCCGGTGTTGATGAAGGCCACGCGGGCGCTGGCGGCGGCGATGCAGGCTTTCAGGTTCACGCTGGTGCGGCGCTCTTCGTCCATGATGCCGAGCTTGACGGTGTTTTCTGGCAGGCCCAGCACGGCTTCCACGCGGCCAAACAGCTCGCAGGCGAAGGCCACTTCGGCCGGGCCGTGCATTTTGGGCTTGACGATGTAGACCGAGCCGGTGCGCGAGTTGCGAATCTGGCCCGCGTTGCTCGTGCGCTGCAAATCGTGCATGGCGATGGTGACGGTGACCATCGCGTCCAAGATGCCCTCGGGGATTTCCTGCCCGTTGCCGTACAGAATGGCCGGGTTGGTCATCAAATGGCCGACGTTGCGCACAAACATCAGCGAACGGCCATGCAGGGTGACCTGGCCGCCGTTGGCTCCGGTGTAGACGCGGTCGGCGTTCAGGCGGCGGGTGAAGCTGCCGCCGCCCTTTTGCACTTCTTCGGTCAGCGTGCCGAGCTGGATGCCCAGCCAGTTGCTGTAGGCCAGCACTTTGTCTTCGGCATCCACCACCGCCACCGAGTCTTCCAGGTCCAGGATGGTGGACAGCGCGGCTTCCAGCACCACGTCGCTGATGCCTGCGGCATCGGTTTTACCGATGGTGGTGCTGCGGTCGATCTGGATGTCGATATGCAGGCCGTTGTGCTGCAGCAGGATGGAGGTGGGCGCGGCGGGCTCGCCCTGGTAGCCGATAAAGGCTTCGGGGTGGGCCAGGCTGGTGCTGCTGTTGTGCAGGGTGATGACCAGCTGGCCATGCAGCACGCTGTAGCCGGTGGCGTCCTTGTGCGAACCATTGGCCAGCGGCGCGGCCTGGTCGAGTACGTTGCGGGCGAAGGCAATGACCTTGGCACCGCGCACCGGGTTGTAGCCCTTGCCTTTTTCGGCACCACCGGCTTCGGGAATCGCGTCCGTGCCGTACAGCGCGTCGTACAGGCTGCCCCAGCGGGCGTTGGCGGCGTTCAGGGCGTAGCGGGCGTTCAGCACCGGCACCACCAGCTGCGGGCCGGCCTGCAGGGCCAGTTCGGCATCTACGTTGGCGGTGGTGGCGGTCACATTCAAAGGCATGGGCACCAGGTAGCCAATGGATTCCAGAAACGCGCGGTAGGCAGGCATGTCGGTGATGGGGCCGGGGTGGGCTTTGTGCCAGGTGTCCAGCTCAATTTGCAGGCGATCCCGCTCGGCCAGCAGGGCGATGTTCTTGGGGGCCAGGTCGGCCACGATGGCATCGAACCCGCTCCAAAACCGGGCGCTGTCCACGCCCGTGCCGGGCAGCACTTTTTCGTCAATGAAGCGTTCGAGAACGGTGGCAACCTGGAGCTGGTGGCGGGTGGTGCGTGCGGTCATGGGGATGCGCCTTTGCGGTGGAAGGTAGAAAGTCGGACGGGGTGGACGGAGAATAAAGCAAACGATGGGCCTACTGTATTGCAACCTTTAAGGCGTATTAACAAGATTAAATTGCATTTATACGTGACCAAAATGCAGGTAATCTACGCCCCACACCCGATTGCCCTGAAAACCGAGAGAAATCTGTATGGCCGACCCCCACGCTGCTGACCCAGAGTCCGCACCCGCCGCACCTCCTTCAGGCACGCTGCCCTACGCGCACATCCGTGTCGTCGAATTCACCCACATGGTGATGGGCCCCACCTGCGGCCTGGTGCTGGGGGATTTGGGGGCCGAAGTCATCAAGGTCGAGTCCATCGGCCATGGCCGCCAAGGCGATGCCACGCGCCAGTTGATAGGAGCCGGGGCGGGTTTTTTTGCGCTGTTCAACCGCAACAAGAAAAGCCTGGCGCTGGACCTGCAAACGCCCGAGGGCAAGGAGGCGGTGCTGCGCCTGATTGCCACGGCCGACATCGTTAGCGAGAACTTCAAGCCCGGCACCATGGCCAAGCTGGGGCTGGACTACGCCACGTTGAAGAAGCTGAACCCGCGCCTCATTTACGTCAGCCATAAGGGCTTTCTACCCGGCCCCTACGAGCACCGCACCGCGCTGGACGAGGTGGTGCAAATGATGGGCGGCCTGGCCTACATGACCGGCCGCCCCGGCGACCCGCTGCGCGCGGGCAGCAGCGTCAATGACATCATGGGCGGCATGTTTGGCGCGATCGGGGCCATGGCGGCCCTGGCCCAGCGCGAAAAAACGGGGCTGGGCCAAGAGGTGCAGAGCGCGCTGTTTGAGAACAATGTGTTTCTGGTAGCCCAGCACATGCTGCAATTTGCCGTGACTGGCCAGCCCGCCGCGCCCATGCCCGAGCGCATTTCGCCCTGGGGCATTTACGACGTGTTCAAGGTCAAAGACGGTGAGCAGATCTTTTTGGCCGTGGTCAGCGACTCGGCCTGGAAGCTGTTTTGCGGGCTGTTTGGCATCGACGACCTAGTGGGCGACCCGCGGCTGGCCAGTAATAACGACCGGGTGCATGCCCGCGACTGGCTGATACCGGCGCTGCGCGCGCGCATGGCCCCGTTCAGCGCCAGCGAGATTGCGGCAGTGTTTGAAGCCAACGCGCTGCCCTACGCCCCCATCACCCGCCCGCACGACCTGCTGGACGACCCGCATCTGCTGGCCACCGGCGGCCTGGCCCCCATGACCCTGCCCGATGGCCGCGCCACCCACACCGTGCTGCTGCCGCTGACGCTGGACGGCCAGCGCGCTGGCCTGCGCCTGAACCCGCCCCGCCTGGGCGAACACAGCGCCGAGCTGCTGCGCGAACTGGGTTATGGCGATGCCGAGATCGAAAACCTGATGCTATTGAATCAATAGCTTCTTGCGCAGGTGCTACCTGCGCTGGAGCCCTATTTTTTATAAATTTTAGCTATGGACCGCCTGAAAACCCTGGAATCCTTTGTGGCCGTGGTGGCGCGCGGCAGCCTGACGGCCGCGGCCCAGGCCGAAGGCGTGGCCCCGGCCATCATCGGGCGGCGGCTGGACGCGCTGGAGGAGCGCCTGGGCGTCAAGCTGCTGCTGCGCACCACCCGGCGTATCAGCCTGACGCACGAGGGCAGCGCGTTTCTGGAAGACTGCCAGCGCGTGCTGGCCGACCTGGCGAATGCCGAGGCCAGTGTGTCAGCCGGGGGCGTGCAGGCCAGCGGGCATTTGCGCATCACTGCGCCCGCCGGGTTTGGCCGCCGCCACGTGGCCCCGCTGGTGCCCTGGTTCCGCGAGCGGCACCCTGAGGTGACGGTGGCGCTGAACCTCAGCGACCGCGTGGTGGACCTGGGCGGCGAGGGTTTTGACTGCGCGGTGCGGGTGGGGGATTTGCCCGATTCCAGCCTGGTGAGCGTGCGGCTGGCCGACAACCGCCGCCTGTGCGTGGCCACCCCGGCTTTTTTGAAGCGCTTTGGCACGCCGCAGCAGCCCGCCGATTTGGCCAAATTCGACTGCCTGGGGCTGTCCAGCGAGGCGTCGCAAACACGGGGCTGGGCTTTTACCCTGCCCGACAAAGACCGTGCCGCAGTTTTCTACACCAAGCCCAGCGGCCCCTTGGTCTGCTCTGACGGGCAGGTGCTGCACGATTGGTGCCTGGCGGGCTACGGTATCGCCTGGCGTAGCACCTGGGAGGTCGAGGCCGAAATCGCCAGCGGCCAACTGGTGTCGGTACTGGATGCGTTTGCCGCGCCGCCCAACGGTATTTACGCGGTGTTTGCCCAGCGCAAGCATTTACCGCTGCGGGTGCGGCTGTGGATTGATTTTTTAAAGCTGCATTACGGCCAGCCGGGTTTCTGGACGGGTGTGGACGTAAAAAAACCCGGCTAACCGGGTTTTGAGGAGAGGGCTGGGGGCTTAGCCCTTCAGGCATTCGCTCATGAATTTTTTGCGCTCGTCGCCCTTGACGGCCTTGGTCTTGGCATCGGCGTTGCAGGTGGTCATTTTCATTTGCTGGGCGGTTTTGCCGTCGGAGGCTGCAGCCATAGGCATATCGGCCTTGGCGCTCAGGCATTCGCTCATGAACTTCTTGCGTTCGTCGCCTTTGAGCGCCTTGGTCTTGGCATCGGCGTTGCACGTGGTCATTTTCATTTGCTGGGGTGTCTTTTCCTTGTCGGCCGCATGGACCGTGCCGAAGGAACAGACAAGACCCAAGGCAGCGATAAGGGGGAACAGTTTTTTCATGCGAGCTCCAGAAAGAGGGATGGGGTGTTAATCCGGTGCCCAACGGCGTTGGGTGAAGGGATTGCACCCTATAACGGCGCATCCCGCAAGTCGGATGACGGCCCCCGTAAAATCGCTGCATGCTCTCAGTCAAACATGAATTGCTCGCGGCGCTGGCCGTCGGGCTGGAAAAAATTGCCCCCGGCGCCGGTGCCAAAGCCGCGTTCGAGTCCCCCAAGGTCGCCGCCCACGGCGATTTCGCCTGCACCGCCGCCATGCAACTTGCCAAGCCGCTCAAGCTGAATCCGCGCCAACTGGGTGAAAACCTGCGCGCGGCCCTGCTGGAGCAGCCTGCTTTTGAGCGCTGGGTCGAGGCCATCGACATCGCCGGGCCCGGCTTTATCAATATCAAGCTCAAACCCGCCGCCAAGCAGGAAATCGTGCGCGAAGTGCTGGCCGCCGGGGCCAGCTTTGGTGTGCAGCCCGCCAACGGCCAGCGCATCCTGGTGGAATTTGTCTCCGCCAACCCCACCGGCCCGCTGCACGTAGGCCATGGCCGCCAGGCCGCTTTGGGCGACGCCATCTGCAACCTGTACGCCACCCAGGGCTGGGACGTGTACCGCGAGTTCTATTACAACGACGCGGGCGTGCAGATCGGCACTCTGGCCACCAGCACGCAGCTGCGTGCGCAGGGCTTTAAGCCGGGCGATACCTGCTGGCCCACCGACCCCGACAACCCGGTCAGCAAGAACTTCTACAACGGTGAGTACATCGCCGATATTGCCAACGATTTTTTGGCCAAGAAGTCCGTCAAGGCCGACGACCGTAAAGTCACCGCCTCGGGCGATGTGGCCGACCTGGATTCGATCCGCGCATTTGCCGTGGCCTATCTGCGCCGCGAGCAAGACCTGGATTTGCAGGCCTTTCAGGTGAAGTTCGACAACTTCTACCTGGAGTCCAGCCTGTACACCAGCGGCAAGGTCGCCGCCACCGTGCAAATGCTGCAAGACGCAGGCAAAACCTACGAGCAAGACGGCGCGCTCTGGCTGCAGTCCACCGACTACGGTGATGACAAAAACCGCGTGATGCGCAAACAAGACGGCACTTTCACGTATTTTGTGCCCGACGTGGCCTACCACATCGCCAAATGGCAGCGCGGTTTCACCAAGGTGGTGAACATCCAGGGCACCGACCACCACGGCACCATCGCCCGCGTGCGCGCCGGGCTGCAGGCCGCCAATGTGGGCATTCCCCTGGGCTACCCCGACTACGTGCTGCACACCATGGTACGGGTGGTGCGCGGCGGCGAAGAGGTGAAAATTTCCAAGCGCGCCGGCAGCTATGTGACGCTGCGCGATGTGATCGACTGGACCAGCAAGGACGCGGTGCGTTTCTTCCTGCTCAGCCGCAAGCCGGACACCGAATACACCTTCGACATCGACCTGGCGCGTTCGCAGAACAACGACAACCCGGTGTACTACGTGCAGTACGCCCATGCCCGCATCCAAAAAATGCTGCGCGACTCGGGCGTCGATGTGGCTAGTCTGCAAGGCGTTGATGTGTCGTCGCTGCTGGTGCCGCAGGCGCAGACGCTGATGCTGCAGCTGGCCAAGTACCCCGAGATGCTGACGGCGGCCACCGAAGGTTTTGCGCCGCACGACGTGACCTTCTACCTGCGCGAGCTGGCCGCCAATCTGCACAGTTATTACGATGCAGAGCGCGTGTTGGTCGACGACGAGGCCTTGAAATTGGCCCGTCTGGCCCTGGTCGCCGCCTGTGCCCAGGTGCTGCACAATGGTTTGGCGGTATTGGGCGTGAGTGCTCCTGAAAAAATGTAAGTGATAGCAAGTATGAAAAAGCAAAAGCAAAGCGGCGGCACCATCATCGGCTTCATCATTGGGGTGGTCGTGGGCCTGGGGTCGGCGCTGGCGGTGGCGGTCTACGTCACCAAAGTGCCCATTCCATTCATGAGCGGCAAGACCCAAATCAGCGGTGCCGACCACGACGCGGCCGAAACCCAGAAGAACAAGGATTGGGACCCCAACACCCCGCTGCACGGCAAAAACCCGGTGCGCCCGGTCGTGCCTGCGGCCACGCCCGACGCGGCCCCCGATCTCAGCGCGGCCATGCCAGCCCCGGCTGCCGTCCCGGTAAATCCGCCAGCGTCGGTAGCGGCCAAACCGGTGGCCAAGCCAGATCCCAAATCCACCGCGAGCGCACCCGCCACCAGCGCCGACCCCCTGGGCGACTTGGCCAAGGCCAAAGCCAAGGCGGTGCCCAGCACCGTGGCCGCCGCCCCGTCGGGGCTGGCCCCCACCGCCGAGCCGTTTGAGTACTTTGTGCAGGCCGGTGCGTTCCGCACCACCGAAGATGCCGAAGCCCAGCGCGCCAAGCTGGCCATGATGGGCATGGAAGCCAAGGTCACCGAGCGCGAGCAGTCGGGCCGCACGGTCTACCGCGTCCGCATGGGCCCCTACGCCAAACGCGACGATGCCGAGCGCGCCAAAGACAAGCTGGAAAGTGCCGGTGGCGACACCACCCTGGTCCGCGTGCAGCGCTAGTACCGCGTTATTTCAAGCGTTGACCCATCGTTGACGATCTCGGCTGAACTTTTTGAACGCCGCCCCGTCTGACCCCCCACAAGGAGTGATTTGCAATGAAACGTCGTGAGTTTTCGCTGACCTCAGCCAGTGTTTTGGCCGGTTCGGCCCTGGTTTTGTCTCCCATCGGCAGCGCCCACGCGCAGGGCAAGGCACCTGTGGCGGGCACCGACTACCTGGTGCTGGACAAGCCCGTGCCGACCGAAGCCCCGGCGGGCAAGGTCGAGGTGATCGAGTTCTTCTGGTACGCCTGCCCGCATTGTTTTGCTTTTGAGCCCGCGCTGGTCGCTTGGCTGAAAAAGCTGCCCAAGAATGTGGCTTTTCGCCGCGTGCCGGTGGTGTTCCAAGACAGCTTCATCCCGCCGCAAAAGCTGTACTACACGCTGGAGGCCATGGGCCAGTTGGAGGCCATGCACGAAAAAGTGTTCAATGCCATCCACATTGAGCGCCAAAGGCTGGACAAAGACAATCTGGTGATCGACTGGGCCTTGAAGCAGGGCCTGGACAAGGCCAAGTTTGTGGAAACCTACAACTCGTTTTCGGTGGCCACCAAGGTGCGTAAAGCTGCGCAGCTGCAAGAGGCTTACAAAGTGGCCGGCGTGCCCGCTATGGGCGTGGCGGGGCGTTTTTACACCGACGGTACGCAAGCCCAGTCGATGGAGCGAGGTCTGACGGTGGTGGACTACCTGGTGTCCCAGCAGAAAACCTGACCGGTCGTCCGCTTTCTGTGCCTGCGAGCCCGCTTTTGCGGGCTTTTTTCTGGGTGCACTGAATCGACCGCTACAATCATCTGCAAGATTCGTGCCTCTATGAAAAACGCCTACCACACCTTCCTACTCCTGTTGCTGTGCACTTGCGCGGGCGGCTCTGCCTGGGCTGAAAAAGCCGACCGCCTCAAGCCCATGAACGTCGAATCCGATGCCATGCGCTACGACGACCTCAAGCAAACCAATGTATTTACCGGCCGCGTGGTCATGACCAAGGGGACCATCGTCATCCGGGGTGCCCGCGTGGATGTGCGCCAGGATGCCGAGGGCAACCAGTTTGGCGTGGTCACTGCCGAGCCGGGCAAGCTGGCCTATTTCAAGCAAAAGCGCGACGGCGTGGACGAATACATCGAAGGCGAGGGCGAAACCATCGAATACAGCAGCAAGCTGGACAACGTGCGTTTCATCAAGCGCGCGGTGCTGCGCCGTCTGCTGGGCAGCAAGGTCAACGACGAAGTCACCGGCGGGGTCATCGTCTACGACAACACCACCGACGTCTTCACCGTGGACAACGGCACACCTGCCAACAACCCCGGCGGCCAGAACGGCCGGGTTCGCGCCATGCTGACGCCCAAAATCGTGGCTCCGGCTGCGTCTGCTCCTGCGGGCACGGCCAGCCCCGCGCTGCGCTCCAGCACCACGCTAGAGGGCCCGCAGAAGTGACGGCCGTGGCAGAGGTGTTTGAGAGTCGCCTGGAGGCCCGCCATCTGCAAAAGACCTATGGCAGCCGCAAAGTGGTCAAAGACGTGACCCTGGCGGTCAAAAAAGGCGAGGTGGTCGGGCTGCTCGGCCCCAACGGCGCGGGGAAAACCACCTCGTTCTACATGATTGTGGGCTTGGTGCGGGCCGACGGTGGCAGCATTTCCATCGACGGCCAGCCGGTCGAACACATGCCGATCCACCGCCGCTCGCGCCTGGGTCTGAGCTATTTGCCCCAAGAGGCCTCGATTTTTCGCAAGCTGACGGTGGAAGAAAACGTGCGTGCCGTGCTGGAACTGCAGCATGACGCGGCGGGCAAGTCGCTGACCAAGCCGATGATCGAAGAGCGCCTGACCGCCTTGCTCGAAGACCTGCGGGTCGAGCACCTGCGCCAGTCCAGCGCCATGGCCTTGTCCGGGGGCGAGCGCCGCCGGGTCGAAATCGCCCGCGCCCTGGCCACCCAGCCGCGCTTCATCCTGCTGGACGAGCCGTTTGCCGGTATCGATCCGATCGCCGTGATCGAGATCCAGCGCATCATCGGCTTTTTGAAATCGCGCGGTATCGGTGTGCTGATCACCGACCACAACGTGCGTGAAACCCTGGGTATTTGCGACCACGCCTACATCATCAGCGACGGTAACGTGCTGGCCGAAGGTACGCCGTCCGAGATCGTCGATAACGCCGATGTGCGTCGCGTCTACCTCGGCGAGCACTTCCGCATGTGACCCGACGATGAAGCAAGGTCTCTCCCTACGCGTTTCCCAACACCTGGCGCTCACGCCCCAGTTGCAGCAGTCCATCCGTCTTTTGCAGCTCTCCACCTTGGAGCTGAGCCAGGAAGTGGACCAGATGCTGGACGACAACCCGTTTCTGGAACGCAACCTGGACGATGCGCCACGCGAAGAATTCGGCCTGGCCCAGTCCGACACCCCCGTCAGCGCGGGTGACCGTGAAACCGAGTCTGCTCCTACTTCTGTAGCTGAATATGCAGGTGAGTCCAGCGCTGAAGCCTCAAATGACTCTGAAACCCCGCTCACGGGTGGCGACGACACCAGTTGGGACGGCGACGGCACCTCGGAAATGAAACCCGACGACAGCGAGTGGGGCGGCGACGCACCCGCCCGCCAGAACAACCTGGGCGAAGACGGCGAGGCCGATGCCACCGAGCTGGCCCGCAACCAGGAATCGCTGACCAGTTTTCTGCACCGCCAAGCCTTGGCGCTGCGCCTGGGCGAGGTAGACCAGGCCGCGTTGCGGTTTTTGATCGAATCGCTGAACGACGACGGCTACCTGGAAGACGACCTGCCCACCCTGGCCCAAGGTTTGGCAGGCGACGACGTGGAAGCCCAGGAAGAGCTGGTGCACCGCTTCACCGTCGCCCTGCGCCTGCTGCAAAGCCTGGATCCCGCCGGTGTGGGCGCGACGCATCTGGGTGAATGCCTGGTGCTGCAGCTCAAGGCGCTGCAATCCACCATGGGCGACGACCCGGCGCGCAAAACCGCACTGCGCATCTGCCGCCAGCCCATGGACTTGCTGGCCCGGCGCGACGTGAAGCGCCTGGCCCAGCTCTGCCACGCCACCGATGCCGACATCAAGCTGGCGATTGCCTTAATCGCCCGCCTGGAGCCCAAGCCGGGGCGCCGCTTTGTGGATGTGGAGCGCAACATCGTGGTGCCCGACGTGATTGTTGCCAAGGTCGGGCGTGGCAATAATGCCAAGTTCCGCGTGGTGCTGAACCCCGAGGTGATGCCGCGCCTGCGCGTGCACGACATCTACGCCAACGCCCTGCGCCAGCACAAAGGCGGCGGCAAAGATTCCTCGAACAACGCCGCCCTGCAGCAGCGCTTGCAAGAGGCGCGCTGGTTCATCAAGAATATCCAGCAGCGCTTTGACACCATTTTGCGGGTCAGCAACGCCATCGTGGAGCGGCAAAAGAACTTCTTCAGCCACGGCGCGCTGGCCATGCGCCCCCTGGTGCTGCGCGAAATTGCCGACGAACTGGGCCTGCACGAATCCACCATCAGCCGTGTGACCACCGCCAAGTACATGGCCACGCCGTACGGCACCTTCGAGCTGAAATATTTCTTTGGTTCGTCCCTGGGCACCGAGACCGGCGGTAACGCGTCCAGCACCGCGGTGCGCGCGCTGATCAAGCAGTTTGTGGCCTCCGAAGACCTGAAAAAACCGCTGAGCGACAGCCAGCTGTCGGACATGCTGAAAGAGCAGGGCATCGAATGTGCCCGCCGAACGGTGGCGAAATACCGTGAAGCTTTGCGGATTGCGCCGACGAATCTGCGCAAGGCGCTGTAACGGGGAGCTTTCCCCGGCGCTAGCTGCACCGGGGCGCATGCAAGCCAAAGCGCTCCGAGTGCCCCCTATGGGATACTCCACGCCTCCCAGCGGACCCGCTCCGCGCCCCACTTTGGCACCGATCCCATGAACCAACTCCAATTATTTTTACCCTGCGCCGCTGGCGTGGAAGAGCTGCTGGCCGAAGAGGTGCACGCGATTACCGGGCTGCAGGGCGAGGATTTGCGCTCGCACCGGGGCGGCGTGCTGGTGCGCTCGTCGTGGCGCGACGCGATGCGCTTGAACCTGCACAGTCGCTTGGCGCAGCGGGTGCTGATCGAGCTGTCCAGTACGCCCTACCGCAACGAGCAAGACCTGTACGAGGCGGCGAGCAACGTGGCCTGGGAGATCTGGTTCACGCCCAAGCAAAGCTTCAAGATCGAAGTCACCGCGCAGCACAGCCCGCTCACCTCGCTGAACTTTGCCGCCCTGAAGGTCAAAGATGCCGTGGCCGACCGCTTCCGCTTCAAAACCGGCGTGCGCCCCGATGTCAACGTGCAGTGGCCCGATGTGCGCATCTACCTGCACCTGACCACCGAGCACGCCACGGTCTACATCGACACCTCGGGCGATGCGTTGTTCAAACGCGGCTGGCGCGAAGACAAGGGCGACGCGCCGCTGAAAGAAACCCTGGCCGCCGCCATGATTGCCGCCAGCGGCTGGGATGGCACCACGCCGTTTTACGATCCCTGCTGTGGCAGCGGCACCATCGCCATCGAGGCCGCGCAGATCGCCTGCAACATTGCGCCCGGCAGCCTGCGCCGCTTTGGCTTTGAGAAGCTGCTGCCGTTCCAGCCCCATGTGTGGTCGGCCATCCAGGACCAGGCCGCCGAGGCCGAGCACGAGCCGCAAACCCAAATTTTTGGCAGCGACGTGGCCTTTCGGATGGTCGATTTCGCCACCCGCAACGCCGAGCGCGCTGGGGTCACGGGCGTGGTCGAGTTCCGCGGTGGCGATGCCTTGCAGCGCATGCCCCCCGCCGAATCCGGCCTGATGCTGCTGAACCCGCCCTACGGCGAGCGGATCGAAGTGGCCGGTGTGGCCGGTCGCCGCGAAGCCGCGCAAACCGAGGACGGCAGTGGCGACTTCTTCCCGCAGCTGGCCACCCACTGGAAGCGCAACTACGCCGGCTGGACCGCCTGGATACTCACGCCCGACCTGAAGCTGCCCGGCAAGATGCGGTTGAAAGAATCACGCCGCGTGCCGATGTGGAATGGCCCTATCGAATGCCGTTTGTTCCGCTTCGATATGGTGGCCGGCTCTGCACGGCGCGGTGCCGATACCAAAGATACCAAAGATACCAAAGACAGCAAAGATGCAGCATAAGCCGCTGGAGTTGGGCGCAGGCCCGCACACCGTGGTGATCGACACCAACATCGTGCTGGACGTGTTCATCTTCGACGACAAGGCCTCCAAGCCGCTGCAACCCGCCCTGGCCAGCGGCCAACTGCGCTGGCTGGCCACCCCGCACATGCGCAACGAGCTGGAGCGGGTGCTGGACTACGCGCACCTCATCCCCCGCCTGGCTTTCTACAAGACCAGCAAGGCCGAGGTACTGGCCCAGTTCGACCGCTACGCCACGCTGGTCGAGGTCGCCCCGCGCACCACGGCCATCTGCAAAGACCCGGACGACCAGTGCTTCATCGACCTGGCCGTGGCCCACCAGGCGCTGCTGCTGAGCAAGGACAAAGCCGTACTTTCTATGAAAAAAAGGCTGCTAGCGCAGGGTGTACCTGCGCAGACAGCTATTCTATTTGTAGCGTAAAGCTGTCGGCGCTGGCATGTGGCCAGTAGAACTTGAATACGTTGGGCAGGCCGCTGATGTCGTGGTCCAACAGGGCATCCATAGGCAGCGGCGGCATGATGGACACCAGCAGCTTGACCCCGGTTTCATTGACACGGCGCACGATGTGGTGGGCGGTGATATCGCCGGGGTGCATCAGCCCGGCAGCCTGTACCATTTCTTTCAGCGCCTTGAGCGTGTTCTGGTGGAAGTTGAAGACCCGCACCGCCTTGTCGGGCACGATCAGCGCCTGCTGGCGCACCGGGTCTTGGGTGGTCACGCCTGTGGGGCAGTGGCCGGTGTGGCAGGCCTGGGCCTGCAGGCAACCCAGCGCAAACATGAAGCCCCGCGCAGAATTGCACCAGTCGGCCCCCAGCGCCATCATCCGCGCGATGTCGAAGGCGCTGACCACCTTGCCTGCGCAGCCCAGCCGGATGCGGCTGCGCAGGCCTACGCCCCGCAGGGTGTTGTGCACCAGCTGCAGGCCTTCTTGCAGTGGCGCACCCACGTGGTCGGTGAATTCCAGCGGTGCAGCACCGGTGCCGCCCTCGGCCCCGTCCACCACGATGAAATCGGGCGTGATGCCGGTGACCTGCATGGCCTTGACCATGGCAAACCATTCCCAGGGATGGCCAATGCACAGCTTGAAGCCGGTGGGCTTGCCGCCAGAGAGCTCACGCAGCCGGGCGATGAACAGCATCATCTCCACCGGCGTGCTGAAGGCGCTGTGGGCGGAGGGCGATACGCAGTCCACGCCCTCGGGCACGCCGCGCGCCTCGGCAATCTCCGCGCTCACCTTGGGGCCGGGCAACACGCCGCCGTGGCCGGGTTTGGCACCCTGGCTGAGCTTGAGCTCGATCATCTTGACCTGCGGATTGCTGGCGTTGGCGGCAAAGCGCTCGGGGTTGAATGTGCCGTCGTCGTTGCGGCAGCCAAAGTAGCCGGATCCGATCTCCCACACCAGGTCACCGCCGTGGGTCTTGTGGTGCACCGAGATGGATCCCTCGCCCGTGTCGTGCGCAAAGTGGCCCTGCTTGGCACCCTGGTTGAGCGCCAGGATGGCATTGGCCGACAGTGCGCCAAAGCTCATCGCCGAGATGCTGAAGATGCTGGCGCTGTAGGGCTGGGTGCAGCTGGAGCTGGTGGCCTGCAGCCCGGTGCGTTGGTCCAGCCCGATGGTGGTGCGAAAGTCGTGCGTGGGGGTGACAGTAGGGGACACCGAGTGGTTGATCCACTCGTAGCCCTCTGCTAGCACATCCAGCTGGGTGCCAAACGGCCGCTTGTCGATGTCGCTCTTGGCGCGCTGGTACACCAGCGAACGCTGCGCCCGCGAGAACGGATTCGCATCGTTGTCGGCCTCGATGAAGTACTGGCGGATTTCGGGGCGCACGTACTCCAGCATGTAGCGCATGTGGCCGATCACCGGGTAGTTGCGCAGCACCGATTTTTTGGTTTGCCGCAGGTCAAAAATCCCCAGCAGCACCAGCCCGCCAAACACCAGCAGCGGCAGCAGCCCGGTGTGCAAGGCCAGCAGGCTAAACAAACTCAGCAACAGGCCCATCACACACAGCCCAAGGGCGGTGTAGCGGATGGGGTAGAGCGTATTCAAGTATTCCAGCATAGACGTTTCTCCTGGGCGCGATGCTACTGGCTAAACTGGGGGTTTGCTACCAGTGATCACCATGAATACGACACCTCTTTCCCCCTTGCAGCCCGACGACTTTGATGCCCTGGACCTGATCCTGGAAGACCTGCGCGAGCGCTATGACGAAACCCCGCAGTGGGAGTTCTGTGAGGGCTTCATGGCCGCGGTGGTGTGTGGCCGCAAGCCCATCGCGCCCAGCGAATATTTCTCGGTGCTGCTCGACATTGGCGAAGACGGCGAAGGCAGCTTTGCCGACGAGGCCCAAAAAGAAGCCTTCCTGTCCCTGTGGAACCGCCGTGTTGCCGAAGTCACCGCGGCGCTGGACGAAGAAGATGTGCGCAACCTGTCGGACGACAAAGCCTACACCCCCGAGGTGCTGGACGTGCGCGCCATGATGCTCTCGCTGAGCCCCGAAGAGCGTGCCGAGGCCATGCTGGGTGAAGAAGACGAAGGCCCGTTGCCCGCCTTCGGCCAGGTGTGGGCCCTGGGCTTCATGTTTGCGGTCGAATCCTGGCCGGAAGAGTGGGTGGCTCCGGCCAAAGACAAGGAAGCCGTGAAGGCGCTGGATGCGGCGCTGGATGCCATCGTGGCACTCACCGAAGACGACACCGGCCCGGCCGAAGTCTCGGCCTTTGGCCCGGACGAAGAAGGCGGCGAAGAACCGCCCCCCAGCATGTCCATGGCCCGCATGGAGGCTTTCGGTGAGGCCATGTGGGCGGTGTACGACCTGCGCGGACTTTGGCGCAGCATCGGCCCACGCGTGGAAACCGTGCGCGTTGAGGCCACGCCCGGCCGCAACGATGCCTGCCCTTGCGGCAGCGGCAAAAAGTACAAAAAGTGCCACGGGATGGGTTGATGGTGCGGTCCGTTTACGCCGTGAGCCTGTAAGGCGCTTAGGGTATGTTCAGGCTCATGGCCTGGCCAGAAATTTTTGCAAATTCGCCGCAGCTCGCTTGCGCACCTTATTGCGCAGAAAGGGTGTCCAGCCCAGCAGCAACCCCGGCGTGCCCAGTGCCTGGCGCGACCAGCGCCAAAAATCAAACCGGTCTACGTGGTTCACGATCAGCCCTGCGGGGTTGAAGCTGAACGTGCCGTCAATCCGGTTGTGCACCAGCCGCCCGGTGGTGCTGAACCGGTAGTGCGCCTCCCAGTGGGCTTTGCCGGTGGTGGCATCGGCTTGCAGGCCACTGGATTCCAGTTTCCACACATCTTGGCCCTGGGTGCGCGTGGCGGCGCACAGCATGCGCCACATGCCACCCACCTCGCGCTTCCCGCGCAAAGAAAATGCTTCATCGTCGAACTGTGCGTCCTCTGCGTAGCAGGAGGCCATGGTGTCGGCATCGAGCTGGGCGAAGGCGGCATAAAAGCGTTCCAGCGTTTTTTGATTAGCGTGCATAGCGTCCTTTTGTGTTTCAAATAATTACAATATTATTACGTTGGGCTTGTATAGACTACCCATTGCTTGCGCGCGGTGTGCAGCGCTTACAAGCGGGGAGTTTTGCGGCTTGTTTAGGGCTTTGCAAACCGCGGAAAGTGAAAGAAGATTGGCATACATCGTTTGGCATGCGCCGTATTCGGGCGTAGAACCACCGGTAGACCGTCAACATCCATCCTGACCCCCTTGCGGTGCATCCTGCGTTGTGCACATGGAGCGTTAGTCCACGTTAACCGATAGCCCGTGCAGCATTACAGGCCTATCCTTTTTGAGTGCCCTATCCCTGTGCAGTCTCTAAGCTCCATCCATCCGGTGATCAGCTTCCGTAACAGCAAGCATGAGACCATCCGCGGCACGCTCGTCAGCCACCAGCGGGGCTCCTTGGTCATGGAGGTGTACAACCCGGATGCCTTGGTGCAGGTCAGCGAAATGCTGCACGACCTCACCCTGCGCTCCGCCCAGCAGACGGTGTACCAGGGCAAGGCCGTGGTGGTCAGCCTGGTCAATACCGGCTTGATGGTGGTGGTATCGGTGAATTTGATGGACCAATGGAACGAGGTAGGGTCCATGCAGTTCGGCTCGGCCGCCGTCGGGCAGGCTGCCAGTGCGTTTGTGCAGGACTGGGGCAGCCGCTTCAACGTGCGGCGCGACTACCAGGTGGTGGTGAGCGAAATGCGGGCCTATTTTTCCGAGGTGTCGCGCTGGGTGGACCAGCTCGACGTGGCCGGCAGCCTGCCGCGCGATGTCGATGGGCGCATCCAGCCCGAGGTGTTTGCCGAGTTGGGCATGCCGCTGCTGCGCAAAGGCCGCGAATACCTGCAGTGGTTTGACCGGGAAGCCGCCCAGGTGCCGGAAGACCAGGTGCCCATGCACCGCAGCTTTGCCCAAACCGCCATCCACCCGTTGATTTTGCGGGCTCCGTTTGTGCACCGCACCTTCTCCAAGCCCATGGGCTACGCGGGCGATTACGAGATGGTGAACCAGATTGTGGGCGACCCCCGTCAGGGCCCCAGCAGCTACTTCCAGCTGGTGAACTTCATGTTTTTGCAGGCCGGTGTGGCACAGGCCCACCGCAACCGCATTGACATCCTGTACCACCGGCTGGAAAAACTCGCGATACAGGCGGTGCAGGCCGGGCGTGTGATGCGGGTGCTCAACATTGGCTGCGGCCCGGCCCTGGAAATCCAGCGGCTGGTAGAAAAAAGCCCGCATTTCGACAGGCTGGAATTCGTGCTGGTGGATTTCAGCGAAGAAACCCTGGACTACACCCGCAATCTCCTGCAGAGCCTGCAGCAGGGCACGGGCAAAACCCTGCGCCTCAGCCTGCAGCACGCATCGGTGAACCAGTTGATCAAGCGCGCCACCCTGGCCCAGCCGCTGGCCGACGCCGACCGGTTTGATTACGTCTACTGTGCGGGGCTGTTTGACTATTTGACCGACAAGGTGTGCACCCGCCTCATCAAATACATGGCCAGCCAGTCGCGCGTGGGCGGCAAGCTGCTGGTTACCAATGTGCATTCCAGCAACCCTGAGCGGCGCTGGATGGAGCATTTTCTAGACTGGCATCTGGTGTACCGCGACGAGGCCGGTGTGCAAAGGATCTTGCCGCCCGGCCTGTGCGATACCGTCGTCTACACCGATGTCACGGGGGTGAATGTGTTTGTCGAATCCTCTGTGGGTGAGCCCGGCACATGATGCAGTTCATCCGGCCGCGCAAAGATGCCGACTACCGGCAAGAGCTGCACGGCTATTTGATTTTCAACAGCCGGGCCGCCTGCCTGATGACCATCGTGCTGGTACTGGCCGGGTTGGGGCTGGACTATATTTTTTATCCCCGGTTTGCCCCTGATTTTTTTGTGTTGCGCATCGCCGCCTGTGTGCTGATTGGACTGGTGCTGGTGAGCTACCGGGGGGACTGGGGCCGCAAGCACATCAAGGCGCTGACGTATTTCTGGATCTGCATCCCCCAGGCGATGGTGTCCTGGATGATTTTCAAAACCGATGGCGAGAAGTCGATCTATTTTGTAGGCCTGACCTTTGTGTTGAGCGGCATGGCATTTTTCTTGCCGATTTCCTGCGTGGAAGCCCTCTTTTTTGGCACCTTGACCCTGGTGGCCTACTGTGCCGCCTGCGTGTGGCGCGAGGGCGGTATCCAGGACTTTCACGCTTTCTGGGGTAACGCCCTGTTCATGCTGTTTTACGCCACCATTGGCATCGCATTGGCGGTGTACAACGAGCGTTGGCGCTGGATGTCGTTCCAGCTGCGCAAAGAAATCGAGCAGAAGAACACGGCCCTGCAGCAAACCAACCAGGCCCTGGCTCAGATCAAAGGCCACATGATGCAGCAGGAAAAAATGGCCGCCTTGGGTACCCTGGCCGCCGGCCTGCTGCACGAGGTCAACAATCCGGTCAACTACAGCCTGATGGCGATCAACATGTCGCTGATGGACCCGCTGGTGCTGAAAAGCGCGGATCTGCAAGAAAGCCTGGGCGATGCCAAAGAGGGCATGCGACGGGTGCAAAGCATCGTCTCCGACCTCAAAACCTTTGCCTACCAGCAGCCCGGCGACACCAGCAGCAGCCGCATCTTTCTGTTTGAAAAAGCCCTGCAGTCGGCCCTGCGCCTGACCGGGTTTGAACTCAAGGGCATCGCCGTGCCGGTGGATCTGCCCATGGATACCCATGTGCGCGGCGACGAACCCGCACTGATAGGCGTGCTTATCAACCTGCTGGGCAATGCCGCGCTGGCCTTGCACAAAGCCGCCCGCGCCGCGCCGCGCATCGAGGTACGGGCCGTGCACTTGGGCGAGCGGCTGGAAGTCACCGTGCGCGACAACGGCACCGGCATCCAGCCCGACCATCTGGCGCGTGTCTTCGAGCCGTTTTTTACCACCCGCGACGTGGGCAAAGGCCTGGGCTTGGGCCTGAGCGTCAGCTATGCCATCGTGCAGCGCCACGGCGGTTCCCTGCGGGTCAGCAGCGAGCCTGGCGCGTGGACCGAATTTGCGTTTGACCTAGGATTGGCCCATAAGAATGTCTGACCTTGCCGCGTTGGCTCCACACGCCGCCACGGCATGGGTCTGGTGCTGCGCCGCTGCGCGCTGCCGTCCATGGGCACCCGCATTGCGATTACCTCCGCCGCTGGACAAGGGGCCTGCATGGCCCTTCATCTCCAGTATTTCTGTGTTGATAACCCTGGCAAGACCTTCCTATGAGACCTGACAAGATCCTATACGTCGATGATGAACCGATGGCGCTCAAATACTTCGAGCGCTTGATCAACCCCATGGCGCCGGTGCTCACCGCCTTGTCGGTGGAAGAGGGCAAGGCCGTGCTACAGGCGCGGGGTGCAGAGATCGCCGTGCTGATCTCCGACCAGCGCATGCCCGGTGCCATGGGCAACGAGCTGCTGCGTTACGCCCGCGACCACTATCCCCAGATGGTGCGCATGCTGACCACCGCCTACTCCGAGTTGGGCGAGGCTATCGAGGCCATCAATACCGGCGAAATCTACCGCTACGTCACCAAGCCCTGGGATCTGGAGCTGCTGCGCGCCGACATGCGCAACGCCCTGGAGCTGGCCGACACCCGCTACGAGCGCGACAACCTGCTGCGCGAGAAAATGGCGGTACAGCGCCAGCAACTGATGGCCAGCCGGGTCTCGCAGTTGGCCATCGTCTGCGCGGGCTTTTTGCATACCGACTATGCGCGCGGCTTGCAGGTCTACCTGCAGGCGGCCGAGCTCAGCGGCTGCGGGCTGCCGCCCATCGACTGGCGCAGCATGGACCACGCCGAATTGATGCAGTACGAAGCCCAGCGCAGCATTGCCATCGGCCAGGCCCTGGCAGATTGGCAGCCCCGCTTTGCCGCCATCGGCAGCGCTGCTGATGCTTTGCAGGCGCTGGCCGATGCCATGCCGGGCCAGGTCGAGCTGCTGGACGGCACCGCCACCGTGGTCGACCGCAGCGCACTCACCTGGCTGCTGGATGCCGCTTCACATGAACCTCCATCGCCCTCCTCGGTGGCATGGCTGGCGTGGTTGTCGTACTGGGGCGGCAGTGTGCAATTGCGGGCCAACCCGGTGGGCCTGGAAGTGCATTTGCGCTCCGGTGGGCAACCGGCTGCGCTGCAGGCCGACTGGATGGCCGATGCGATCGAGCGGATCGGCCACGCAGCGGCGGCCTGACGCACCACTGGGCTGTGGGGGTGCTAATGCGCGAGCAACTCGGTCAGCCGCCGCAGCGCGTGCTGCACCGTGGCGGCGCGGACTGCGGTGCGGTCGCCGGGGAAGTGCTGGCACTCTGCGTGCACCTGCCCGGCCAGTGCAGCACCCCATGCAAAGCCCAGCCACACCGTGCCCACGGGCTTCTCGGCACTGCCGCCCCCGGGGCCTGCCACGCCGGTCACCGCCACCGCCACCTGGGCTTGTGAATGGGCTAGCGCCCCGGTCGCCATGGCCCGCACCACGGCCTCGCTGACGGCACCGTGCTGCGCGATCAGCACCGCATCCACCCCC
>NZ_JBDTEM010000403.1:0-2142 GCF_039922535.1 Rhodoferax sp. | reverse complement strand
GACATCGCCCAAAGCTATGCCGAATATGGAGCAGCCTGTTTGTCCGTACTCACTGACAAACAGTTTTTTCAAGGCCAGGTGGACTACCTGAAACAAGCGCGTGCCTCCTGCCAGCTACCGGTGCTGCGCAAGGACTTCATCGTCGATGCCTACCAGGTCTATGAATCCCGCGCCATGGGAGCCGACTGCATCTTGCTGATCGCTGCCGCGTTGGACGATGGCCACATGGCCGAGCTGGAAGCCATTGCCCGCGCGTTGGACATGGCGGTACTGGTGGAAGTGCACGATGCGGCCGAGCTGGAGCGCAGCCTGAGGTTGAAAACCCCGTTGATCGGCATCAACAACCGCAATCTGCGCAGCTTTGAAGTCAGCCTGGACACCACGCTGATCCTGCAAAAAGACGTGCCCGCGGACCGCCTGCTGGTCACCGAAAGCGGCATTCTGACCACGGCCGACGTGCAGCGCATGCGCGACGCAAACATCCACGCCTTCTTGGTCGGCGAAGCCTTTATGCGCGCAGCCGACCCCGGCGTAGCGCTGGCCGGCCTGTTCGGCACCCACTAAAGCACCGGTCATGCCTCTTTTCCAAGAGGATTGTCTGCAAAGCTGGCCACCGGCTGCGACCAGCGTCGCACCCGACTGGCAGCCGTGCGTGGCGGACTTTCTGGCCTCGGCAGAAGGACTTCAGCTCAGCCAGTTTCTGAACCAGCGCCTGGCCCAAAAGGCCACGATCTATCCGCCACAGCCCTTGCGCGCCCTGGCCCTTACGCCACTGAGCACAGTCAAAGTGGTCATCCTGGGCCAGGACCCGTACCACGGCCCCGGCCAGGCGGAAGGACTGGCATTCTCTGTAGCGCCCGGCATCCAGCCACCGCCCTCGCTGCGCAACATCTTCAAGGAACTGCAACAAGAAGGCATGCGGCCCAGCACCCCGGGAGGGTCATTGGCCGCCTGGGCCGAGCAAGGCGTTTTGCTTCTCAATACCTGCCTGACGGTCGAGGGTGGGCTCCCCGCTAGCCATGCCAAACGCGGCTGGGAAACCTTGACCGACGCGGTCGTCACGCGTGTCGCACAGACCGCTCCGGTGTGCGCCTACCTGTTGTGGGGAGCGCATGCGCAAACCAAAGCGCCACTAGTCCGACAAGTCGCAGCAGACCATTGCAACCACATTCTGGTGCTGCAATCCAACCATCCATCGCCCCTCTCGGCTTTGCGCCCACCCACACCATTCCTAGGCTGCGGGCACTTTCAGCGCGCCAACGATTTTCTTACCCAGTCGGGCACCAAGGCCATCGACTGGACCCGCAAGGCATGAGACGTTCTCCTCACAAGAATTCAAAACCACGAGGCCAATGTCACCACAACGCGGTATGATCATAGGCTGTAAAGCGCAGAGATTCGAACTTAGCAAAAATCTCTGTGCTATAATTTGAGGCTTCGCCGGAGAGGTGGCCGAGTGGTTAATGGCAGCAGACTGTAAATCTGCCCTCTTACGAGTACGCTGGTTCGAATCCAGCCCTCTCCACCAGCGAAACGTTAGAAATGCCAGAAAAGGCAGCCAGGTTTTGAAAGTATTGACAAGCGGGTTTTGGCTTTGGCGTGAATTTTCGCCTTCGGTGTTTCGATGCCTGAATGCGGGAGTAGTTCAATGGTAGAACCCTAGCCTTCCAAGCTAATGACGCGGGTTCGATTCCCGCCTCCCGCTCCAAAGGCGTTTGTCAATAACAAGTTGAGGTTGTGTTGCTTCGGGTCTTCCGAAGCGGTGCAACAAGTGCCCATTTGGCTCAGTGGCAGAGCACTCCCTTGGTAAGGGAGAGGTCCCGGGTCCGATTCCCGGAATGGGCACCAGTATTTTGAAGGCGCACTGAATCCAGTAGGTGCGATGGTTGGGTAAATTTGGTTTATTTTTTTCGGAGCTCCTTGGAGAGTTGAAAAATGGGAAAAGAAAAGTTCACACGTACCAAGCCCCACGTCAATGTGGGCACGATCGGCCACGTTGACCATGGCAAAACCACGCTGACCGCTGCCATCACGACCGTGCTGGCAGCCAAGTTCGGTGGTACCGCCAAGGGTTACGACCAAATCGATGCGGCACCTGAAGAAAAAGCGCGCGGTATTACCATCAATACCGCCCACGTCGAA
>NZ_JBDTEM010000402.1:0-5448 GCF_039922535.1 Rhodoferax sp. | reverse complement strand
GCCGCATCGAACCTGGACGAGATGCTGGGCATCGCGCTGCACAACACCCCTACACCGGTGCCCGGCGCGCCGGGCCTCTGGGTCTTGAATATCGACCCCGACAACGCCGCCGAGTCCTACCGCCAGCGTGTCATTGCGCAAATGGATACCGCCGCCACCGACGCTGAGCGCGCAACCGTGCGCGAACAGCTCTCGGGGGCCTGCACCACCGAGATCGCCTCGTTTGACGAGTTCGCCTCCCTGCTGGCAGACGACCCCGAACACTTCGACCACATCATCTTCGACACGGCACCGACCGGGCACACCCTGCGGCTGCTGAGCCTGCCCAAAGCATGGAGCGGCTTTCTGGATGGCAACGACCGTGGTGCCTCGTGCCTCGGACCCCATTCCGGGCTGAAGATGCAAGAGGAGCGCTTCAAAGCTGCGCTGAGCGCGTTGAGTGATCCGGCCCTGACCACGGTGGTGCTGGTGACCCGCGCTGACAAGGGCGCCATCTTGGAGGCAGAACGCACGTCGCAGGACTTGCATGCGCTGGGTTTGAATCACCAGCGCCTCGCAGTCAACGGGGTGTTCCATGCCAGCGACCGAACAGATGCCGTGGCCTGCGCCATCGAGGACCTGGAGCAGCAGGCGCTGGACGAGATGCCGCAGTTGCTGAAGCACCTGCCGCAGGACCAGGTGCCGTTGCGGGCCTTTGATACCGTCGGCCTGGCGGCGCTGCGTGCACTGCTCTCGCCAGCAGCACCGACCAGCGGGCCTGTGCAGGCCGCTCCCGCAAGCCATACCGCCCCTGTCCAGGGGCTCGCCGCGCTGGCCGATGCATTGGCCGCTGCCGGGCACGGCCTGATCATGGTCATGGGCAAGGGTGGGGTCGGCAAGACGACGGTTGCAGCGGCCCTGGCCCTGGGGCTGGTCCAGCGCGGCAAGACCGTGCATCTGAGCACCACGGACCCGGCGGCGCACCTGGCCGCCACGCTGGAGGGCGAGGTGCCGGGGCTGCAAGTCAGCCGCATCGATCCGAAGGTCGAGACCCAGCGCTACATCGACAAAATCATGGCGGCCAAGGCCCCCCATCTGGACGCCCAGGAACAGGCCCTGCTGCTCGAAGACCTGCGCTCGCCCTGTACCGAGGAGGTGGCGGTCTTCCACGCGTTCTCGCGCATCGTCAGCGAGGCGCGCAGTGCCTTCGTGGTGCTGGACACCGCACCCACCGGGCATTCGATGCTGCTGATGGATGCCACCGGTGCCTACCACCGGCAGATGGTGCGCGAGTTTGACGGTCCTGAAAAATCTGGCAGCGCGCATATCGTCACGCCGCTGATGCGCCTGCAAGATGCCGCCTACACCAAGATCATTTTGGTGACGCTGCCAGAGCTCACGCCCGTATCGCAGGCCGCCGCTTTGCAGGAGGACCTGCGCCGTGCGGGCGTCGAGCCCTACGCCTGGGTGCTCAACAAGAGCGTGCTGGCCGCCGGCACACACGATCCACTGCTGGCCGCGCGGCTGGCGGGGGAACGCAAGCAGATCGACCGTATGGCCAACGGCCTGGCCGCGCGCCTCTTTACGCTGCCGTGGCTGACGGTGCCGCCGATCGGCTTTGTGGAACTGTCCAAACTGGTCCTAGGCTCTGTGCCCGCCGAACCATGAAACACCCTCTCTTGCTGCGCTGCGGCTTACTTGCCCTGGCTATGGGCCTGGTCACCCTGTCGGCAAGGGCCGATGACGATTGTGATGCGCCGATGTCGCACTGGCAATCCCGCGAGGCTGTGCGCCAGATGGCGACCCGCCAGGGCTGGCAGATCCAGCGGCTGAAGATTGACGACGGCTGCTACGAGCTGCGCGGCACCGATGCCCAGGGCCGCGCCTTCAAGGCCAAGATCGACCCGGAAACCCTTAAGGTTCTGAAAATAAAAAAGAAGGACCATCAACCTGACCGGGAACGCGAAAACGAACGCGATCCCACCGCGCCGCGCGGCCGAACCGAGTAACCCAACCCCTGAGCATTCCTATGTCCAAACCCCTGATGACTACCCTGGCCGCCGCCAGCGTACTGGCTTTGTCTACCCTGCCCACCCTGGCGCACAGTCGCCAGATGACACTAACCGCCCAACTCAAGAACTACGGCGGTGACGGTGCCTACCTGGCCGCTTACCTGACGGACGCCAAGGGTGCCTATGTGCGCACGCTGTGGGTGGCCGGTGGCAAAGCCAAGTACTACACGCACCTGTCCGACTGGAACCGCCTCTCCAACGGCGATAACAAACGCCTCGCAGGCATAAGCGGTGCCAGCGTGGGCGAGGGGCGCACACTCAAAGTCACGGCCGACCTGGCCGATGCGCTGGTCAATGCGGGCTTTGAGATCCGCATCGATGCCGCTGCAGAAGACATGCGCGACAGCCCGACAGAGATCCGCGTGCCCCTGACGAGCGCCAACGCTGGCAAGCCCCAGCCCGGCAAGCAGTACATCCAGTCGCTGACATTCCAGCTCCCGTAAAGGTCACGCGCATGGACTGGAAGGTCGTACACCGCTGGCTGGGCCTGACGGTGGGCACCCTGGCTCTGGTGCTGGGCCTCAGCGGCGTCTTCCTGGCTTTCGATCCGGTACAACAGGCGTGGCAGGCCCCCGCTGTGCCAGACGGTCTTACGGTGGCTACGCTGGTGGAGCGCGTAGCACGCACTGTGCCGGGCGCGCAGGAAATCCGCCGCCTGCCATCGGGCGGCATCGTGGTTTTTAGCTTTGCAGGAGACCAGGCACAGGCGTCCTATGTGGATCCGGCCGATGGGCGGGTGCTAGGTCCCTGGCAGGCCTCGGTGCTGCCGCGCTGGGTGAAGAACCTGCACCGTTCGCTGCTGCTGGGCGATGCCGGGCGCTGGGGTGCGGCGGGCATTGCTTTGGGGATCGGATTGCTGTGCGTCTCGGGCGGGGTGTTGCTGCTGCGCCGTATGGGCGGCTGGCGGGCTCTGGCGGCGCGGGTGCGGGGTTCGCTGGCGCAGCGCATCCATGTGCTTGTGGGGCGGGTGGTGGTGCTGGTGCTGTGCCTGATGTCGGTGACGGCGCTCACCATGAGCGCCAGCACCCTTGGGTGGGTGGTGCTGGATGCGGGGACTGAGCCCGAGGTGCTGTCCGTGGCCACCGGCCAGGCTGCCTGGCCCGGCGCGCAGCTTGCGATGCTGCAGACCCTTGCGGTACGCGACCTGCGCAAGCTGAATGTGCCAGACCCGGCCGACCCGCAGGACACCTGGAAGGTGGCCACCGACCAGGGCCAAGCCTGGATCGACCGCTATTCGGGCCAGACGCTGGCCTGGCAGGGCAGCACTCTGGCGCAGCGTATCTACGGCTGGGCTCTGGTGCTGCACACTGGCGAAAGCGCCTGGCCCTGGGCGGTCGTGCTGGGGCTGGCGGGTGCCTGCGTGCTGGTGTTCTGGCTGTCCGGGGTGGTCATCTGGTGGCAGGCACGCCGCTTGGCGCCGCACACCACAGGTAACAGCCCCCTGGCACAGGCCGACGTGCTGATTTTCGTCGCCAGTGAAGGCGGCAGCACCTGGGGCTTTGCCCAGACCCTGCAAGACGCGCTGCGCCTAGGCGGCCACCGCGTGTACACCAGCGCCTTGGCGCATTTTCAGACCACGCCTGCCACCCGTCAGGTGTTGGTGCTGGCCGCCACCTACGGCGAAGGCCAGGCACCGGCCCATGCTAGCCACGCCCTAGCGCATATCGCCAAGCCCACGCCCGGTGCGGCACCTGTGCCGGTGGGCGTGCTGGGCTTTGGCGACCGGCAGTTTCCGGCTTTTTGCGGCTTCGCCGAGGCGCTGGACCAGACGCTGCGCGCGCAAGGCTGGCCTGCGCTGCTGCCGCTGGAGCGTATCCACCAGCAGTCGAGCCAGCAGTTTGCGCGCTGGGGCGAGGCCTTGGCCCACGCCCTGGGCGAGCCCCTGGTGCTGGACCATGTGCCACGTGTGCCGCCCACCACCGCGCTCACCCTCGTGTCGCGCCAGGACTTTGCGAGCCCTGCTGGGGCCGCGTTGCAGGCGGCGATCCTGCGCTTTGCTTGGCCTGCGCAGGGCCTGGGCGACCGCCTGCGGGGGCTTGGCCTTGCGCGCTTTGTGGCGGGCGACCTGGTGGGCATCGTGCCGCCGGGCTCGGCCGTGCCGCGCTACTACTCGCTGGCCTCAGGCTGGGAAGACGGGTTTGTCGAAATTTGCGCCCGTCGCATGCCCGATGGTCTGTGCTCTACGCACCTGCTGCGCCTGCAGCCGGGCGAGCACATCGCGGCCTTTATCCGCGCCAACCCCGGCTTTGCGCTGCCCCGCACACGCAGGCCGGTGGTGTTGATCGGGGCCGGCACGGGCGTGGCACCGCTGGCCGGCTTTATCCGCCGCAACGACCGGCACATCCCCATGCACCTGTACTTTGGCGGGCGTGACCCGGCGCGCGATTTCTACTTTGGCACCGAGATCCAGCATTGGCTCAGCGAAGGGCGCGTAGCCCACGTGCAAACTGCGTTTTCGCGCGTGCCGGACGGTGGCGGCTACGTGCAGGATGCCGTGCGCCGCGACGGCGAGCGCCTGCGCGGCCTGTTGGCCCGGGGTGCCATCGTGCGCGTGTGTGGTGGCCGCGCGATGGCGCAGGGCGTAGAAGCAGCGCTAGATGCCGTGCTCCTGCCGCTGCGCTTGAGCGTGCAGCAGCTCAAAGCGAAAGGGCGCTATGCCGAAGACATCTTCTGAACCCACTGTGGCCTGCCAGCGGAGCACTCTGCACGGCCCGACCATGGGCACACGCTGGTCCGCCACCGTGGACACCGACGCCAGCGTGGACCTGGCCGCCCTGCAGCAAGACCTGGCCGCCGCGGTACAACAGGTGGACCAGCAGATGTCCCCCTGGAAACCCGGCAGCGACCTGATGCGCCTGAACCGCGCGCCCATGGACACCTGGGTCGCCTTGCCCGCCGGGCTGCTGGAGGTGCTGGCCTGCGCGCTGGACATCCACCGCCTGAGCGCGGGCGCCTTCGACCCGGGCGTGGGAGCGCTGGTGGATGCCTGGGGTTTTGGCGCGGTGCGCGACGCGCCCGACCCTGCGGCCATCCACGCAGCACGCCATGCCGCGCCGAGCCCGACGCACAAGGCGCTGGCCTTGGACCGGCCGGCAGGCCGCGCCCGCAAAAGCTCCCCTTTGCAACTCGACCTGTGCGGCATCGCCAAAGGCTATGCGGTGGACCGCATGGCCGCCGTGCTGCAGCAGCACGGGGTGCCGCATGCGCTAGTGGCGCTGGATGGGGAACTGCGCGCCATCGGCAGCCAGGCCAGCGGCACGCCCTGGGCCGTAGCGCTGGAACGCCCTGAGCCGGGGCACCGCGCCGTGCACGGTGTCATCGAACTGCAGGACCTGGCCGTGGCCACCTCGGGCGACTACCGGCGTTATCTGCAGGTGGGCGATGCGCGCCTGGCCCA
>NZ_JBDTEM010000401.1:0-13587 GCF_039922535.1 Rhodoferax sp. | reverse complement strand
GCCGATGACGACGGCGAAGGCATGGCCGAAATGCTGCGCACAGCCATCGACCTCACCAACACCCATCCCGTCGGCAAGGTTTAGAGGTCTTTTAGGCCACTGCCGCTTATTCCGCCTGCACAAGAAGCTACCTAATTAATAGCTAGCCAATCGTGCAAACGCTGCCGTCACCTCGGGAGGTGCCTGCACCAGTTCCACCAGCACACCCTCCCCGGCAATCGGAAACTCGGCGTTGGCTTTGGGATGCAAAAAGCAAATGTCGAACCCCGCCGCACCTTGGCGGATGCCCCCAGGGGCAAAACGTACGCCCTGGGCCGTGAGCCACTCCACGGCCACCGGCAGCTTGTCGATCCACAGGCCGACGTGGTTCAACGGCGTGGTGTGCACGGCGGGCTTTTTGTCGGGGTCTAGCGGCTGCATCAAATCGACCTCGACCTTGAACGGGCCGCTGCCCATAGCGCAGATGTCTTCATCCACGTTCTCGCGCTCGCTGACGAAGTTGCCGGTGACTTCCAGCCCCAACATGTCCACCCACAGCGTGCGCAAGCGCTGCTTGTCCGGCCCGCCAATGGCGATTTGCTGGATGCCCAAGACCTTGAAGGGACGCGTCATGCGTTCGCCAGCATGCCGCTGGTGGGCAGACCCAGCTTGGCCAACAGGCTGCGGTCGGCCTCCACGTCGGGGTTGCCGGTAACCAGCAGCTTGTCGCCGTAAAAGATGGAATTGGCACCGGCCATGAAGCACATGGCCTGCACGGCTTCGCCCATTTGCTGGCGACCGGCGGACAGGCGCACGCGGGTGGTGGGCATGGTGATGCGGGCCACGGCGATCACGCGCACAAACTCCAGCGGATCCAGCGGCGGTGTATCGGCCAGCGGAGTGCCTTCTACGCGCACCAGGTTGTTGACCGGCACGGACTCGGGGTAGCTGGGCTGCAGATTGGCCAACTGGGCGATGAGCCCGGCGCGCTGGGCCCGGGTTTCACCCAGGCCGACGATGCCGCCGCTGCACACCTTCACGCCCGCGCCGCGCACGCGGTCCAGCGTGTCCAGCCGGTCCTGGTAGACGCGGGTGTCGATGATGTCGCCGTAGAAGTCGGGGGCGGTGTCGAGGTTGTGGTTGTAGTAGTCCAGGCCCGCGTCTTTGAGCTGGGCGGCGTGGCCGTCTTCCAGCATGCCCAGCGTGGCACAGGTTTCCATGCCCAGCGCCTTCACGGCCTTGACCAGCTCGGCCACGTTGTCCACGTCACGGTCTTTGGGGCTGCGCCAGGCCGCGCCCATGCAAAAGCGGGTCGCGCCAGCCTCTTTGGCGGCCTTGGCGGCGGCGACCACCACGTCCACGCCCAGCATCTTGGTGGCCTTGACCCCCGTGTCGTAGTGCACCGACTGCGGGCAGTAACCGCAGTCTTCGGGGCAGCCACCGGTTTTGATGGACAGCAAGGTGGACAGTTGCACGTCGCCCGCGGGGAAGTTTTCGCGGTGCACGGTTTGCGCACGGTGCATCAGGTCGAGAAACGGCAGGTCAAACAGCGCCTCGACATCGGCCAGCGGCCAGTGCTCGTCGGTGTTGGCAACGGGTTTGGGAGCCGAGCGGTGCAGGGTGACGGGCTTTTCAAGGGTCTGGGTATTCATACGTGCTTCTTATACAAATCGAATAATGGGCTGGTCTACGGAGAGCGATTCTCCCTTAGTGGCCAGCACGGCATCCACAACGCCATCATGGACAGCAAACAGCACATTTTCCATCTTCATGGCCTCGATCACCGCAACCCGCTCGCCTGCCTGCACTTTTTGGCCCGCCACCACCGCCACATCGACCAACAAACCGGGCATGGGCGACAGCACAAAGCGACTCATGTCGGGGGCCGCCTTGAACGGCATCAGGGCGTAGAGCGCGGCGGCGCGGGGTGTCAGCACCAGGGCATCAAGCTGGCGACCGTTATGGGCTATGCGCAGCGCCAGCGGGTTCTTGTTCGCCCCACCCACACCGCCACGCTCCACCTGCGCGGTGAACGGCGCGCCGTTGCAGGTGCCGTGGATGCGGACCCCACCCAGGCGTGCGTTACTACAAAATTGATAGCTACTTGCGCCGATGTAGACTGCGCTGGAGCCCGTTTTTTCTTGAAAATCCACCACAGTCACCGGGGTGTGCACGGTTTTGCCGCCTGCGCCCAGAGACACCACGGTGAAGGCCTCGCCCACCTCAAATTCGTGCCCGGCCACCTGGCCGCTGATGCCGCTGGCCCGCTGCAGGTAGCGGCGGTGCACAAAGGCGGCCAGCGCCACCAGGAAGTCGGGGTCGTCGTGCGGCACGTCTTCGGCGTGGAAACCTGCCGCGTAGTTTTCGGCGATGAAGCCGGTGTTGAAGTCACCCGCCACAAACTTGGGGTGCGCCAGCAGCGCCGACTGGAACGGGATATTGCTGCTCACGCCGCGGATCACAAAGCCGTTCAGCGCCTCGCGCATCTTGGCAATCGCGTCCAGCCGGTCCGTGCCGTGCACGATCAGTTTGGCGATCATCGAGTCGTAAAACATCGGTATTTCGCCGCCGTCCTGCACGCCGGTATCGACACGCACGCCCTGCCAATGCGCGGTGTCCGAGGCAAACATGGTCTCTTTGGGTGGCTGGAAGCGCACCAGGCGACCGGTAGAGGGCAAAAAGTTGCGGAACGGGTCTTCGGCATTAATGCGGCACTCTATCGCCCAGCCTTCGCGTTTCACCTCGGCCTGGGTCAGCGGCAGCGCCTCGCCTGCAGCCACCCGGATCATCAGCTCCACCAGGTCCAGGCCGGTAATGCACTCGGTCACCGGGTGCTCTACCTGCAAGCGGGTGTTCATCTCTAGAAAGTAAAAGCTCTGGTCCTTGCCGACCACAAACTCCACCGTGCCCGCACTTTGGTATTTGACCGCTTTGGCCAACAAAACGGCCTGCTCGCCCATGGCTTTGCGGGTGGCGTCGGTGATGAAGGGCGACGGCGCTTCTTCGATCACCTTCTGGTGGCGGCGCTGGATGGAGCATTCGCGCTCGTTGAGGTAAATCACATGGCCATGGC
The DNA here is from genome assembly GCF_039922535.1 of Rhodoferax sp. GTDB lineage: Bacteria > Pseudomonadota > Gammaproteobacteria > Burkholderiales > Burkholderiaceae_C > Rhodoferax_B. The sequence goes on along the minus strand of NZ_JBDTEM010000401.1, from coordinate 10,535 downwards.
TGTCGCCCAGCAGCTGGATTTCGATGTGGCGGGGCTCTTCGACGAACTTCTCAATAAACACCCGGTCGTCGCCAAAGCTGTTGCGGGCCTCGTTGCGGCAACTAGTAAAGCCTTCCAGCGCCTCTTTGTCGTTGAACGCCACCCGCAGCCCCTTGCCACCGCCGCCCGCGCTGGCTTTGATCATGACCGGGTAGCCAATGCCCTGGGCGATTTCGACGGCCCGCTCGGCCGTTTCTATCGCATCATTTACGCCCGGAATGCAGTTCACACCTGCGGCAGCAGCTAGCTTTTTTGATTCGATCTTGTCGCCCATGGCGGCGATGGAATAGTGCTTGGGGCCGATGAAGACGATGCCCTCTTCTTCCACCCGCTTGGCAAAACCGGCGTTTTCGCTCAAGAAGCCGTAGCCGGGGTGCACCGCCTGCGCGCCGGTGGCCTTGCAGGCGGCGATGATTTTGTCGGCCTGCAAGTAGCTGTCGCGGCTGGGCGCGGGGCCGATGTGCACCGCCTCGTCGGCCAACGCCACGTGGCGGGCTTCCTTGTCGGCATCGGAGTACACGGCCACGGTTTTAATGCCCATTTTGCGGGCGGTGAGGATCACGCGGCAGGCGATTTCACCGCGGTTGGCGATCAGAATTTTGGTAAACATGGTCTTGTCCTATCTTTTCAATTCATTGGGGCGGAATCCGCAACGGACGCGGCGTATCTGCCTCCGCTCATGTCCCCCGCCCTGCGGGCTCCGCCTTTACTTCGCTGCGGCAGACACACCGCACCCATTGCTACGAAAGTGCTTGCGTCCACCCAAGCCGATTGAGGAGCGGGCTTTCTGGACGTTTTGCGGAGGTAAAGGAGGAGGCCGCAGGCCGGGGGACACGCAGCAAAGCGTCCAGACAGCCCACTCCGGCATCCCCCCAGCGGCGCAGAGCAGATTCACAGCGGAATATTCCCGTGCTTGCGCCAAGGGTTCTCCACCTTTTTACTTGCCAGCATCACCAGCGAACGGCAAATCCGCTTGCGCGTCTCATGCGGCAGGATCACGTCGTCAATAAAGCCCCGCGCACCCGCCACAAACGGGTTCGCAAAGCGGGCTTTGTATTCGGCCTCTTTGGCGGCCAGCTTGGCCGGGTCGCCCTTGTCTTCGCGGAAGATGATTTCCACCGCACCCTTGGCCCCCATCACGGCAATTTCGGCATTCGGCCAGGCGAAGTTGACATCGCCGCGCAGGTGCTTGGAGGCCATCACGTCGTAGGCACCGCCGTAGGCCTTGCGGGTGATGACGGTCACCTTGGGCACCGTGCACTCGGCGTAGGCAAACAGCAGTTTGGCACCGTGCTTGATGATGCCGCCGTATTCCTGGCTGGTGCCGGGCATGAAGCCGGGCACGTCGACAAAGGTGATGACGGGGATGTTGAAGGCATCGCAGAAGCGGATGAAGCGGGCCGCCTTGACCGAGCTCTTGATGTCCAGGCAACCCGCCAACACCAGCGGCTGGTTGGCCACGATGCCCACGGTCTGGCCCTCCATGCGGGCAAAGCCGATGAGGATGTTCTTGGCGTACTCGGGCTGAATTTCGAAGAAGTCGCCATCGTCCACGGTCTTGGCGATCAGCTCCTTCATGTCGTAGGGCTTGTTGGGGTTTTCGGGCACCAGGGTGTCCAGGCTGAAGTCCATGCGGTCGGCGCGGTCGCCGCTCTTGCGCACCGGGGCTTTTTCGCGGTTATTCAGCGGCAGGTAGTTGTACAGGCGGCGCAGCATCAGCAGCGCTTCTACGTCGTTTTCAAACGCCAGATCGGCCACGCCGCTCTGGGTGGTGTGGGTAATGGCTCCGCCCAGTTGCTCGGCGGTCACTTCCTCGTGGGTCACGGTTTTAACCACCTCGGGGCCGGTGACGAACATGTAACTGCTGTCCTTGACCATGAAAATGAAGTCGGTCATGGCCGGGCTGTACACCGCACCACCGGCGCAGGGCCCCATCACCATGCTGATCTGCGGCACCACGCCGCTGGCCATGGCGTTCTTCAAAAACACGTCGGCATAGCCGCCCAGGCTGGCCACGCCCTCCTGGATGCGCGCACCGCCAGAGTCGTTCAGGCCGATGACGGGTGCCCCCACCTTCATCGCCTGGTCCATGATTTTGCAGATCTTCTCGGCATGGGCCTCGCTGAGTGCGCCACCAAACACCGTGAAATCCTGGCTGAAGACGAACACCAGGCGGCCATTGATCATGCCGTAGCCGGTGACCACGCCGTCGCCGGGGATCTTGTTGTCTTGCATGCCGAAGTCGGTGCAGCGGTGCTCGACAAACATGTCCCACTCTTCAAACGTGCCCGCGTCCAGTAGCAGCTCGATGCGCTCGCGGGCCGTCAGCTTGCCCTTGCCGTGCTGCGCGTCAATGCGCTTTTGGCCACCGCCCATGCGGGCTTGCTGGCGCTTGGCTTCTAGCTGTTCGAGGATGTCTTGCATGGGATGATTGCTCCGTTATTGATAGCTTCTTGTGCAGGTGGAATATGCGCTAGCAGCAGATTTCGTGCTGCAGTGGACGGTGCGATCTGCCCTGCCACCACGTCGGCCAGCATCTGCGGCAACAGGGCCTGTACCTGGGGGTGCTGGCGAAAGGCGAGCTTCAGGCCCGCGTCCACGCGCTCCCACATCCAGGCCAGCGACTGCTGCTGGCGGCGGGTGGCCCACAGGCCGTTGGCGGTCTGTAGGCACTGGAATTGCAGCGCGGCGGCCCAAAAGCCGCCAATGCCCTGGCCCGCCAGCGCGCTGAGCGTTAAAGCCTGGGGCCGCCAATGGGCATCGTCATGGGCGGCAAACAAGCCGAGCAACTGCATGGCAGCGGTCATTTGCAACTGGGCGCGCTGGGCCGCCAGGGGGTCAATGTCGGCCTTGTTGATGAGCACCAGGTCGGCCAGCTCCACCACGCCTTTTTTGATAGCCTGCAGGTCGTCGCCTGCGTTGGGCAGCTGCAGCAACACAAACATGTCGGTCATGCCCGCCACCGCCGTCTCGCTCTGGCCTACGCCCACGGTTTCCACAATTACCACGTCGTAACCCGCCGCCTCGCAGACCAGCATGGCCTCGCGGGTCTTCTCGGCCACACCGCCCAGCGTGCCACTGCTGGGGCTGGGGCGGATGTAGGCGCGTTCGTGTACGGACAGCTTTTCCATCCGCGTCTTGTCGCCCAGGATGGAGCCGCCGGACACGGTGCTGGACGGGTCGATGGTCAACACCGCCACCCGGTGGCCCAGGCCGATCAGGTGCAGCCCCAGCACCTCGATCAGCGTCGATTTGCCTACGCCCGGCACGCCGCTGATGCCCAGGCGGAACGATTTTCCGGTGTGCGGCAGCAGTGCCGTTAGCAGAGCATCCGCCTGCAAGCGGTGGTCGGCGCGGGTGGATTCGAGCAGGGTGATGGACTTGGCGATGGCGCGGCGCTGGGCGGCGGCATCGCCCGCACGCACTGCCTGCACCAGCTGGGCAGGTGTCACTTACAGGCCTTCTTGATCTGCTCCAGCACATCCTTGGCACTGGCCGGAATCGGCGTGCCCGGCCCGTAAATGCCTTTTACCCCCGCCTCATACAGCATCTCGTAATCCTGCCGGGGAATCACGCCGCCCACAAACACGATGATGTCGTCCGCGCCCTGCTTTTTGAGCTCGGCGATGATGGCGGGCACCAGGGTTTTGTGGCCTGCGGCCAGGGTACTGACACCCACGGCGTGCACGTCGTTTTCAATCGCCTGGCGGGCGCATTCCTCGGGGGTCTGGAACAGCGGGCCCATGTCTACGTCGAAGCCCAGGTCGGCGTAGGCAGTGGCGATCACCTTGGCCCCGCGGTCGTGGCCGTCCTGGCCTAGTTTGCTGACCATCACGCGGGGGCGGCGGCCTTGCTGTTCGGCAAATGCGGCTATTTCCAACTTCAAGGCCTCCCAGCCTTCGGCGCTGTCGTAGGCGGCGGCGTAGACACCGGTGACCATTTGGGTGTCGGCGCGGTGGCGGCCATAGACTTTTTCCAGCGCGTCGCTGACTTCACCCACGGTGGCGCGGGCGCGGATGGCGATGATGCTCAGGGCCAGCAGGTTGCCCGCACCGCTTGCGGTGCTTCCCAATCCATCGCTTTGTGCTGCAGAAGTGATAGCTGCCAGCGCAGATGCTACCTGCGCGGAGTCGCGTTTTTGCTTGATATTTTGCAGGCGGGCGATTTGTCCGTCGCGCACGGCCACGTTGTCGATGTCGCGGGTTTCGATGGCATCCTCGGTCTTGAGCTTGTACTTGTTGACCCCGACGATCACGTCTTTGCCGCTGTCGATGCGTGCCTGCTTGTCGGCGGCGGCGGCTTCGATTTTCAGCTTGGCCCAGCCGCTGTCCACGGCCTTCACCATGCCGCCCATGGCATCGACTTCTTCGATGATCTTCCAGGCGGCGTCGGCCATGTCCTGGGTTAGCTTTTCCATCATGTAGCTACCGGCCCAGGGGTCGATCACGGTGGTGATGTGGGTTTCTTCCTGGATGATGAGCTGGGTGTTGCGGGCGATGCGGGCGCTGAACTCGGTGGGCAGGGCGATGGCTTCGTCGAAGCTATTGGTGTGCAGGCTTTGCGTGCCGCCAAACACCGCGGCCATGGCCTCGATGGTGGTGCGCACCACGTTGTTGTACGGGTCTTGCTCGGTCAGGCTCCAGCCGCTGGTTTGGCAGTGGGTGCGCAGCATCAGGCTCTTGGGGTTTTTGGCATCAAAGCCCTGCATGATGCGGCACCACAGCAAGCGCGCGGCGCGCATCTTGGCGACTTCCAGGTAGAAGTTCATGCCCACGGCCCAAAAGAAGCTCAGGCGGCCCGCGAAGGCATCTACGTCCAGGCCTTTGGCGAGTGCGGTTTTGACGTATTCCTTGCCGTCGGCCAGGGTGAAGGCCAGCTCCAAGGCCTGGTTGGCCCCGGCTTCCTGCATGTGGTAACCCGAAATGCTGATCGAGTTGAACTTGGGCATGTGCTCGGCCGTGTACGCAATGATGTCGCCAATGATGCGCATGCTGGGCCCGGGCGGGTAGATGTAGGTGTTGCGCACCATGAACTCTTTGAGCACGTCGTTCTGGATGGTGCCGCTGAGTTGGTTCTGGCTCACGCCCTGCTCTTCGGCCGCCACGATGTAGCCGGCCAGCACCGGCAGCACCGCGCCGTTCATGGTCATCGACACGCTCACCTTGTCCAGCGGAATCTGGTCGAACAGGATCTTCATGTCCTCCACGCTGTCGATGGCCACGCCCGCCTTGCCCACGTCGCCGGTGACGCGCGGCTGGTCGCTGTCGTAGCCGCGGTGGGTGGCCAGATCAAACGCCACGCTCACACCCTGACCGCCAGCAGCCAGGGCCTTGCGGTAGAAGGCGTTGGATTCTTCGGCGGTGGAAAAACCCGCGTACTGGCGGATGGTCCAGGGGCGCACCGCGTACATGGTGGCCTGCGGGCCGCGGATGTAGGGGGCGAAACCGGGCAAGGTGTTGGTGTGCGGCAGGTCGGCGGTGTCTGCGGCGGTGTACAGCGGCTTGACGGTGATGCCATCGGGCGTATGCCAGTCCAGCGCCGATACGTCGCCACCCGGGGCCGACTTGGCAGCGGCTTTGGCCCAATCTGCCAGGCTGGCGGGGCTGAATTCAGGTTCTGTATGGCTCATATCGGTACTTTGGACGGGGCTTTGCTGCGTTGCAACAGAGTTTAATGCATCCATAATTATAAATTCAGAATTATTTAAGTCGCTTAGAATTTAGAATATGGCCGTGACCACACTTACCCCCCGCGCACTGTACGAAGAAGTTGCCGAGCTGCTGCGCCAGCGCATTTTTGACCGCACACTGGAGCCCGGCAGCTGGATCGACGAACTCAAGTTAGCCGAGGAATACGGCATCAGCCGCACGCCCCTGCGCGAAGCCTTGAAGGTGCTGTCCACCGAGGGCCTGGTGACCATGAAGGTGCGGCGCGGTGCTTATGTGACCGAGGTGTCCGAGACCGACCTGGCCGATGTCTACCACCTGCTGGGCCTGCTGGAATCCGATGCCGCCGGGGTGGTGGCCGAACGCGCCACGCCCGAGCAGTTGGCCGATTTGCAGGCCATCCATGCCGAGCTGGAAGCCGCCGTGGGCGACCGCGAACTGTTTTTTTCCATCAACGAGCGCTTCCACATGCGCCTGCTAGCCGTTGCCAACAACCGCTGGCGCGACCAGATGGTGGCCGATTTGCGCAAGGTGATGAAGCTCAACCGCCATAACTCGCTGCTGAAGTCGGGGCGCATCCTGGAGTCGCTGCGCGAACACCGCGCGCTGATGGCGGCGCTACAGGCGCAAGATGCGCCGGTAGCCACGCAGCGCATGCTGGAGCACTTCCAGAACGGCCTGGCTGCCGCTGCCTGATGCGGGCGGGCCCATCCAAAGCGCCCATCCAAGTTGAGGGCAATTCGGGCCTCATGTGCTGATGTATAGGGCGTTAGCTGCTATGGATTTAGACAACCGCACCAAAGATGCTGCCCACACCGGCAGTCACGCCCATGGCTAGCGCACCCCAGAAAGTCACCCGCCAGGCACCCAGTACCGGGCTGGCCCCGCCAACCCGCGCAGCCACCGTACCCAGCACAGCCAGGAACAGCAATGAGGTCACGGCGATACAGGCAATCAGGTTGGGCGCGGGTGCCACAACGGTCACTGCCAACGGCAAGGCTGCTCCCAAGGCAAAGCTGCCCGCAGATGCCAAAGCGGCCTGGAGCGGTCGCGCAGCTACCACTGCAGAGATGCCCAGTTCGTCGCGGGCGTGGGCACCGATGGCGTCGTGCGCCGAAAGTTGTTCAGCCACCTGAGAAGCCAGGTGGTGCGACAGGCCACGGCCTACATAGATGGCGGTTAGCTCGCGACGCTCTGCATCCGGGTCGGCGGCCAGCTCGGCCCGTTCGCGCGCCAGGTCCGCCTGCTCGGTATCGGCCTGGGAATACACCGACACATACTCCCCCGCCGCCATCGACATAGCACCGGCTACCAGCCCGGCCACGCCGGTCACCAAAATACTGCCGTGGCTGGCCTGGGCGGCAGCAATACCGACGATCAGGCTGGCCGTGGAGACGATACCGTCGTTGGCACCCAGCACGGAAGCGCGCAGCCAGCCTATGTGTTGTGTTCTGTGTCGCTCGATATGCCGCATTAAAGGTCTTCTCTGAAAAGTAAGGCGAATGGCGCGCCAATGGCCTGAAGGCCCCATCCGCAGCATACCCGGCCAGGGTCTTATGCACTTCCTGCTGCCACTATTCACCGCCCAAAACCTCAGTGCCGCAGCAGGCTGGGCGCCGCAGGCAACACCGTCGGCATCAATGCCGGACGCTCCGAAACCGCAAATTCCCGCCCCGGCTGCGACAGGTAACGCAGGCAGCAGACCCGCAGGAACGAGGTGAAATTACCGTTCTCTTCGCGCAGAGCGGTCAGCTCCTCGTGCAGGGTGGTGATCATCTGGTTGGTGGTTTTACCCTCGCGCCCGGCAATTTCGGCCAGCACATCCCAGAACAGATTTTCCAGCCGGATGGTGGTCAGCACATTGTGAATGCGCAGCGAGCGGGTGCGGGCCTCGTACTGGATCGGGTCGGCACTGACGTAGACAGAACACATATTTGTCTCCTTTTGTTTTTAGCAGGGCCGGTTTTTAGCCAGCCCCGCAGCATGGCACTAAATCGCCTTCTGCGTCATTTGCTGGGTGATGTAGCCCGCCTGCCGGATCGCCAGGGACACGATGGTCAGCGTGGGGTTCTCGGCCCCGCCACTGGTGAACTGGCTGCCGTCCGAGATAAACAGGTTGGCGATGTCATGCGTCTGGCCCCATTTATTGCACACGCCGTCGCGGGCGTTGGCGCTCATGCGGCAGGTGCCCAGGTTGTGGGTAGACGGATACGGCGGTGTGCGGAAGGTGCGGATAGCTCCGGCCGCCTGGTAGACCCGCTCGCCCTGGGTAAAGGCATGGCTGCGCATGGCGATGTCGTTGTAATGGTCGTCAAAATGCACATTGGGCACGGGGTTGCCCCACTGGTCTTTGACATCCATGTTCAGCGTCACGCGGTTGGTTTCGCGCGGCATGTCTTCGCCCACGATCCACATGCCCGCCATGTGGGTGTAGCGGTCCATCCACCAGGTGAAGTCTGCGCCCCAGCCGCCGGGGTTCAAAAACGCCGCCATGAAGGGCACGCCCAGCGACAGGGTTTCCAGCTCGTAGCCACCGACAAAGCCGCGCTTGGTGTCGTGCACAGCCTCGTCGCGCACGATGCCCGCCATGGTGGTGCCGCGGTACATGTGCACCGGGTTTTTGAAGGCCCCGTAGACCGTGCCGGTGAGGTGGTGCATGTAGTTGCGGCCCACCTGGCCAGAGGAATTGGCTAGCCCGTTGGGGAACAGGGTGGAAGCCGACAGCAGCAGCAAGCGCGGCGTTTCGATCGAATTGCCCGCCACGCAGACGATGCGGGCCTTTTGCCGCTGCTCTTTGCCGTCTTTGTCGAAGTAGATCACTCCGCTGGCCTTGCCCTGGTCGTTGTGCTCGATGCGAGACACATGCGACTGGGGCCGCAAGTCCAGGTTGCCGGTGGCTTCGGCCTTGGGAATTTCTACGTACAAGGTAGACCACTTGGCCCCCGATTTGCAGCCCTGGAAGCAAAAACCCAGCTGCATGCAGCGCCCCCGGCCATCGCGCGGCTGGCTGTTGATGGCCATGTTGCCGGTATGCACCTGCTTGTAGCCCAGCTTGGTGGCCCCGGCGTTGAGCACCTTGAAGTTGTTGTTACCCGGCAGGCCGGGAATGCCGTTGGTGCGCGTCACGCCCATTTTGAACTCGGCCTTGGCGTAGAACGGCTCCAGCTCTTGCAGGGTGATGGGCCAGTCGAGCAGATTTGCGCCCACCAGCTCGCCGTAGTGGGTTTTGGCACGGAACTCGTGGTCTTGCAGGCGCAGCGAGGCACCGGCCCAGTGGGTCGTGGTGCCGCCCACGGTTTTGCAGATCCAGCTGGGCAGGCCCGCAAAGTCTTTGGCGACGCGCCAACTGCCCGAGGTGGTGCGTTTGTCCAGCCAGGCGAGCTGGCTGAACGACTTCCATTCGTCGTTGATGTAGCTGGACTGCGACTGCATCGCGCCCGCCTCCAGCACCACCACTTTCACGCCTTGGATGCACAGCTCATGGGCCAGCGTGCCGCCGCCCGCGCCCGATCCGATGATGACGACCACGCTGTCGTCATTGAAGTCAATATTTGCCATTTTTATTTCCTAAGATGTCCGAGGATGTAGGGGGTTGAACGCAGTGGACATCAGCCGAACCACGGGGGTGGGCTGGCTTCCAGGCTGGGTGCTGGCAACCACTTCAAATCCTGGAAACCACGGGTGATGTAGCCCCCCTTCTCCCACGACGAGCCGGGGTAGCCCAGCACAGCAAAGGCCATGTCGTTGTCGTACAGCGAGGTCACGCACTGGCCGCGCACGGTGGCAAAAAACGGCGTACCTTCCAGCCCTTTCACGATCTCCAGCTGCTTGGCGGCGCTGGCCTTGGCAAAGTGGCCGCCCGCCGCCGTGTCCAGGCTGGCAATGCCGCTGCGCAGCAGCTCCAGCTTGGCCGGGTCTTTGGAGGCCCCGGCATCCAGGTCTTTGGCCAGCAGCGCGTACACCGCGTCGGGCAGCTTGGCATGCGGATACAGCACGCGGCCCATCTTCAACAAACTGCTGCCTTCGGCGCTGGTCAAGGTGGTCAGCTCGACCGCCCAGGCGCGGGACGGGGCCAGCAGCGACAGCGTGCTGCCCGCCACCAGGGTGCCCAGCAGCAGGCCGCTACCGCGCAACAGGCTGCGCCGGGTCAGCGGGATGTTTTGGCGCGGCACTTCACCGCTGTCGTCGCCACAGCTTGCTGCCGCGGGCGTGATCTTGATAACTTGCATCGTTGTCTCCTTGTGGGGGTCGTTTTTTTGGCTAACTCACTCTGTACCGGGAAATCGGTTGCGCGCTACTGGTTACTGGTAATGGCCGTGGCGTTCAAGCACCTCCACCTTGTAGCCATCCGGGTCCTGGATGAAGAAATAGCGGGCGATCAGCGTGCCGTCGTCGGCCTTGAACTCTTTGATGTCCAGCGGGCTGTAGCCCAACGCCAGCAGCCGCGCTCGGTCGGCCACGGCATCGGCTACGCACACGGCTACATGGCCATAGCCGTCACCATGGGTATAGGGCTCGGTGCGGTCGCGATTCCAGGTCAGCTCGATCTCGGCATCGTTCTCCACGTTGCGCAGGTACACCAAGGAAAAGCTGGCAAAGTCCAGCCGGTGCGCGGGCAGCAGGCCGAAGCAGTCGGCGTAGAACTGAAGAGATGCGTCCAGGTGGAGTACACGCACCATGCTGTGGATGATTTTTGCCATGCAGGCCTTGTGAAGGGGTCGTAGGGAAGCCATGGATGAAACAGGCTTTGACTCTAGGCCTGCCGCCCCTCGGTCAGGTAATAAACGGCTAAATCTGCCGCCTCCCAGGACCAGAAAATGCCCCTCGGAA
>NZ_JBDTEM010000400.1:0-13862 GCF_039922535.1 Rhodoferax sp. | reverse complement strand
AAGGTGGGCAAGCGCATCCACGTGATGGCCGGTTTGAGCAACCTCAAGCGCGCCTGGACCGAGCTGGGCGGCAAGTCGCCCAACATCGTGTTTGCCGATTGCCCCGATCTGGACCGCGCGGTAGAAGCGGCGGTGGGCAGTGTGTTCTTCAACCAGGGCGAGAGCTGCAACGCCCCGTCGCGCCTGCTGGTCGAGGCTTCCATCAAAGACAAGTTTTTAGAAAAAGCCCTGGCTTTGGTGCCGCGTTACGCCCCCGCCAATCCGCTGCTGCCCGACACCATCATGGGTGCGCTGGTGGATAAGACGCAGATGGACACGGTGCTGGGCTACATTGAGGCAGGCCAGCAAGACGGTGCAAAATTGATAGCTGGCGGCGCACAGGTGCTGGGCGCTAGCGGTGGTTTTTATGTAGAACCCACGATTTTTGACGGCGTGACCAACCGCATGCGCATCGCCCAGGAAGAAATCTTCGGCCCGGTGCTGTCGGTGCTGTCCTTCACCGATGCGGCCGAGGCCGTTAGCATCGCCAACGACAGCATCTACGGTCTGCAGGCTGGCGTGTGGACCCGCGACATCAACAAAGCCCATGGCGTGGCACGCGCCCTCAAAGCCGGTACGGTGCACGTCAACTCGTACGACGAAGACGACATCACCGTGCCCTTCGGTGGCGTCAAGCAAAGCGGTGTGGGGCGCGACAAGTCGCTGCACGCGTTTGACAAATACAGCGAACTCAAGACCACCTGGATCCGCATCGACAGCCCGCTGTAGTGCCCTAAAGCTTCCTAGGCCATGGCTTCGACCAAGGCCCGGTACAACTGGTCTGGCAGCAGCGGCTTGTGCAGCAGCGGAATGCCGCTGGCAGAAGCCTCGCGCAAGCGTTCGGGGGCGGTGTCGCCGGTGACGATGAAGGCGGGGGTGTGGGTGCCCAGCAGGGCGCGCACATCGGCAATGGCGTGCGCACCGGTACGCAGCCCACGCAAACGGTAGTCGCTGATGATGATGGCCGGGGCTTGGGCACTGGCCAGGTCCAATGCTTCTTCGATGGAGCCGGCGGTGTGGCATTGGCAGCCCCAGCTGCGCAGCAAATGCGCCATCGCCGATCGCACCGCGTCGTCGTCGTCAATCACCAGTACGCGCACCTGCTGCAGGGCCTGTCCATCGGGCAGCACCTCTGTGGCAGGCATGGCTACGCTGGACTGAGGCAGCTCCAAGCGGAACACGCTGCCCCGGCCCGGCGTGGACGACAGCCACAGGCGGTGCCCCAAGGCTTTGGCCAGCCCTTCGGCGATGGCCAAACCCAGTCCCAGACCCTTGTGCCGGTCACGCTCCGGGTTGCCCAACTGGTGGAACTCTCGAAAAATCTCGATCTGGTCCGCCGCCGCAATGCCAATGCCGGTGTCCCACACTTCCATGCATATGGTTTGCTGGCGCAGACGGCAGGCCACCAGCACGCCGCCGTGCTGGGTATAGCGGATGGCGTTGGACACCAGGTTGCGCAGAATCATGCCGACCAGAGTGGCATCTGATAGCACCGGTACCGTGGTTTCGCGAGAGCGGTAGACCAGGCCTTTGGCATCGGCCAAGGGGGCGAGGTCGTTTTCGATCTGGTGCAGCAAGTTTTGCAGACCAAAGGGCTGTAGCTTGGGTTGCACCACCCCGGCCTCGATGCGCGAGAAATCCAGCAGGGTATTGAGCATGTCGCTGGAGGCCTGCCAAGCCGACTGGGTACTGGCCAGTACCTCGGTTTGGTGCGGTGACAGTGGCGTGCGCGCCAACACATCCAAAAACAAGCCCTGCGCGTGGATGGGTTGGCGCAAATCATGGCTGGCCGCTGCCAAAAATTTGGACTTGGCCAGGTTGGCGTACTCGGCATTGCGCCGCGCCGCATTCGCCGCTTTCACCAGGTCGATATTTTCAAAACGTAGCCGGATGGCCGCCAGCGCGGCCTGGCTGCTGTTGTGGGCCTGGCCCACCAGGCTGACCAGGTAAAGAAAGCCGGTGACCGCCAGGGCCTTGTACGTTGAGTCGCCAGACAACCAAAACCACGACATCACCAGCGCCACCAGCGCCGCTGCAAAGCAGATGAAAACCACCAGCACCGGTGCCAGCAGCGACATCGAGCTGCCCACAATGCCGGTCAGTATGGCCAACACCATGATGTTGCCCGCAACGGCGGTACTGCCCAGCGCCACCCAGGCCAGGGCACCCCAGGCCGCGCCATCCAGGGTGTGCACCACGATCAACAGGGCGACCAATCGGCGTGCTTGGGCGGGTGCTATGGGCGTGGCCAGATGCCGACGGGCATCTACCGCCGACAGCAGCTTGGTCGTCAACACTGCCGCGGACCACAGTAGCATCATGGTTCGGTTGCTATCATTTTCAAGTGTGTAAAGCAGCACCAAGGCGACCAAAAATGCGGGAATCACCGAGACGCCGACGTTGCCATACAGCAGGCGCAACTGCTCTGCCAACAAACGGTCCTCGGGGAGTTTCCACAGTTTGGGCAGAGTCAACCGATGAGCCCGTTTTGGCGCGCCGCAAACGTTGCTTTCGAGCGGCTGGTGACCCCCAGCAAACCCAGCACCGCCTGCACGTGCCCGCGCACGGTGAACTCAGACAGCGCCAGTCGCCGCGCAATCACCTTGTTGGACAAGCCTTCGCACAACAGGTCGAGCACCTCGCACTGGCGTGGTGTGAGCCGCGGTGCAGAGGTTTCCATGGGGGCTTGCTGTGGCTTGACGCTGCGGATAGTCCGTTGGGTTGGCGCGGTCAGGATCTGCTGAATCACCTGGATGATTTGCTGCGGGGTATCGCTTTTGGAGACAAAGGCCGCCGCGCCGCGCGCCAGCGCCAGTGCCACAGTGTCGGGAGCCGCATTCGACGACAGCATCACCACCGGGGCCGCGGGCCAGCGCTGCTGCAGTAGCCGCAGACCTTCCAGGCCGTTGACTCCTTGTAACTGGATGTCGAGCAACACCAGGTCGGGGGGCTCGGCTGTGCCGCGCACCGCCTGCTCCAGCGAAGCCGCCTCTGCAATCTCGATATCCACCATGTCCTGCATCAAGACCAGTCGCAAACCTGAGCGGAAAAGCGCGTGGTCATCAATTAACAAAAGACGCATAGGTGACATTTACAAATTAGAACATCTACCAAAGCGTGGTGTCTACCAGTTAATTTTGACTATATGCATAGCATTAGACCCCGTGCATGATCAAGCCAGAGATGCACGAAAGTGCAGATTATTTTTGAATCTGGGTGCCATATACAGCCTATTGACGGTATCCAGCCCCCACCGCCAAGGCCAGAAAATGCCCCACCACCTTTTCAGCGCGTCCGCCCACCTGCTGTGGCGCTTGCGCGACGGCACCCACATCGTGCTGCGCCCGCTCCAGGCGAAAGACAGCGCCTTGCTCGAAGATATGTTGGAGCGACTTTCACCCCGCACCCGGCGCAACCGCTTTCACGGCGGAGTGAACGGCCGCCCGGCCTTGCTGGAGCCGATGCAGGCCGAAGGCGGCGTGGCATTCGTCGTGGTGGCCGAAAACCCACACCACACCCAGGTGGTGGCCGAGGCCCGCTATGCCATTGACCACGATGGGGAGGGTCGCACCGCGGAATTCGCGGTGGTGGTAGACGACCGTTGGCAGCGCCTGGGTCTGGGCGCACACGCCATGCGCGCCCTCACCAACACCGCCTCCCACGCCGGCTTGCACTGGTTATACGGTGACGTGCTGGCCGACAACCAGGCCATGCTGGGCCTGATGCAGCGCTGCCACTTTTGCTGCACACCCGACCAGGAAGACACCCGCTTGGTGCATGCCGAAATCTCTCTGCGGGCTGCCCAGGAGCCCGTAGAGTCCAACCGCTGGTGGGGGCCGCGGGTGGTGCATGCGACGGGAATGGACTATGCCTGACGCGCCCCGCCTGGCGTTGGTATTGGGCAGCGGCGGGGTGCGCAGCATTGCGGCTCTGGGCATGGCCGAGGTGCTCGCCCGTGAAGGTATCACTCCAGACCTGGTGGTGGGTTGCAGTGCCGGGGCTATGTTTGGCGCGCTGATTGCGCAAGACATTCCGGCTGCCGAGGCGGTGCGCATCGCCACCACCCTGTGGACTGCCGAGCTCACCCAAACCCACCGCTGGCAGGCCATACCGCAGATGGTCTGGCCCCGCTGGGGCCGGTTCGATGCCGACTTTGCCTTGCGTGACGACCGGCTGATTTGCGCGCGTTTGGACAAGGCTTTGGGCGGGCTGCGGTTGGAAGATTTGCCCATCCCCTTGCGCGTCAGCGCCACCGATGCCGCTACCGGCGCTGCCGTCGTCATCCGCCAGGGCCGCGTGGCCGATGCCCTGCGTGCCAGCATTGCCATGCCCTTCATGTTTTCCCCCCAGCATGTGAACGGCCAGCGGCTGGTGGATGGCTTTGTGTCCGACCCGCTGCCCGTGAGTGCCGCCAGCGATGCCCATGCCGTGATCGCGCTGGGTTTTGAAGCCCTGATGCCCCTGCGTGTCAACAAGCCGTCGCGCCTGCTGGCCCAGGTGACGTCGGCCATGACCAACAACCTGATGTACGCCCGCCTGGCTGCCGCCGAGTCCGACGGCATGCGGCTGCTGCGCATCTTTCCAGCACTGGACCGCCGGGTCGGCCTGTTTGACACGGCCGCCATGCCCTACCTGGTCGAGCAGGGGCGGCTGGCCACCGAGGCACGGTTACCAAACCTCATCGCTTTGCTGGAACGCCGCCCGCAACTGGTGGCGGCGTAGCCGTGGTGTCGGCATGCGGTGGCTCCCAACGCAGAGGGCCAAACCGCTAGAGGCGTTGCAAGGTATGTCGGGTATTCCTGCCGTTGCGGCTGCAAATGCGTACCGGCATCCCACATTTGCGTACCAGGCGTGGCAGGGTTTTTGTTTATCGTTGCAGCACTGAACACACCACTCCAGGATGCAAGCCATGACAAACGCCATTCCCCAACGCCAGGTCGGCACCACCGACGTACACATCACCACCCTCGGCTTTGGCGGCAACGTACTCGGCAACCTGTACGCCGCCGTGCCCGACGAGGCCGCCAAAGACACCGTGCTGGCCGCCCAGCAATCGGGCGTTAACTACTTTGACACCGCACCGCTGTATGGCCACGGCCTGTCGGAGCGCCGCCTGGGCGATGCGCTGCGTGCGCTGCCCCGCGAGTCGTTCGTACTGTCCACCAAGGTGGGCCGCCTGCTCAAGCCCCATGGCCGCGTGCCGCCGCCCAAACTCAAGCCTTCGGAAGGCGGCATTTTTGTGGACGAGCTGCCGTTTGCGCCACACTTCGACTTTTCTTACAGCGCCACCATGCGCTCGTTTGAAGATTCTTTGCAGCGCCTGGGCCTGAACCGCATCGACCTGCTGCTGATCCACGACTGCGACGAGTGGTCGCAGGGTGCCAACTACCGCACCGCGCTAAAAACCGTGGAAACCGGCGCGCTGAAAGCCTTGCAGGAGCTGAAAAGCGCGGGCCTGATCGGCGGCTTTGGCGCGGGTGTCAACCAGTTCGAGGCCTGCGAAGACCTGATGGACCTGGGCGCTTTTGACTGTTTTTTGCTGGCCGGGCGCTACACCTTGCTGGAGCAGGGCGCGCTCGACACCTTCTTGCCGCGCTGCGTGAAAGAGGGCGTGTCGGTGATTCTTGGCGCGCCGTTCAACTCTGGCATTCTGGTCACCGGGGCCACACCCGATGCCCGCTACAACTACCTGCCCGCCACCGCCGATATCAAGGCCAAGGTGGCGAAGATTGAGCAGGTCTGCGCCGCCCACCAGGTACCGCTAGCCGCCGCCGCGCTGCAGTTCGTGCTGGGCCACGCCTCGGTAGCCACCGTCATCCCCGGTGCCAAGTCGCGGGCCGAGGCCGAGCAGAACGCGCGCTGGATGACGCTGCCCATCCCCGCGGCGTTCTGGGCCGATCTCAAGGCCGCAGGCCTGGTCCGCAGCGACGCACCCACCAGCGGCATCTAAACCGCGCCCATGCCGCCCATCCCGCGCCGCAGCGCCCATCCCGAGATCGAGCACGACCTGGTGCGCGACCCACGCCTGGGCTATGAGGCCGGTGCCGAGCAGGAATTTGTGCGCTGCTTTGCGCACGGCAGCCCCACGCCGCTGGAGCGCTGGCACTGCCACGACGAGTACGAGCTGCAACTCATCGTGGGTGCGCACGGACGGGCTTTTGTGGGCGACTACGTCGGCTTCTTCGAGCCCGGCCACCTGGTGTTGACCGGGCCGCGCCTGCCACACAACTGGGTCACGACCGACCTGCCGCCTCACGGCCTGGCGGTGCGCAGCCTGGTCATCCAGTTCCGCGAGGAGCCGCTGCGCGACGGCATGCGTGTGATCCGCGCGCTGGAAGAGACGCTGCCGCTGCTGGAGCGCGCCCGCCACGGTATCGAGTTCTTTGGCCTGAGCGATGCCGTACGCGAGCACTTTGACCGCATCCAACACAGCCACGGCCTGCAGCGCTTTGCCGAATTCACCCAACTGCTGTGCCTGCTGGGCCGCTGCACCGACTACCGTTTGCTCTCCAGCGACTACCTGCCCCTGCCGGTCAACGGCCCCGACCACACCCTGTCCGCCATCAACAAGGTCGTGGCCCACGTCAACACCCACTACGCGCAAGCCCTGCCGCTGGACGAGATGGGGAGTCTGGTCGGCATGACCGAGAGCGCGTTCTCGCGGTTTTTCGGCAAAGCCACAGGGATGACCTTTACAAATTACGTCAACCGCCTGCGGGTCAACCGGGCCTGCCAGCTGCTGATGGAGCGCGACAGCTATGTGTCCAGCGTTTGCTATGCGGTGGGGTTCAACAACGTGGCCAACTTCAACCGGCGGTTTTTGGAGGTGAAGGGGATGACGCCGACGCAGTTCAGGAGGCAGGCGGCGGGGCGGTTTGCGCAGGGATAGCGTGATTTATCGAAATTGATAGCTGCTCGCGCTGGTTCTGTCAGCGTTGGGGCCGGTTTTGGCTTGAAGATTTTTACCAAAGTTGTTGAGGGGATACTGCTGTTGATGCCACCGTCGCCGCCGGGGGCACCGGTCGGTCGACGGTGTATGCGTCGTCAACCTCCATCTGGTCCGCTAACCCGCCAAAGGGGTCGGAGCACGAATGCGGGCCACCAGTGACACGGCAACAGGCTTCTCCGCGCGCAATCGTGATTCGACCCCTCTGGCTAACGTCCGTGTAGCCGTGCAGATTACTTCTCTTTTGATAGTAAAAAACAGGAGCACCCCA
Source organism: Rhodoferax sp. (assembly GCF_039922535.1). Taxonomy (GTDB): domain Bacteria; phylum Pseudomonadota; class Gammaproteobacteria; order Burkholderiales; family Burkholderiaceae_C; genus Rhodoferax_B. The sequence goes on along the minus strand of NZ_JBDTEM010000400.1, from coordinate 6,606 downwards.
CGCAGATTAAATATGCGCCGGTAGCCGTTTTAGTATCCAAAAAATGGCCTAAAAATATGAAATTGACGAACCTAGCGAAGCCCCTACATCCGCAGCGCCCCCGCATACCCCGTCATCTCCAGATACCCGTGCCCCACCAGCCGTCCCTGCGCGTCCAGCAGGCGGCTCAAGCCCTCCCAATACACGGCACCTGTGGACTGCCGACTGTCCAGCTCCTGGTTGTCTAGCACGGCCTGCACGCTGAAGCGCCCCATCGGCGTGTCCAAAGCCCATTCGACGGGATACCGGGCCTGGTTCGCCGGGCTGGTCCAGATGCGGCCGGGGGTGAAGCGCACTTCGCCGGGCTGGAAGATAGTGAGCGCGCCCTGGGCCGCACGGAACGAGCCGCCGGTCCACAGGGTGCTGCCATCTTTATGGCGGATGCGGAAGGCCATGAGGGCGCTGCCATCTTGCAGGTTCATGCCCAGCCAGTCCCAGCCTGCGGCCTCGGGGTGCAAATAGGCGTTGCTCCATTCGTGGTCTAGCCAGGCGCGACTGGTGTCGGAGGCGATCTCGAAGCGCTGGCCTTGCAGCATCAGGTGGCCGCTGACCGCCAGTTGCGGCTGGCTGATGTAGTAGCTGGCCTGGTCGGGCTGCGGGCCTTTGCGCGACAGACCTTGCGCGCCCTGCAGCAGCAGCGGCTGGGTGGGGGCGAGCTGCAAGTGCAAGCCGAAATCGGTGCTGGGCAACTGCGCCCGGTACAGGCCATCGGTGTGGACCAGCGACCAGTCGCGCAGGCGCACGTGGGTGTCGGCCTCGCTGGCCTCGGCCACGCCAAAGCCGGCACGGGCGATGCGCTGGTCGTGCCAAAGCTTTTTGCCTTGCACATCGGTGATGGCCGCGTGGGCGAACAGCAGTTGTTTGGCGGCGAAGCGCGAAGCCATGGCCTGCGTGGCGGCCACGCGGCTGCGGAAGAAGGTGAGCTGGAAGCCGAATTCGCGGCGGTCTGAAATTGCCCGCCCGGTGATGTACCACCACTCGGTGCCAAAGTCTGGGTGGCTGCCCAGGTCGCGGGGGAAATGCATGTCGGCCGGGGGCAAGGCGAACGCGCCTGTGCCCATGCTGGATAGCGCCAAGATCAACCATTCACGGCGCTGCATTACCAATCCTCCTTCACCGCCAGCACGGCATCGTGCCCGGCTGCGGCGCGCCCGGCCAGCCAGGCCGTCACCGTACCGGCCAGCACCACCGCAAAGCACAACAGCAACAGGCGGGGCCAGGGCAGGTGCAGGTCCATGGTCCAGTGGAAGCTTTGCGGGTTCACCACAAACACCAGCACCATGGACACGGCCAGGCCCAGGGCCAGCCCCGCCACCGAGCCGATCAGCGTCCAGGCTGCGCCTTCACCGGCCACCACCGTCAAAATCTGCCGCCGCGTCAGCCCCAGATGCGCCAGCAGGCCGAATTCTTTGCGCCGCGCCAGCACCTGGGCGCTGAAGCTCGCCGCCACGCCAAACAGGCCGATGGCAATGGCGATGGCCTGCAGCCAGTAGGTCACGGCGAAGCTGCGGTCAAAAATCTTCAAAGAGAGGGCGCGGATTTGGCCCACCGAAGAGAACTCCAGCGGCGTATCGGTGAGCCCACGGATGGCTTGCTGCACCGTGGCCTCTTGCGCGCCATCTTGCAGCCACAGCGCCATGTCGTTCACCTGCGTGTCGCCCGTCAGGCGCACAAAATCGGCCTGCTCCATGCTGATGGCCCCAAACTGCCGGGCGTAGTCGCGCCACACGCCTGCTACAAAAAAAGTAGCTTCTTGCGCAGGTGCACCCTGCGCCAACGGGCTAAAAACCTTAGAAAGTGGTGCAAAGGTGGTGCCGGGCCGCGCACCGTACAAATCCACCATCGGCTCGCTCACATAGATGCCGATCTGCCCCGGCGGTACCGGCAGGGCGTTGCCCACCAGCGGCAGGCTGCGGGCCGGGTCGCCGATCTGCCGGGCGATCAGCGCCACGCTGGGTTTGCCGGGGTCGAGCAGCAGGGCGCGACTGCGCTGGGTGGCTAGGCGCTGCACGCCGGGGATCTGACCCACGGCCTGCACAAATTGGGGCGGCAGGGTCAGCGCGTCATTGCCTGCGCTGGCGGTGGGGCTGCGCAGGTACAGGTCGGCGGGCAGCACCACGTCCAGCCACTGCACCATCGAATCCCTAAAACTCGCCACCATCACCGTCAGCGCCACCGCCAGGCTCAATGAAGCCACCACGCCGCTAACGGCCACCGCCGCGCTCTGCCGAACCCGGCGCGCCCGCTCTATCGCCAGCATGGGCAGCAGGCGATGCGCCAGCAGCGGGGCCAGCCGGTCGTACAGCGCGGCAATCAGCCAGGGCAGGGCGGTGATACCGCCCACCAGCAGCAAGGCCACCGAAAGATAGGCACCCAGCGGAATGCCAAACACCGGCGGTGACAGCGCCAGCAGCAGGCCGAGTGCGATCAAAATCCCACTGCCCCAGCCTGCCGAGCCGCGCCCTAAATCCGCCCCCAAACCCTTCAGGGTTTGCGCCGCAGGCAAACGCTGCGCCGCCCGCGCGGGCCACAAGCCTCCCACCACCGCCGCCGCTACGCCCAAAGCGCCATAGACCAACGCTGCCGCAGCATCCCACTGCAGGCGCGGGGCGACACCGGCAAAGTAGCCACCGCCCAAATCGCCGCCCAGCACCTGTAGCGCCAGCGCCGCCAGAGCTGTGCCCAGCGCAATGCCCGCCAGGCTGCCGATGCCGCCCAGCACCAGCGATTCGGCCAGCACCAGTTGCAGCCGCTCACGCCCGGTCAGGCCCAGCACGCCCAGCAGCGCAAACTGCTGCGCCCGCTTGGCCACGCTCAGCGACAGCACCGAAAACACCAAAAACGCCCCGGTAAACAGCGCCACCAGTGCTAGCACGGTCAGGTTGACCCGGTAGGCGCGCGACAAGTTGTTGACCCGCTGGGTCGCATCGCCCGGCTCGGCGGCGGTGATGCCGGGCGGCAGCGCCAGCGAGTTGATAAAGGCCGCGTGGTCCACCCCGGCACGCAGCCGCAGGTCGATGCGAGAGAGTTCTCCCAAGGCAGCAAAGGCTTGCTGCGCCGCGCCAATGTCCATCACCGCCAGCGCCGGGCCGCTGGCGGCCACCGAGCCCGCCACTTGCAAAATTTGCCCGTTTTGCAGATGCACCGGCTGGGCCAGTGCCTGCTGGGCGGCGGGGTTTAAAAAAACCGTGTCGGGGGCAAACAGCGCCAACCGGTCTGCATCTTTGCTGGGCACCGGCATCACACCGGGGGCCACTGCTGCCACCACCAAGGCATCCACGCCCAGCACCTTCAGGGGCACGCGCTGACCGGCCGAGTCCAACGCAAAGGTGGCGACTTCCAGCACTGGGCTGGCCACGGCCACGTCGGGGTGGGTGGCCACGCGGGCATACACCGCCTCGTCAAACCGCCCCTGCGTGGCCCGCAGCTCCAGGTCCGGCTGGCCGCCCACGGCGCTGACGGCGCTGGAAAACTCGCTCAGCGCCGAAGCGTTGATCAACTGCACCGAAAACGCCAGCGCCACCCCCAGCATCACCGCCACTACGGCGGCCGCGTTGCGCCAGGGGTGGTGTTTGAGTTCTTGCCAGGAGTAGGTGCGCAGCAGGGCGCGCAGGGGGACTGTCACCCTTGCATTCCATCCGCCCGCAGCTGCAACACCCTGTCCGCCCGGGCCGCTGCGGCTTGCGAATGCGTCACCAGCACCAGGGCGGCACCCTGGGCGCGGGTTTGCGCCAGCAGGGCATCCATTACCTTGGCGGCCGTGGTGGGGTCGAGGTTGCCGGTGGGCTCATCGGCCAGCAGCAGGGCCGGGCTGTGGACCAGGGCGCGGGCGATGGCGACGCGCTGGAGCTGGCCGCCGCTGAGCTGTTGGGGCAGGCGGGTGCCCAGACCTTCCAGGCCTACCGCAGCCAGCAGGCTTTGCACGCGGGCATCGTCTTGTAGGCCCAGCAGCATCAGCGGCAGGGTGACGTTTTGCGCCACGTCCAGGTGCGGCAAGACATGGAAGGCCTGGAACACAAAGCCCACCTGTTTGCGCCGCAGCAGGGCGCGCTGGTCGTCGCTGAGGCCACCCAAATCCACACCACCGATGTGCACGCTGCCGCTGTCCCAGCTGTCCAGTCCGGCCATGCAGTTGAGCAGGGTGGATTTGCCCACGCCCGATTCGCCGACGATGGCGACAAATTCACCGGGCTGTACCTGTAGCGACACATTGGCGAACACGGTGCTGTCGCCGTAACGTTTGCTTAAGTTTTCGATGCGCAGGCTCATGTGGATTGCGCTACCAGGGCCAACACCTGCTGCAGTGCATCCGGTGCCTCGCTGGCGACGATGTTGCGCTGGGGCATGCTGCGCAGCCAGGTGACCTGGCGTTTGGCGAGCTGGCGGGTGGCGAAGATGCCGCGGTCGCGCAGCTCTTCCATGGGCAGGCTGCCGTCCAGGGCTTCCCAGGCCTGGCGGTAGCCGACGCAGCGCATGCTGGGCAGGTCGGGGTACAGGTCGCCACGGGCGCGCAGGGTTACCACTTCGTCCAGAAAGCCTGCGGCCAGCATCTGGTCAAAGCGCAGGGCGATGCGTTCGTGCAGCCAGGCGCGGTCATCGGGTTCCAAGGAAATAAGGGTGGTAGCGCTGATTCTGTCTGCACGAGCAGCTACGTTTTTTGTAACGTGGAAACTCGACAAGGGCTGGCCAGAGGCGCGGTAGACCTCCAGCGCACGCTGGATGCGCTGGGTGTCCATGGGTTGCAGCCGCGCGGCGGAGACCGGGTCTACCCGCGCCAACTGGGCATGCATGGCGGGCCAGCCGTGTTCGGTGGCATCGGCCTCAATGGCGGCGCGGATCGCCGGGTCGGCTCCGGGCATGGGGTCGATGCCATCAAACAGCGCCTTGAAGTACAGCATGGTGCCGCCCACCAGCAGCGGCAGGCGGCCCCGGGCGTGGATATCGGCCAGCAGCGGCTCGGCATCGCGCACAAATTCGGCCGCGCTGTAGGCCTGCAGCGGGTCGCGGATATTGATCAGGTGGTGCGGCACTTGGGCCAGCTCGGCGGCGCTGGGTTTGGCGGTGCCGATGTCCATGCCCCGGTAGACCAGGGCTGAATCGACGCTGATTATTTCGACATCCCAGCGCTGGGCGATGGCCAGTGCGGCGGCGGTTTTACCGGCAGCGGTAGGGCCTGCAAGGGCGATGCAGCGGGGCAGGGCGCTCATAACAGAATCGGCCAGCGGCCAAAACGGTATGACAGTGGCCCCAGCACCAGTGGCAGGAACAGCGCCACCGGGTCGGGCGGCATGGCGGTGGTGGCATGGGGGAGATACACGGGAGCAGAAGGCACAGACATGCCGGGGAGGCTACCAGAAAGCCGGCCCCGACCCGGCCCGCGGGCTATCTGGGTTACGGGCTATTGGCCGGGCTTGGGGCGGGGGCTGGTGGCAGCGGCACCAGCGGATGGGCGCGGAAATCCTTCAGTTTTTTCAGCAGCAGCACCGTCTGGCCGAAGGCTGCATAGCTGGCAAACAGCAGGCGGTTCGCCCAGGTCTTCTGGTATAGAAATACATGGCCGCGCAGCTTGGAGGTGTTCGCGCTCTGGTGCGAGTGCTCGGGGTTGCCGTAGCCGTAGTCGATCAGCGAAATCTGCAACTGGTCGATCAGGTCCTTAGTGGCCAGGTGCAGGATGGTGGTGCCGGGTGAAAACGCCGCCAGTTGCTGGTCATAGATGATGTTGTGCACATGGTAGGTGTGCGCGGAGCGGATGCCGATGATGACGGCACACACGTTTCTGCCGCAGCACAGCACGTAGCAGAGCGCCATTTTTTGCTGGGTCAGCGCGGTGTATTTCTTTTCGTCCATCACGGCCTGTGCGATATGCAGCGGGGCAATCGACTGGATGGCGGCCATCAGCTCGGGGACCTGTTCGGGCTTTTCGATGCGCGACAGCTGGGCCCAGCCGGCGTCTTTTTCCAGTAGTTTCAGCTGGCGGTTCAGGTTGTAGCGTTTCTTGGCCTTGAACTGGCCGGTGTACTCGTCAAAACTGGCAGGCAACGGCGTGGTGTGGCAGCTGCGCCAGCCGTCCTTGATGAAGACACCAAAGTGGTTGCGGATGTAGGCCGAGTGCGCCAGGTAGTGGTAGAAATCGCTGCGCATGGGCACCGCCTGCATGGCAATGCTGGTTTTGTCAGGAAAGCTTTGGAATAGATAGGCGATCGTCGCGTCCAGCAACGCCGGCTCGTCCGGCAGCAGCGGAATGCTGCCCAGCAGCGCGATGGTGTTCAGACGCAGGCGCAACAGAGTGCGGTGGCCCAGGTCCAGGCACAGCGTGCGCCGCCCGGTGCGCAGAGGCAGGATGCCGACGATGTGCTGCGTGCGGTTGTCGCGTACCCGCACCAGCGCCTGCAGGTTGCCGATATTCGGCACGACGGAGATGAATTCGAAATAGCCCGGGGTTTGGAATATGGCTTCAGGGCTTTTGCTCTGCCCCACCAGCGCCTGCCAGGCCTGCAGCAATTCCGGGTCGGAAAGGGCTTGTGCCGCAGGGACGGTGGAAAAGCTGAAATGCATGGCTGAGTGGGG
>NZ_JBDTEM010000399.1:0-3198 GCF_039922535.1 Rhodoferax sp. | reverse complement strand
AACGGCCTGACAGCCCCGGTGCGCGCCCATTTGCAGACCTTGCGCGAGGCGATTGGCTTGCGCCGCAAGATCCACATGGACTACAGCGATGCGAAAGAGGCCACCAGCCAGCGCACGGTGCAGCCGCTGGGTTGCTTTTACTGGGGTCGCACCTGGACGCTGGTGGCCTGGTGCGAGGTGCGGCAGGACTTTCGCAGCTTCCGCGTGGACCGCATGCAGAGCGTGACGGTGCTGGACACGCCGTTCCGGCCCGAGCCAGGTCGCACGCTGGCTGACTTTTTGCGTACGGTGGCGTGCTAGAACGTGAACAGGTTCTAATACGCCAAGCGCTGAGCCTTTCGGTTTGCTTCAGTTTTAAGAGCTGCTGGTGCAGGTAGAACCTGCGTCAGAGGCCTTAATTCCTTAAAATAGAGGCTTGGCCGGATGCCCTGCTAGGGTCTCTGGCTGGGCCTGTGAACGGCGTGCGGTTACAGTTCGGTTGTATTGATACAAATAGTAACGTTTTGGGGTTTTAAGTCCGCAGCCCGCACCGTCTTGATCCCTCGGTACTGACCGCAGCCACCGGAGAGCTTTTGCATGGATTGGAATGTTGAGTAAGTCTTTTGCAGCGCCGCGGGTTTTTCCTTGGCGCTCGCTCAAAACCCGTATCACGCTGAGCACCCTGGCGATCTTTTTGGCGGGCATCTGGTCGCTGTCTTTTTACGCCAGCGATGTGCTGCGCGACGACATGACGGCCATGCTGGGCGAGCAGCAGGTGGCGGCCGTTAGTTCGGCCGCCGCTGCGGTTGATAGTGAACTGGAGCAGCGCCTGCGCCCCTTGGGTACTTTGGCCACCATGTTGACCCACGTGGCTCCCGACCAATGGGGGGTGCTGCAAAGCTACCTGGATGCGAGCCCGGAGCTGGCCAGCTTGTTCAACGGTGGTTTTATCGTCTACGGGCTGGACGGCGTGCCCAAGCATGCCGACGGTTTGGCCGTGGGCATCGTACCGGGCCCGCCGGTGGCGGCCGAGGTGATCCAGGCGGCCTTCCAGCGGGGCGAATCCAACGTCGGTCGGCCTAGTTTCTATTTGCCGTTGCAGGCCCCCGTATTCCCGGTGGCGGTACCCATCGTCAATGCCGAGGGCGCGGTGGTGGGGGTGCTGGTGGGTTTGACCAATTTGCACCGGCGCAACTTTCTGGACCGCATCACCGACAACCGCTACGCCAAGACCGGTGCCACCCTGTTCGCCGTGCCCGCATCGCGGCAGATCATCACGGCCAGCGACAAGGCCCGCATACTGGAAACCCTGCCCGCCGCCGGTGCCGACCCGCTGACCGACTACATCCTGCAAGACCACGAGGGCTTTAACCTGATGTCCGACCGCCAGGGCGCGGAGGTGCTGGTGTCCAGCAAGCGAATCAGCCAGTCGGGCTGGACGGTGGCGGCCGTGCTGTCCACCGACGTGGCCTTTGCGCCCATCCGCACCATGCAGCACCGCATGCTACTGGCAACGCTGGTGCTGACCTTGCTGGCCGGTGTGCTCACCTGGTGGATACTGCGCCGCCAACTGGCCCCGATGCTGGAGGCCGTGCACACGCTGGCCCGCCTGTCCGATCCCACCTTGCGCGAACTGCCGCTGCAGCCACTGGCCATACAGCACAACGACGAGGTGGGTGAGTTGATCGGCGGGCTTAACCACCTGTTGGCCACGTTGGGCCAGCGCGAACACGCCCTGCGCGACAGCGAAGAGCGCTTTCGTACTTTGGTGGAGTGGTCACCCGAGGCGGTGGTGGTGCACGTCCAAGACCGCATCGTGTACGCCAACCCGGCCGCGGCGCTGCTGTTGGGTGCCACCTCGCCCCAAGACCTGGTGGGGCGGCTGATGGCGCAGTTGTTGCACCCCGAGTCGCTGGCGCTGGCGCACCAGCGGGCCCGGTATGTGGCCGAAAGCGGCCAGCGGGTGGGCGTGGTGGCCTTGCGTTTTATCAAGCTGGACGGCAGCTTGATCGACGTGGAAGTGCAGGGCACGCCCATCCAATTTGACGGTGCCAAGGCGGTGCACACCGTGCTCAGCGACATCACCGGGCGCAAGCTGGCCGAGATCGAGCTGCGCATTGCCGCCACGGCATTCGAGTCGCAGCAGGGCATGCTGGTCACCGACCGCCATTGGCAGATCCTACGGGTCAACCAGGCGTTTTGCGACATTACGGGCTATTCGGCAGAAGAGGCCGTAGGGCAGACACCTTCGGACCTGTTGCGCTCGGGTCTGCACGATGCGGATTTTTTCCAAGCCATGGCATCCAGCCTGGAGCACACCGGCACCTGGCAGGGCGAAGTGTGGGACCGGCGCAAAAATGGCGAGCTGTTTCCGGGCTGGTTTGCCATCACCGCCATCAAGGACGAGCACGACCAGGTGACCCATTACGTGGACACCTTCACCGACATCACCGACCGCAAGGCCGCCGAGGAGCAAATCCAGAACCTGGCCTTTTTTGACCCACTGACCGGCTTGCCCAACCGCCGCCTGTTAATGGACCGCCTGGCCCTGACCATGGCCAACCACGCCCGCGACAAACGCAGCGGCGCGCTACTGTTTGTCGACCTGGACAACTTCAAAACCCTGAACGACAGCTACGGCCACCACGTGGGCGACCTGCTGCTGCAAGAGGTGGCCCGGCGCCTGTCTACCTGCATCCGCAAGGGCGATACCGTGGCCCGGCTGGGCGGCGACGAGTTTGTGGTGATGCTGGAAGACCTGGGCCAGCAGGCGATGGACGCCGTCACCCATGCCGAGGCGGTGGGCGACAAAATCCTGGCGGTGCTGAACCAGAACTTTCTGCTTGCCGGCACCGTGCACCACAGCACGCCCAGCATCGGCATCACCTTGTTTGGCGAGATGGACGAGAGCATCGAAGAACCTCTGAAGCGCGCCGACCTGGCCATGTACCAGGCCAAGAGCGCGGGCCGCAACACGCTGCGGTTTTTTGACCCCCACATGCAGGCCGTGGTAAGTGCCCGCGCCGCGCTGGAAATGGGCCTGCGCGAGGCGCTCGTTGGCAACCAGCTGCAGCTGTACTACCAGCCGCAAGTGGTCGGCGAATGTCAACTGACCGGCGTAGAAGCGCTGGTGCGCTGGCAGCACCCCGAGCGCGGCATGGTGCCCCCGGCCGAATTCATTCCCCTCGCCGAAGACACCGGGCTGATACTCCCGCTGGG
>NZ_JBDTEM010000398.1:0-11276 GCF_039922535.1 Rhodoferax sp. | reverse complement strand
GGTCCCGACCACATGCTGCTGTTACGCCAACTAGGCCCATATGACTATGAGAGCCTGGCTGTGGGCCGCTGCGCAAGCACGGTGGTGTCCAAGACCGGACTTACCGTAGCCCATACAGATGAAGCAGGAGTGGTACTGGTTTTTCGCCGCAGCTTTGCCGACTACACCTGGCGCTTGCTGGAGCGCACCGCCCTGCCCTACCGCATGTGCATCACCAGCCCGGCGCAATGTGCCGACCCCGTGTTCACCCCCTTGTTTGAAACCGTTTAGGAATTTGTGCCATGACAACCGAAAGCTTCTTCTCCGTGGGTGTGGCCCAGGCCGACCCCGCCGTCAGCGTCGCGATGGACCATGAACTGCAACGCCAGCGCGAGCAGATCGAACTCATCGCCTCGGAAAACATCGTCTCCAAAGCCGTACTCGAAGCCCAGGGCTCGGTGCTGACCAACAAGTACGCCGAAGGCTACCCCGGCAAGCGCTACTACGGCGGCTGCGAGCACGTGGATGTGGTCGAAGCCCTGGCTATAGAGCGCCTGTGCCAACTGTTTGGCTGCGAATACGCCAACGTGCAGCCGCATTCCGGCGCGCAGGCCAACACCGCCGTCATGCTGGCGCTGGTGCAGCCGGGCGACACCGTGCTGGGCATGTCGCTGTCGGCAGGCGGTCATTTGACGCACGGCGCCAAACCGGCGCTGTCGGGCAAATGGTTCAAGGCTGTGCAATACGGCGTGCGCCGTGCCGACTCGCTGATCGACTACGACGAAGTCGAAGCCCTGGCCGTAGAGCACCAACCCAAGATGATCATTGCAGGCTTCTCGGCCTACCCCCGCACCATTGACTGGGCGCGTTTTCGAGCCATCGCCGACAAGGTGGGGGCCTACCTGATGGTGGACATGGCCCACGTGGCCGGTCTGGTCGCTACCGGCGTGTACCCCAGCCCGGTGCCGCACGCCCATGTGACCACCTCCACCACCCACAAAACCTTGCGCGGCCCCCGTGGTGGCGTGATTTTGACCAACGACGAAGCGCTGTCGAAGAAGATCAACTCCGCCGTGTTCCCCGGTTCGCAAGGCGGCCCGCTGATGCACGTGATTGCGGCCAAGGCCGTGGCCTTTGGCGAAGCCCTACAACCCAGCTTCAAGACCTACACCCAACAGGTCGTGGCCAACGCCAAGGCCCTGGGTGCCGTACTCAAGGCCGGTGGCCTGGACCTGGTCACCGGCGGCACCGACAACCACCTGCTGCTGGTCGATCTGCGCCCCCTGGGCCTGAAAGGCAACACCACCGAAGTGGCATTGGAGCGCGCGGGCATCACCTGCAACAAGAACGGCATACCGTTTGACGACGAAAAGCCCACCATCACCTCGGGCATCCGCGTCGGCACGGCAGCGGGCACCACGCGCGGATTCGGCGTGGCCGAATTTGAAGAAGTGGGCCGTTTGATGCTGGAAGTGTTCAACAGCCTGAAAACCAAGCCCGAAGGCGATGCCGTCCTGGAAGCCTCGGTCTACGCTCGCGTCAAAGCCCTGACCGCACGTTTCCCCCTTTACGCCTAAAAGGACACACCATGAGCTCCCTGCACCAAGACTCCATCGTCATTGACGGCCTCATCATCGCCAACCTGAACCGCAGCGTATTTGAAGACATGAAAAAGGGCGGTTTGGCCGCCGCCAACTGCACCGTCTCGGTGTGGGACGACTTCCCGAAGACGGTCGACAACATCGGCCAGCTCAAACAGTTAATACGCGACAACAGCGACTTGGTCACCCTGGCCCGCAACACGGCAGACATCGTCCAAGCCAAGGCCGATGGCAAGACCGGTATCGTCCTGGGCTTTCAAAACGCCCATGCCTTTGAAGACAACCTCGGCTACATCGAGGCCTTCCACGACATGGGTGTGCGCGTAGTCCAGCTTTGCTACAACACGCAGAACCTCGTGGGCACCGGCTGCTATGAGCGCGATGGCGGGCTTTCCGGCTACGGCCGCGAGGTCATCGCCGAGATGAACCGTGTAGGCATCATGGTGGACCTGTCGCACGTGGGCAGCAAAACCTCGGAAGAAGCCATCCTGGCCTCCACCAAGCCCGTGGCGTATACCCACTGCCTACCCCTGGGCCTGAAGGACCACCCGCGCAACAAGAGCGATGCCGAGCTGAAATTCATCGCCGACCACGGTGGCTTCATCGGCGTGACCATGTTCTCGCCCTTCCTCAAGCGCGGCAATGCATCGACCGTGCACGACTACGTCGAGGCCATCGACTACGTCATCAACATCGTGGGCGAAGACTGCGTGGGCCTGGGTTCTGACTTCACCCAAGGCCACGGCCATGAGTTCTTCGACATGCTGACGCACGACAAAGGCCGCTGGCGTCGCCTGACCACCTTCGGCGAAGTGATCAACCCCGAAGGCATTCGCACCATCGGCGACTTCCCTAACCTCACGACCACGATGCAGCAAACCGGCTGGTCTGACGCCCGCATCACCAAGGTACTGGGTGCCAACTGGATGAAATTCTTCGACCAGGTCTGGGGTACCTAAGGTACACCAGCCACAGATTTCACCGCCCCTTCGCATTCCCTTTCCATAACCAAGAGTTAGCTGCTATGACCGTTTCGTCCCCCCCCCGCAAACGCCGTGCGTTCCTCACGCAGACTTTAGGTCTGTCCGCATTGGCCCTGTCCGGCAGCGCATTCGCCCAGACCAAACCCACCATCAAGATCGCCTTTGTCGATGGCTGGTCTGACAGCGTAGCCACTACCAACCTGGCGGCCACCATCATCCGTACCAAGCTGGGTTACCCGGTCGAGCTGGTGCCGTTGGCCGCGGGCATCATGTGGCAAGGCGTAGCGCGCGGCGATATTGATGCCACGCTGTCGGCATGGTTGCCTGTGACCCACGAAGCCTACTTGGCCAACTTCAAGGACAAAGTGCAAATTCTGGGTGCCAATTACCCTGGTGCCAAGATTGGTCTGATCGTGCCCGACTACGTCAAAGCCACCAGTCTGGCCGACCTGAACAGCCACAAGGCTGATTTTGGCGACCGTATCGTCGGTATCGATGCCGGTGCCGGTGTGATGAAGAAGACCGAAGAAGCCATCAAAGCCTACGGCCTGGAAATGCGCCTGCAGCCCAGCTCTGGCCCGGCTATGGCCGCCGAACTGGACCGCGCCTACCGCGCCAACAAAGCCATTGCCGTCACCGGCTGGATTCCGCACTGGATGTTTGCCAAGTACAAGCTGCGCTTCCTGGCCGATCCCAAGAACATCTACGGTGCCGAAGAGCATGTGGACAGCGTGATCAACCCCGGCCTGAACGCCAAGGCACCTGCCGTCGTGGCCTTCCTGAAAAAGCTGTCGTGGAAGCCTGAAGAAATCGGTGCGGTCATGCTCGCCGTCGAAGGCGGTGCCAAGCCCGAAGCCGCAGCCGAAAAATGGATTGCCGACAACCCCGCGCGCGTCGCCGGCTGGTTGGCATAAACCACCGATAGGCCTGTGCCGGGCGGCACAGGCCACCCAGGCACAGCCCCCACAAGCTCACCCAGGAACCCACATGCAACCCCAACTCCCCATCGAAGTCAACGAAACCACCGGCGTGTGGACCACCGACAAACTGCCGATGATTTACGTGCCGCGGCACTTCTTCGTCAACAACCACGTGGAAACCGAAGCTGTGGTGGGCCGCGAGGTCTATGCCCCGGCGCTGTACAAAGCCGGCTACCGCTCCGCCTACTTTTGGTGCCAGCAAGAATCCGCCACCCACGGCCTGACCGGCATGGCGGTGTATGAGCACTACCTCAAACGCCTGTCGCAGCGCGGCTGGGGCCTGTTCAAGTTCGCCAGCGCCGATGCCACCACCGGCCACGCGCAGATCCAACTGGACCATTCGGTATTTGTGCTGGCGCAGGGCATTGCCGGTGTGCCGGTAGACCGCAGCAAGGTCTGCTACCTGTTCGCAGGCTGGTTCTCGGGTGCGATGGACTGGGTGCTGGAAACCAGCGGCTCCGCAGTGCGCACCACCAGCACCGAGACCCAATGTGCCGCCGAGGGCCATGCCCACTGCGTGTTCACCGTCAGCCCCCTTTAATTTCTTTTTAGAGCACCGCCATGCGCTATCCGCATTTGTTTGAGCCCATCCGCCTGAACCAGGTGCTGTTGCGCAACCGCATCGTCAGTACCGCGCACGCCGAGGTGTATGCCGAGGGCGGTAACCCCACCGAGCGCTACATCCGCTACTACGAAGAAAAAGCCAAGGGCGGTGTGGGCCTGGCGATTTGCGGTGGCTCCAGCCCAGTATCGCGCGACAGCCCCTGGTCGTGGTGGAGCTCTATCAATCTGGCCACCAACAAGGTCATCGAGCCGTTGGCCACGCTGGCCGATACCATGCACAAGCATGGCGCCAAGCTCATGATCCAGGCCACCCACATGGGGCGGCGCAACGCCTGGCACGGCTTCGACTGGCCGCACCTGGTCAGCCCCTCGGGCATCCGCGAGCCGGTGCACCGTGGCAACGCCAAAACCATCGAAATCGAAGAAATTCGCCGCATCGCCGCCGACTACGGCCGCGCCGCCAAGCGCGTCAAAGACGCGGGCCTGGACGGCATCGAAATCTCCGCCGCGCACCAGCAACTGATCGACCAGTTCTGGAGCCCCCGCGTCAACCACCGTACCGACGAATACGGCGGTAGCCTGGAAAACCGCCTGCGCTTCGGCATGGAAGTGCTGGAGGCCGTGCGCGAACAGGTCGGCAGCGACTTCTGCGTCGGCATGCGCATGTGCGGCGATGAATTCCATGAAGACGGCATCAGCCACGAAATGGCCAAGGAAATCGCCCAGGCCATGAGCGAAAGCGGCCTGATCGACTTTCTCAGCGTGGTCGGCTCCGGTGCCGATACCCACAATACCCTGGTCAACTGCATGCCGCCCATGGCGCTGCCACCCGAGCCCTTTGTGCACCTGGCCGCCGGCATCAAATCCGTCAGCAAAGTGCCCGTCATGCACGCCCAGAGCATCCGCGACGCATCGCAGGCCGAGCGCATCCTGGCTACCGGCATGGTGGACATGGTGGGCATGACCCGCGCGCAGATTGCCGACCCGCACATGGTCATCAAGATCCGCGACGGCAAAGAAGACCAAATCAAACAATGCGTGGGTGCCAACTACTGCATCGACCGCCAGTACAACGGCCTGGACGTGCTGTGCATCCAGAATGCCGCCACCAGCCGCGAAGAAACCATGCCCCACGTGATCGAAAAGACCACGGGCGTGCGCCGCAAGGTCGTGGTGGTCGGTGCAGGCCCTGCCGGGCTGGAAGCGGCCCGCGTGGCACGTGAGCGCGGCCACGACGTGGTGCTGTTCGAGAAGAACGCCCTGGTCGGCGGGCAGGTCAATCTGGCCGCCAAGCCGCCCAAGCGCGAACAAATGGCCGGCATCATCCGCTGGTTCGACATGGAAACCGTGCGCCTGGGCGTGGACCGCCGCCTGGGTGTGGCCGCCACGCAAGAGATGATCCTGGCTGAAAAGCCCGACATCGTGGTGCTGGCCACCGGCGGCGTGCCGCACACCGGCCAAACCCCGGCCTGGGGTGCCGCCGAAGGCCTGTGCGTCAGCGGCTGGGACATTTTGTCTGGCGCGGTTGCCCCGGGTGAAAACGTGCTGGTCTACGACAGCATCAGCACCCATGCGGGCACCGGCGTGGCCGACTTCATCGCCGCCCGCGGCAAGCTGGTGGAGATCGTCACCCCCGACGTAAAGGTGGCCGACGACGTGGGCGGCACCACCTTCCCCATCTTCTACCGCCAGCTCTACGCCAACGGCGTGATCCAGACCCCCAACCACTGGCTGGAAAAAGTCTACAAAGAAGGCGACAAGCTGATCGCCGTGCTGAAAAACGAGTACACCGAAGCGTTGGAAGAGCGCGCTGTGGACCAGGTGGTGGTCGAGAACGGCATTCTGCCGAACGACGGCCTGTACTGGCAGCTGAAACCCCTGTCGATGAACAAGGGCCAGACCGACATCGAAGCGCTGTATGACGCACTGCCCCAGCCCGGCCTGAGCCAAACCACGGGCAACGGCAACTTCCTGCTGTACCGCGTGGGCGACTGCGTGTCGATGCACAACATCCACGCCGCCATCTACGACTCACTGCGTCTGTGCAAGGACTTTTAAGATGCTGTCGCACCTTGTAAGCACCATCTTCTGGCTGGCAGTCCTGGGCCTGGCCTGGGGCATGGCCCGCCGGGCAGTTATATGGAAAACAGGCCGTTCACGCAGTGTGGACCTGCGCGGGCTGCTACAAATACCAAAGCGTTACTTTGTCGATCTGCACGATGTGGTGGCGCGCGAGCCGTTTGTGGCCCGCGCCCACGTGGGCGTGGCGGGCGGCGCGATTCTGGCGCTGGCGCTGGTGGCGCTGAACTACGGCCTGGGCCTGTACTGGCCGCTGCTGGACGGCATTTTGCTGCTGGCCGGGTTGATGATGCTGGCCGGTAGTATCGCCATGGCTTCGCGTCGCCGCAATGCCCCAACCCGCCTGTCCAAAGGCCCTTGGAGCCGCCTGCCCTACTCGCTGATGCTATTTGCGGTGGCCGTGGCGCTGGTAGGCGCAGTGGCACTCACCGGCACCGCCCTGGCCCCCTGGTTGGCAGGTCTGATCAGCCTGGCATTTGCCGCAGGCGCTGCGGAGCTGGCCTTTGGCATTGGCCTGGGCGGCCCTATGAAGCATGCCGTCGCCGGTCTGCTGCACCTGGGCCTGCACCCCCGACCCGAGCGTTTTGGCAGCGCCAGCGAAAAGCGTTTCGCCACGGCCCTGCAGCCGCTCACGCTCACCCCCGAAGACATGGGTGTCGGCAAGCCTGCCGATTTCGCCTGGAACAAGCTGCTGTCTTTCGATGCCTGCGTGCAGTGCGGCAAGTGCGAAGCCGCTTGTCCCGCGTTTGCCGCTGGCCAGCCGCTGAACCCCAAGAAGCTGATCCAGGATCTGGTGGTCGGCATGAGCGCCAAATCGGACGCGCACTACGCTGGCAGCCCCTACCCCGGCCAAAAAGTAGGCGAACATGCGGGTGCACCCCATCTGCCCATCGTCAACGGTCTGATCAACTCCGACACGCTCTGGTCCTGCACCACCTGCCGCGCCTGCGTGCAAGAGTGCCCCATGCTGATCGAGCACGTGGATGCCATCGTGGACATGCGCCGACACATCACCCTGGTGACCGGCGTGGTGCCCAACAAGGGCGGTGAAGCGCTGGAACAGCTGCGCGACACCGACACCGTGGGTGGCTTCCCGCTGACCGCGCGCCACCACTGGGCCGCAGATTTGAACCTACCGGTGCTGGAAGCTGACAGCCAAACCGACTGGCTGGTGCTGGTAGGCGAAGGCGGATTCGACATGCGCTACCAGCGCACCTTGCGCGCCTTCATCAAAACGCTACAAAAAGCAGAGCTAAAAATCGCCATCCTGGGCGCGGCAGAGACCGATTGCGGTGACCTGGCACGGCGCCTGGGCGACGAAGCCGGTTTCCAACGCCTGTCCAAGCAGCTCATCGCCACACTCAAGACCCGCAAGTTCCAGCACATCGTCACCCCGGATCCGCACATCTTCCACTCGCTGAAAAACGAGTTCCCGGCGATGGGTGGAGATTTCGACGTGTGGCACCACACCCAGCTGCTGGCCGATCTGCTGACCAAGCAAACCCTGAAGCCCACCCGCGCAGGCAGCCTGGAAGCCGTGACCTACCACGACCCCTGCTACCTGGGCCGCTATGGCCGCGAAGTGGATGCCCCGCGCGCCGTGCTCAAAGGCATTGGCATCAAAGTGGTGGAGATGGAACGCAGCCGTGAACGCGGTCGCTGTTGTGGCGGTGGCGGCGGCGCGCCGTTCACCGATATTCCCGGCACCACCCGCATCCCGGACATCCGCATTGCCGATGCCAAAAGCACCGGTGCAGGCGTGGTGGCCGTGGCCTGCCCCAACTGCACCGCCATGCTCGAAGGCGTGGTCGGGCCCCGGCCCGAAGTACTGGACATTGCCGAACTGATGGCCCACGCCTTGGAGCTCGCATAAATGTGTTCCCCCCCAGTCTTCGCGCACTGCGTGTCGCTTTCGCCAACCCCCTGCATGGGGCGATACCGACGGTCCGGCAAAGCCGGTCCCGTGGTATCCCGCGGTTGGTCCGCCATTCAAAAACTTGGGGGCTCCATTGTCGCTAACACATAACACCCGCCGGATTGACCCGCGCCGCCCCGCCATCATCACGCCCGCAGGCCTGCGCCGCATTATTCTGGGCAGCAGCGAAGGCGAACGCTTGACGGCCAACGCCGCCCATGGCCCCGCCGTCAAACCTGTGCGTAGCCAAGGCCCGTTTACCCGCTGCACGCTAGTCGTCACCCACGCCGAGCGCGGAGCCTTGACCGACGGCGCGCGCCAAGCCATTGCCGCCGCCGCCATTCTGGCCACGGCAGACACCGAAGTCGTGGTGGCCGTGCTGGGTGCCTGCGGTGACGATACTGAAGCCCTGGGCGTAGACAAGCTGCTGGTGCTGGACAGTTTCGACCCCAGCGCCTACCAGCCCAGCGCCTGCGTACAGTGGTTGCAAGGCCTGCACGCCACGCTGACCCCAGCGCAGTGGTTGTTCGCCGACAGCGCCGCCGACGGCCAGTTAGGCCGCCGGTTTGCGGTATCCGCCAGCCTGGGCCTGCAATGTGGCGTGGTGGAACTGGCCGCCGACAGTCTGCGTGTGCCCGCCAATGTGCAGCATGACTGGCTACGCCCCCATGCGCCCGTGCTGCTGCTGGCCAAGGGCGTGGCCAGCACCAAGCTGCCGTTCGTCGGCCTGGGCCTGCGCATCGCCGCACCGGCCTTGCCCAACGCAGCCGAAGGCGGCATTGAAGACCTCGGCATGAAGGCCGGTGACCCGCAAACCCTGGCGCTGGAAGAAGCCGATTTCATCCTCGCCGCAGGCAATGGCGTGACCGACCTGCCCCTGTTCCACACGCTGGCGCTGGAAGTGGGCGCGGCCGTAGGGGCATCGCGTGTGGCGGTGGACGATGGCCGCTTTGCCCGCGCGCAGCAAATTGGGGCCACCGGCAAAACCGTCTCGGCCTCGGGCTATCTGGCGCTGGGCATCTCGGGCGCAGTGCAGCATCTGCAAGGCATCAAGGACTGCCGCCACGTGATCGCGGTGAACCTGGATGCCTCGGCCCCTATCGCCCGCCGCGCCGACCTGACCGTGGTGGAAGACAGCGCGGCTTTGATGCAAGCCCTGTTGGGCCTGGTCCGTAAAGAAAAAGAGGGCGTATGAGCCAAATCACCGTATTGGTAGCTCCGCGCAGCCATCCCACCAGCCAGCGTCTGACCCGCTGCCAGGCCGATGCCACGGCGGCCACGCTGGCCCTGGGCCTGAAGTTGCCCGTGCGCCTGCTGTGTGCAGGCAATATGCCCGACGCTGTGGCCCGAGACTACCTAGCCCTGGGCGTGCCGGTGGTGGAAGTACTGCAATGCGCCGCCGATGCCCCGCTGGTCGAGACGCTACTGCCTGCCCTGCGCGATGTGGCCCTGGTGCTGACCGGCACCCGGTCTGATGCCGACCAGGGCTCGGGTGTACTGCCCTACGCCTTGGCGGCAGCGCTCGGGCGGCCCGTGGTGACCGACGTGCTCAACGTGGAAGCCGACGGCGCTGGCTGGATCGTCACCCAGGCCCTGCCCAAGGGCGCACGGCGGCGTTTAAAGGTGCAGGCCCCGGCGGTGCTGGCCATCAGCGCGGCAGCGCCGTTGACGCTGCGCCATTCGCTGGCCGACGCAGTGGCGGGCAAGATTGTGCGCACCGCAGCCGCCAGCGTGGCACCTGTAGCGGCTTCCGGCACACTGGTCGCCACCCGCAAGCGCCGCAAACTGCTCGAAGCCAAAACCGTGCAATCCGGCCATGCCCGCATGCTGGGCGCCATCGAATCGCCCTCTACCGGCGGCGTGGTGCTGCAGACCGGCAGCGCCGACACCAAAGCCCAAGCAGTGCTTGATTACCTGCGCACCCATTCTCTTGTGACCTTTTGAGGAGACACCCCATGACCAACCTATCTGCGCAAACCCCACAGACATCCATGGATTCGGCGGCAAAGCCGATCCGAAACATGGATGTGTCTGCCATCCTGACCCGCGAATTGCTGGCCCGCCGCAAACCCGGCTACAGCCTGGAGGCCCCGTTCTACCTCAGCGAAACCATCCTGCAGACCGACATGGAGCACATCTTCGGCAAGCACTGGATCTTTGTGGCGGTAGAGCCGCAAGTGCCTGAAGCCGGTGACTACATCACGGTCGATTTCGGCACCAACTCCATCCTGATCGTGCGCGACGACGACATGAACGTCCAGGCCTTCCACAACGTCTGCCGCCACCGCGGCTCGCGGCTGTGCGCCGAGCCCAAGGGCATTGTGGGCAACATTGTCTGCCCCTACCACCAGTGGACCTACGACCTGACCGGCAAGCTGATCCATGCCAAGCACATGGGCGACGACTTTGATTCCAGCGGCCTGGGCCTGAAACCCGTGCATATCCGCAATATGGCCGGGCTGCTGTTCATCTGCCTGGCCGAGAACCCACCCGAAGACTTTGCGCAGATGGCCGCCGAGATGACCCCCTACATTGCCCCGCACCAGCTCAGCCAGTGCAAAGTGGCGGCGCAGGTCGACATCATCGAAGACTGCAACTGGAAGCTGACGATGGAAAACAACCGCGAGTGCTACCACTGCATGAGCAACCATCCCGAGCTGACCATTTCGCTGTACGAGTACGGTTTTGGCTACCAGCCCGACGAGCACAACAAGGCCGACCTGCAACGCTTCCAGGACATCATGGCCGCCAACCACGAGCGCTGGGAAGGCATGGGCCTGCCCTCCGCCGAGATCGACACGCTGGACGACCGCATCACCGGTTTCCGCACCCAGCGCCTGCCGATTGACCGCAGCGGCCAGTCGCAGACCATGAACGCCGAAGTGGCATCCAAGAAATTGCTTGCAGACTTTGTAGACCCGGCGCTCGGTGGCCTGTCTTTTTGGACCCAACCCAATTCCTGGCACCACTTCATGAGCGACCACATCGTTAGCTTCACTGTGCTGCCGATTTCGGCCACTAAAACCCTGGTGCGCACCACCTGGTGCGTGCACAAGGATGCGGTGGAAGGCGTGGACTACACCAAGGAAAACCTCACCGCCGTGTGGAACGCCACCAACGACCAGGACCGCCGTTTGGTGGAAGAGTCGCAAATCGGCATTTCCACCGGTGCCTA
>NZ_JBDTEM010000397.1:0-15268 GCF_039922535.1 Rhodoferax sp. | reverse complement strand
GGGCCCATCCCGCCCCCAGCGCCGCGGCGGGTGACACCCGGCAGGTGCAGGCCAAACCCGACGGGGGCGAGGTCATTCTGTGCGGCGGTGCCTTCAACACCCCGCAGTTGCTGATGCTCTCCGGCATCGGCTCCGCCGCCGCCCTGCAGGCCCACGGCATCCCGCTGCGGGTGGACCTGCCCGGCGTAGGCCGCAACCTGCAAGACCGCTACGAGGTGGCTCTGACCCACCGCATGCGCCAGCCCTGGCAGGGGTTGAAAGAGGCACGCTTTACCCGGGGTGATCCGGTGTGGCAGCGCTGGAAGAACGCCCGATCCGGCATGTATGCGGCCAGCGGAGCACTGCTGGGTTTGATCGAAAAATCCAGCCCCGACCAGCCCGAGCCCGACATCTTTTGCATGGCCTTGCCCGCCCGGTTTGAAGGCTACGCGCCGGGCTTTTCTGAGTTGATACGCCAGCACAGCGACAGTTTGACCTGGGCCATCTTGAAAGCCCACACCGCCAACCGCGCAGGCACGGTGACGCTGCGCTCGGCCGACCCGCTGGACCCGCCGCTGGTCAACTTCCGCTATTTTGAAGAAGGCAGCGACGTGGCCGGCACCGATCTGCAGGCTGTCGTGCAGGCCATCCGTGCCGTGCGCCGCCTTACCGCGCCCTTCCTGGCCAGCGGCCTGATCGCCGAAGAATGCCTGCCGGGCCCCCGCCTGCAAAGCGATGCCGAACTGGCCGCATACGTGCGCAACACCGCCTGGGGCCACCACGCGTCCTGCTCCTGCCCCATGGGGCCGGTGGCGGGCGGTGGCGTGCTGGGTCCCGACTTCCGGGTCCACGGCACGCGCGGCCTGCGGGTGGTGGACGCATCGGTGTTTCCGCGCATCCCCGGCTTCTTCATTGCCGCTGCCGTGTACATGGTGGGCGAGAAGGCGGCCGACGTAATCCTTAATTCTTAACCCTTTCACCAGGAGAAAACCATGGCCTACGATGTCACCCAATTGCTGGCAATGAGCCAAACCGAGCTGGACGACCTGTTCCGCGCCAGCCCGCCCGGCGACATCCCCAATGGCTCGGCCAACGGCACGGCCATCATCGCGCCAGGCACCAAGTACACCGAGAGCATCGCCCACCTGATCAACATGTTTGGCTGGCAGGGCAAGGTGTTTGACGCGCAAAAAGGCGTGTTGAAAAACAGGGTGCTGGTGTTCGGCTTCGAGGCCGTGCTGGCCAAGGTCTACAAAGATGCCAGTTGGCTGGACGGCCAGGAATGCATCGTGCTGGACTACTCCGACACCTCGGTCATCGCCCACTACGTCCGCGACGAAATCCGCCTGATCGGCCCTGGCTTTTACCTGGGCAAGGTGTACTGGGCCAAGGACCGGCTGATCGACTTCTGCCTGCAATTTTAGCCACGCTACAGTTTTTGATGCATATTTTGATAGCTGCTAGCGCAGATTGAATCTGCGCTAGCAGCCGATTTAACCCTCAAAATTGGCCTAAAACCCATAACATGACTCCGCAGTCGTATTTCATGGTGGTTGCGCCTTTGGCTGCTGGGCGCGAGGCGGACCTGCGGACGCTGCTGGCCAGCATGAACACCCAGCCCGGCCTGGCCGACCCGCACAACACGCTGCTTCCGTTTGGCCTGTTCACCCAGTTGCACTTTGCCCGCTTTGTGCTGCTGGACGATGCCCTGCAAGCCGACCTGACCACCCTGGGCCTGCCACGGCCCCGCCTGCCCACCACCCTGGCCTTCATGGGCGACTGCGACGGCTCGGCGCACGCCTGTTTGGACCTGATGGCCCAGCGGGCCGGGCCAGGGCTGTGCAGCATCTTCGCCCACTGCGAAGGCTTCGCCCAGGGCAAAGACCTCACGACCTGGATGTTGGCGCATGACCTGCCGTTGGCCGCCACCTACATAAACTGGCGGGGCCGCAGCGTACAGCAGATCCGCGAGGAAAGCACCCTGCAGCAAGCCTTGTCCGCCCGCGTTCTGCAGCATACCGGCAGCGATGCAGCGCGTACCCACCAAGCGCTGCGCAGCTTTGTGGATGCAGAAATCACCGCCGGCCGCCTCGCCCTGAGCCCGCCCGCCCCCACGCCGCTGGGCTGGCAGATCGCCAACCTGGTCCACCTGGTCAGCGTGCCGTTGGTGGGCCTGGTGCTGCTGCCGTTTTTCATCCTGCTGCTGCCCTGGCTGGTGTACGCGCTGCGCCGCCGCGAAACCACCGACCCCACCCTCTGCCCGCGCCCCGACCCGGTGGCGCTGCAAGAACTGCAAGACCTGGAAGACTTTGATGTCAGCAACCAGTACACCGCACTGGGGCCGGTCAAGCCGGGGCGCTTCCGGCGCGGGCTGGTGACGGTGTTGCTGGTGCTGATCGACTACGCCTGCCGCCACGTCTTCACCCGGGGCCACCTGGCGCGGGTGCAAACCATCCACTTCGCCCGCTGGGCCTTTCTGGACGACAAGACCCGCGTGGTCTTCACCAGCCACTACGACGGCAGCCACCAGGGCTATATGGACGACTTCATCAACAAAGTAGCCTGGGGCCTGAACCTGGTGTTTGCCAACGGCATCGGCTGGCCGCGCACCGACTGGCTGATTTTGGGCGGCGCGCGGCACGAGCAGGCATTCAAGTACTACCAGCGCCGCCACCAAATCCCGACCCAGGTTTGGTACAAGGCCTACCCCGGCCTGACCCTGGCCAACCTGCAGCGCAACCAGCGCATCCGCGTCGGGCTGGACAATCCCGCTCCCACCGAAGCAGAGCTGCAAGACTGGCTAAGGCTGCTATGACCATAGAGTTCGACGACATCCAGGGCATCGTCCGCTTTGGCTACAAGCGGCACACCGAAGCCTGCTTTCTGCTGCTGCGCATACAAGACCCGGCCGCTGCCCGCGCCTGGCTGGCCACCGCCCCCGTGGCCAGCGCCGCCACCGCCGACCCACCGCCCGCCACCGTGCTGCAACTGGCCCTGAGCAGCGACGGCCTGCGCGCGTTGGGCGTCGCCGAGGCCACCGTGCAGGGCTTTTCCAGCGAATTCACCGTGGGGATGGCAAGCGATGCCAACCGCGCCCGCCGCCTGGGCGATGCCGGGGCCAACGCGCCCAGCCAGTGGCAATGGGGCATGGGTGCCCGCACGCCGCATGTACTGCTGATGCTCTACGCCTTGCCCGGCCACCTGGCGGCCTGGCAGGCCCAGATCGAGGCCGCATCTGCAGCGGGCTTTGTCCTCCTGGCCTGCCTGCCGTGTGCCGACCTGGGCGACGCAGAGCCCTTTGGATTCAAAGACGGCATCTCCCAGCCCGCGCTGGACTGGGACCGCACCCGCCCCGCCGTGGATGCCGAGCAAACCACCTACAGCAACCTCAGTTGCCTGGGTGAAACCCTGCTGGGCTACCCCAACGAATACGGCGGCTACACCGACCGTCCCCTGCTGCCGCCCCATCCCCAGTTGCCGCGCGCCGAAGATGTCCCGGAGCAGGCCGACCTGGGCCGCAACGGCAGCTACCTGGTGCTGCGCCAGTTAGAGCAGGACGTAGCAGGCTTCTGGCAATGGGTGGACGCTGCCGCCCAGCACGACCCGGTGGCCCGGGACACGCTGGCCGCCACCCTGGTAGGGCGCACGCGGGACGGCACGCCGCTGGCCGATGCCCCGCCCGGTGATCCCAACGCCTTTACCTATGCCGCCGACCCGCGCGGCAGCCGCTGTCCGCTGGGGGCCCACGTGCGCCGCGCCAACCCGCGCACCGCCGACCTGCCGCCAGGCGAGCCCGGTGTCATCGGCTGGCTGACGCGCACCCTGGGCTTCGATGCCCCGGCCCTGGCCCTGGACCGCGTGGCCTCCACCCGCTTCCACCGCCTGCTGCGCCGGGGGCGCGAGTACCGTGGCAGCGAGACCGGGCTCTATTTCGTTTGCCTGGGTGCCAACATCGCCCGGCAGTTTGAATTTGTACAGGCCGCCTGGCTCAACGCGCCGCAGTTTGCCGGGCTGCACGGCGAAACCGATCCGCTGGTGGGCACGCGCGAGCCGGACCGTGCTGACTTTTCTATTCCCCAGCCCACCGGGCCCGACCAGCGCATCACCGGCCTGCCGCAGTTCGTCACCGTGCGCGGCGGGGCCTATTTCTTCCTGCCCGGCATCCGCGCCCTGCGGTATTTAGGAACAGCATGACCACCTCCAACACCAGCCGCCCGGTGCCCCGCGCCAACACCGGGTCGGCGCTGCGCAATTGGCTGTCGGACACCTCGCTGGCGTTGATCCAGCTGGAGCGCCGCTTCGACCCGTTTGTGCGCCCGGCTTTCGAGGCACTGTTGCTAGAGCCGCTGACCCGCCTGACCACGGCCCTCATCAACGCCCAGCGCCCCAACGAGGGCATGCAAATCGCCGAAGAGCGCATCCAGCCGGGTGAGGAGGCCTGCGTGGATTCCATCATCCAGAGCTTCCAGGAACAGATGCGCGCGCTGTGGAAACCCGGCGGCTTCGAGCGCGGCGGCAACACCAAAACCCAAGGCATCGTGCGGGCCGAGTTCATCGTCCACCCCGACCTGCCCGCCCACCTGCGCCACGGCATTTACGCCACGCCGCGCAGCTACCCAGCCTGGGTGCGGTTCTCGGGCCCCGGCCCCTACGTCACGCCCGACATCGACGACGTGGGCTTCATGAGCATCAGCGTCAAGCTGATGGACGTGCCCGGCCCCAAGCTGATGGAAGAAGAAAAGTTCACCCAGGACATGTTTGGCGTGTCGCCCCCCACCTTCGTCACCCCGGACGTCATGGCCAATGCCCAGCTTCAAAAGGAAAGCCTGAAGAACGCGCAGATCTTCTACTTCCTCAACCTGCAGCGCCCGCACTTTCTGGACATGGTGATGCAAGCCCTGTGGACCAAAACCCAGAGCAGTCCGCTCGAAGCCCCCTACTTCAGCTGCGTGCCCTACCTGCTGGGCACGGGCCAGGCGATGCAGTATTCGTTCTGGCCCAAAACCAAGCACCGCACCCCCATCCCCCGGCTGCCGCTGCGCCCACCCGACGACTACCTGCGCAACGCCATGGTGGCATCCCTGGCCGCAGGCGATGTGGAGCTGGATGTGCGCCTGCAACTGCAAACCGACCCGCACCTCATGCCCATCGAAAACGCCGGCGTGCTCTGGCCCGAGCGCCTGTCTCCCCGCATCTCCGCCGCCACCCTGCGCATCCCGCAGCAGCAGTTCGATTCCCCGGCGCAGATGGAATTTGCCAAACGCCTGTCCTACAACCCCTGGCACAGCATCGCCGAGCACCGCCCCTTGGGCAACCAGAGCCGGGCCCGGCAGCGGATGTACTACGAGCTGTCCAAGCTGCGCCACCAGATGAATGCGGTGCCGCACTTTGAGCCGGTGGGGGGTGAAATTTTTTGAGCGAGTCCACCGTACCCCAACCCTGGAAAGACCCTATAGCCGAATCACCGAAAAAGTCGAACTTTGAACTCAGCGTTGAATTGACCAAGGCTCTCGCCTGGCCTTTGCTCGCGGTTGTCGCTTTGGCATCGTTCTGGTCGCCGCTACAGCGCACTGCGGATCTGGTGCCCGCCTTGGTCGGTCGTTCGGACACCATCACGATCGCTGGGCTGTCCTTGAAGATTGGGCAAAACCTGCACAGCCAGGCATCGCCCGAGGTGCGGGAAACTCTCGCGCACCTCTCCAAAGCGGGGGTCGAACGGATTTTGGAAATGGGCGAGTCCAGCTACTGGAACAAAGATGCCGGGTCGCGTGGCCAAGAAGTAAATGCAGAACTGATCAAGTTGGGCCTGGTGGTGGAAATTGCGCAGTCCGAGCTGGATGCGCGCAACCAGCGTGAAGGACGCAGCTATGGCTATGCCGTGAAACGGTCTGCACTGGGTGAGCAGACCCAAGCATTTCTTCGCTCGGTAGTCGCAGAGTTTGTGCAAGAGCTGCCCAAAGATCCCAAGCCTTGAGGCCGCCACCTTGCACACGTAAAAAAAGCCCGCAGCACCCAAAGGTCCTGCGGACTTTTTTACGTTCGGACTCTATTGCTTGATGCCGCTCAGCAAGGCCAGCAAAGAGCCGCCATTCGGGCTACCCAGGCCGGTGCTGGCATCGTAGCCAGTGGTGGCGGCGCAGGTGGTGCAGCTGCCGTTGGCACCCTTGGTCACATCCAGGAAGGCCTGGCTGTAGGAGTTGGCGTTGGGCAGCACGTTCAGGTACAGGGCGTTTTGCACGCTGGCCAGTACCGGCAAGTTGACCAGGGCGCGCTGTGCGCTGGCGATAGCCAGCAAGGCCGCCCACTCGGGTGCGGCAATGCTAGTGCCGCCACCCGACATGAAGCCAAACGCGCTGCCAGGCACCGTGATGCCTACGTACTGGCCGGTGTAGGGATCTGAATCCGATGACACGTCGGCTACACGGCGCTTGGTAATGGTTTTGGACAGGGCGGCCTGGTAGGCGGGCACGGCGGTATAGGCACTGGTGCCACCACCGGTGCCCGACCACACGGTTTCGGTGCGGGTGGTTCCATTGAAGCTCAGCGACGTGCCGCCAGTGGCGAGCACCTTGGTGGACACGGCGGGCCAGTTGACCGCCGAACCCGAGTCGCCGGTGGAGGCGGTGTACTGCATGCCCTTGCCCTGGAACAGGCTGTCTACCGAGGCGGTCCAGTTGCCTTCACCGGCGCCAAAACTCATGCTGACCACGCCTGAGCCCATGGCATTGGACACCGTGATAGCGTTGGCCAAGGCCGACAGCGATGCGGATGTGGCCTCGACAAGGATGATGCGGGCCAGCGGCGCGATGGCATGGGCCGACTCCACATCCATAGCGATTTCGGCGGCCCAGCCCGCGTTGTAGGCCGGTGCCACCGAGGTACGGCCCGAAGTGGCTGCGGCATACACCACGCTGAAGGTGCAACCCGCCGTGGCGCTGGCGGCGGCCAAAGGGAGTGCCGCTGTCGCCGAGATCGCCACGTTGGTGCAGGTAGGCAGACTCAGGCGGGCACTGTAGTTGTTCAGGTCGGCAAAAGCATTCGGGTTGTGGTACGCGTCCACCAAGTAGATGGTTTGGCCTGCGCCCAGGGCCGCACGGGCGGCTGCTGTAGAGACCACACCCGCAGCCGACACGGCGGGCAATTTGTAGGCGGCACGGATCTGGGCCGGGGTGTAGACGGTAACCACCGAAGCGGCACGCGCGCTCATTTGTGACGCGGGGGTAGTCGCCAGCAGCCGCCGGGCTTCCATCGCTTCGGTCGCTACGGTCTGGGGCAGCAGGCGGGCCGTGGCCATGCCTTCCATGGCGGGCAACACCGTTTCGGTGCGCACCGTGTCGGTATCGCTGGGCACCAGCGACGGGTCACTGATGTCCACCGGAGCCATGTGGAACGTGGGCAAAACCTCGGTATTCACATCGGCCAGCAGGGCTACAGCGTCCACCGTTTCCGCAGAAGAGGAAACCGCAACGTCCGAAGAGCCACCGCCACAAGCACCCAGCGCCAGCAGGGCCAACACCGACAGGCCGCCCGCAGCGGTGCGTGCAAAAGAACCAGAAAAAGGGGTGGGTACCAACATGTCGTCACCTTTCAATGTAAAAAACACAAAGGGCGGCAGCGGACAGAATGGAGTTTGACGTAACCCTGTCCGGTAACCCCGCTAGCATGGTGCTGGTGTGCAGCACCGAAGCCCGGTGGCTTTGCGTCCCCGGCTTTCGCCAGGTTTGCCCTTGTCAGATTCGCTTCAAAGAAGCCGCCTCGCTGACTGCGGCTGCCAAAGTGCACGAATGTTTGTTTGGCAACGGCGCAATTGTTTCACAAAAGTAACAAATACCGTGGGCAAATGTCACGGTCTGGCGGCTTCTACAATCGCGCCCCTTTCTTTGCCTACTTTGCACTTTCCCCATGAACATCACGGTTAACGACGACTTGCTGGCCTATATCGACCCGCTCACCCCTGACGAGCACGCTGCGCTGGAACGCAGCATCCTGGCCGAGGGCTGCCGCGACGCGCTGGTGCTGTGGGGCGATGTGCTAGTAGACGGGCACAACCGCTACGGTATTTGCAGCGCGCACAAGATTCCCTTCAACACGGTGCAGAACACCGCCTTCCAGACGCTGGACGATGTGCACTTGTGGATGATCGACCAGCACCTGGGGCGGCGCAGCGTGTCAGATTTCCAGCGCGGCGTGCTGGCCCTGCGCAAAAAAGACATCCTGGCCGGGCGCGAGCAGCCCACCCAAACCGAAGCCCCCGCCAGCGCCACCGCACCGTGGGAGGAATCTGCCACGCCCACCGCCGCAGCCCCCGCCGCCGAGCCCGCGCTGACCCGCGAGGCGCTGGCCAAGTCGGCGCGCATCAGCAACAGCACCTTCACGCAGATCGAGAAGATCCAGA
Organism: Rhodoferax sp.; assembly: GCF_039922535.1. Taxonomy (GTDB): domain Bacteria; phylum Pseudomonadota; class Gammaproteobacteria; order Burkholderiales; family Burkholderiaceae_C; genus Rhodoferax_B. The sequence continues at coordinate 6,894 of NZ_JBDTEM010000397.1, read as the reverse complement.
AATCGGCCACGCCCGAGCTGGTGGCGGCGGTGAAGTCCGGCACCATCTCCATCAACACTGCGGCCACCGTGGCCTCGCTGCCGGTGGAGGCGCAAATGGCCGCTGCCGCCGGGGGCAAGAAAGAGCTGCAACAGGCCGCCCGCCAGGTACGCGCCGCCAAGGCCGTGGAGCGCACCGAGCCCGATTCGCCCGAAGGCATCATCGCCCGCCTGAAGCAAACCGTGGCCGAACTGACGGCGGAGAACGCAGCACTGCGGGCGCAGTTGGCCGAGATGATGGCCTGACAGGATTTAAGCCAAATCGGGCTCCAGCGCAGGCAGCACCTGCGCTAGCAGCTATGGGTTAAATAGCAAATAGCAAACAAGCGCATCAGCCTGCCAGCTCTCGGGCCTGCTGCAACAGGCTGGCGGCGATCTTTAGCTCCGACTCCAGCCATTCGCGGAACGCCAGCAGCGGCGGCCAGTCCCGGTGCTCTGGCGGGTACACCAGCCAGTACGCGTCGTAGGCCTCGGTGGCCAAGGCCAGGGGCGAGAGCTGCACCAGCCGCCCGGCACGCAGCGCGTCGGCAGCCACCAGCTCGCGGCCCAGCGCGATGCCCAGGCCTTGCTCGGTGGCCTGCAGCATCAACCCCATGTCGTTAAACACCGCCACCGGCTGGATACGGCAGGGATGGCCGGCCAAGGCAAACCAGGCCTCCCAGCATTCGCTGGTGCCCAGCAAGGGCTCGTGGACCCAACTGGCCGGGTCGCTGCCCGCCAGGCGCTGGGCCATGGCCGGGTTGGCCAACACCACCTGCTGGGAATCGATCAGGCGGCTGCCTTCCAGGCCGCGCCATGGCCCCTTGCCTTGGCGCACCGCCGCGTGGAAGCCCTCGCGCGGCAGGTCCATGGCCTGCTGCGAGGTGTGCAGCTCTACCGCAACGCCGGGGTGCAAGGCCCGCCAATGCGCCATGCGCGGCATCAGCCAGTGCTGGGCAAACGACGGCGACACGGTGAGGCGCAAACGCTGGTCGGTGCCGGTGGCTGCCACGGCCGCAGCGCGCATGCCCTCGTCGATCTGGGCCAGGGCGGGCTCTACCGCTTGCAACAGCGCGGCCCCGGCGGCATTCAGCACCACGCGGCGGCCGCGTCGGTCAAACAGCAAAAAGCCCAGTTGCTCTTCCAGCAAGCGAATCTGCTGGCTGACCGCACTGTGCGTGAGGTGCAGTTGCTCACCCGCCGCGCGCAGGTTGGCCAGTGTGGCCACGGCGCGGAAGGTGGGCAGGGTTTGCAGGGGAATACGGGACATGCTGGTAAGTATAAGCAACCAGTCTTGGCAGAAATGAGCGCTTTTATTCGGCGAATTGGATGGATAAGCTTACCAGCAATCCTTTTGACTGCGTGCCATGACTTCCTCACCCCTGACATTGAAACAACCTCTTGCATGGCGCACCAGCGCCGATCTGCTGGCCCGGCTGTGGCAGCGCTGTACGCGCCGTAGCCCGCCTGACACCGTGCCCGTGGGTGCACTCGGCAACCACCTGCTGCGCGACATGGATGCCTTTGGCCAGGTGCACGGGCAGGCGCGGGAGCACAGCGAACTGGCCCGCTATGACCGGCAACAAGCGCGGCGTGGGGCAGGCTTCAAAATTTAAAAGAAAACTGGCTCCAGCGCATGTGGCACCTGCGCTGGCAGCTATCAAAACAGGAGTCCTTCTGAAACCTTAGTACACCGAAGCAGGGTTGTCATGGGCTCCATACACCCGCACGCAGTCGCGCCCGTGGGACTTGGCCGCGTACATAGCGACATCGGCGTTGCGCAGCAATGTGTCGGCATCCAGCCCGGCATCGGGGTACAGGGCCACGCCGATGGATGCGCCCACCAGCAACTGGTGCGACTCAATCTCCATGTCGCGGCCTATGCCTTCGAGCAGGCGGTGGGCCAGGCCCAGCGCCTGCTCGAAGCGTTCCACCTTGCACTGCAGCACGGCAAATTCGTCGCCCCCCATACGGGCCACCACATCGCCATCGCGGGCCACGGCGCGCATGCGGTCGGCAAGCAGCGCCAGCACTTTGTCGCCAATGGCGTGGCCGTAGTTGTCGTTGATGGGCTTGAAGCGGTCGATGTCGATGAAGTGCACGGCAAAGCCCACGGCGCCCGGTTCTGCGGCCACGGTGGCGGCGGCCAGGCTCTCCAGAAACACCTCGCGGTTGACCAGCGCGGTCAGGCCGTCATGGCGGGCCACATGGCGGATGCGTTCTTCGGCATGGCGGCGCTCGGTGATGTCGGTGTAGGTGCGCAGCACGCCGCCGCCCGCAATCGGCATGCTGTGGATTTCCAGCACCCGGCCATCGCGGCGTTTGCGGTCGTAGGCGTAGGGCCGGTTGAAGATGTCGCCGGTGCGCACAGCGGTAAGCACCTCTTCCGGCACGTGGGCCAGTTCGCCCGCGGCCAATTGGTAGTCGGTCAGCGCGTCCAGCGTGGGGCGGCTGTCCAGCAGGCTTTGGGGCAGGTTCAGCAGCTCCCGGGCACGCCGGTTGCACACCACCACCACGCGGTCGGCGTTGACCATCATCACGCCCTGGTCCATGTTGGCCAGCGTGGCTTCCAGCAGGGCCGATTTTTCTTGCAGGATGGCCTCGCTTTCGCGGGCGCGGCGCTCGGCCACCTGCAGTTGCTCTTGCTGGCGCTTGAGCATGGTGATGTCCACATGGGCCCAAAAGCCTTTGCCGTCTGGGCTGCGCTGCCCGATGACCCGGCTGCAGCGGGCACCGGGCAGCGGCAGTTCAAACGGCGCACCGGTAAAGCGGGTGTACTCCGACAGGGTCAGCAGACCCGCCTCGAACAGCGCCGGACTCTGCGACTCCTGGCCTTGCCAGGCGGTGCGGTAAGCCCATTCCAGGTGCGCGCCGATGGCGGCCGTGCGGTTGGGCAGACCGTACATCTGCTCAAACGGCCCGTTGGCCCGGAGGATGCGGTCGTCGGCCCCGGTGACCATCACGCCGTCGGGCACGTGGTCGAACAGCGCTGCGCCGTCGATGGCGGTGGTAGCCAGAATGGTCGGACCCTGCGGGTCGGTAGCCGAAGTGTGGGCCTGCCAGATGCGGATGCGGCCAATGCCGGGCAAGGGCAGCGACGACACCCACAAGCGCACACCCAGGTGTTCCAAGGCGTAGGGCCGGTTTTGGGCACGGTGGCGGGCGATACCGGCGTCAATGTACTGGTCGATCTTCGCCAGTTCGTCGCCTACCAGCCGCCCCTGGTAGAAGCGCCGCAGGTTGGCGCGGTAGGGTTCGCCAACGTAGACGTGGTGGGTATGTTCAGGGAAGAACCGGAAAAAGCAGCGGTTCCACAGCAGGCAGTTGTCGTCATCGTCAAACACACAGACCGCCAGGCCCAGGCTGTCCAGGCTGTCGGCCACCGAGCGCAGCAGCGCCAAGCCCTCAGCCATGGTGGCTACCCGTCGCGGCCATGGTTCGCAGCACACCATGGCGAAATGCAAGCCCGCTGTCGGCCGGGGGACTGCCGGGCTGGGAGGGAGTCGCTAACTGCTTCATCAAGCGGGTCCTCGGTGACGTTAACGGACTGGTTCGTATTGGTCGGTGCCCATGGCTGTACCGATTCCAAAATGTAGCCGAATCCGGTGCCAACCCGGGCTTGCGCAGCCCGGAAAATGCTACATTTTTTACACCTTAATTTATACAAAAAATAGGCTGCCAGCGCAGGTAGCAACTGCGCTGGCAGCTGTATTTTAAATAGCAAACTTCTTACACATTCTGCTCTTGTCGCTGCAGGGGCGGGTACAGAGCTACATCCACCCCGCTCCACTTGCCCACCGGCTTGGGCAGCAGGGGCACATCAGGCGTCGGACCCCTCTCTGCCACTGTTTGTGGGTTGGGCGCTATTTGCAATCGATTTAGGCGTGCGGCGGCGGCACACGCTGCCACAATGTCTGCAGGCGTACACATTTAGAAACGATTGACGCGAACGCAGTGGCAACGAATTTGCACCGCAACCGGCAGCTCTACAGATCGTAAGCATGACTGAATCCGACACCCCTGGCCTGCTGGCCCGTATCCGCCATTCCCTGGCTCCGTACGAAGCAGAGGAACCGTTGGCGGCCAGTTTTCGGGCCCAGCAACTGCAGGCCATGCTGCGGCTCACGCCGCTGTCCATGCTGGTCAACCTGTTCAATGCCAGCTTCATCCTCTACCGCATGGCGGACCAGGCCCAGTGGCTCTGGGGCTGGTTGCTGGTACTGGTGTTTTTTGCCTTTCAGGGCCTGGCCGCCTGGTACCGCGTACAGCGCCGTGGTATGCGGTCAACCGCCTCGCGCAAGGCCATGCAACGGGCCTTGCAGCATGCGTTGATACTGGGCGCGTTATGGGGTGCCTTACCCGCACTGCTGCTGTCCGAAGTCAGCTTGCAGGACCAGCACATGCTGCTCATCATCTGCTGCGGCATGATCTGCGCGGGTGGTTTTGCGCTGGTGACGGTACCGGCAGCGGCCAATGCCTATGTGCTGGCCATGGCGGCAGGCTCCATGATCGGCCTGCTGCACACCGACTTGCCCGGCGCCGAAATATTGGTCTGCCTGCTGCTGGTCTACAGCGTGGTGGTGGTGGCATCGGTGCAGGTAATGGCCAAATCCTATGGTTCGCGGTTGGTGGCCGAGGCCGATGCGGCGCACAAGCAACAGATCGTCGGCCTGCTGCTGCGCGACTTTGAAGAAAACTCCAGCGACTTCCTGTGGGAACTGGCCCCCAGCGGCCAGCTAGGCCACGCCTCTGGCAGGCTTAACCGGGCCCTGCAGTTCGACCCGCAGCGGGACGCGGCGCTGGGCCTGGCAGCGCTGATTGGCCGCACCTACGAGGCCGCCGCCGTGGCCCCTGACCATGCCATCGGCTACCTCGAAAAGCTACAAAAAGCCCTGTCCACCCCCATGCCGTTCCGCGACCTGCTGGTCCCCGTGGTCATCCACGGCACGCTGCGCTGGTGGGCGCTGACCGCCAAACCGGTAGAGGCCCCCGGCCAGGACGCGCCAGGTTGGCGCGGGGTGGGCGCCGATGTCACCGACCGCAAGCACGCCGAGGACGAGATGCACCGGCTGGCCCACTTCGATGCCCTCACCGGTCTGGCCAACCGCCGCCACTTCCAGCACCGCCTGCAGCAGCTGTGCGGCCACGACGGCAGCCCACCCGGCAGCGCCGCCCTGCTGTGCATCGACATGGACAACTTCAAGCGCGTCAACGATGCCTACGGCCATGCCAACGGCGACCTGCTGCTGAAGGCCGTGGCCCAGCGCATGACCAGCACCATCCGCGGCCGCGACCTGGTGGCCCGGCTGGGCGGTGACGAGTTCGCCATCCTGCTGGACGGTGTGACCCAGGTGGACGAGGCCCGCTGCTTCGCCGACCGGCTGATGCAGGCCATCGAGCAGCCTTGTGACCTGTCGGGCATCAGCTTCACGCCGCACACCAGCATGGGCATCGCGTTTCTGCCGCGCGACGGCCAGCGGCCCGACACCATCCTGCACCATGCCGATCTGGCGCTGTACGAAGCCAAGACGCGGGGCCGCCGACAGGCGCAGTTCTTCTCCCTGGCCATGGACCAGAAAGCCCAGCGCCGCATCGCACTGGAAGATGGCTTGCGCCACGCATTGGCGCAGAACGCCATGCACCTGGTGTACCAGCCGCAGATCTCGCTGCGCAGCCACCACATCACCGGGGTCGAGGCCTTGCTGCGCTGGTCCAGCCCGCACTTTGGCCATGTGTCACCGGCCGAGTTCATCCCCATTGCCGAAGAAGCCGGACTAATACGTGACATCGGCCTGTGGGTGTTAGAGACTGCCTGCAACGCCGCCCAGCAGTTACCGGCCGGGCTGCTGATGGCCGTCAACCTGTCGGCTTGCCAGTTTGACGACGCGCTGCTGGTCGACAAGATATTGGAGGTGGTGGCCCGCAGCGGCGTGCCGGCCCAGCGGCTGGAGCTGGAGATCACCGAATCGGTGTTCTTGCGGGATACCGAAGATGTGCTGACCGCCCTGCACCGTCTGCGTGCCGCCGGTATGCGCATTGCGCTGGACGACTTTGGCACCGGCTATTCATCGCTGGCCTATCTACGCAGCTTTCCGTTCAACAAGCTCAAGATCGACCGCGCATTTGTCATGGCCATCCACCAAAGCCCCGAGTCCGAAGCCATCGTCCGCTCGGTGATCGACCTGGCCAGCGCCCTGCACATGGAAACCACGGCCGAGGGCATAGAAACCGCCGATGAGGCGGCCCTGCTCACCCAGCTGGCCTGCACCACCGGCCAGGGCTACCACTTTGCCCGGCCGATGGCGCTGGACGCCGTGCAGGCCTTGCTGCAAGACGCACCCTAGACACGCTAGCCAGCATTTTTGCCAACCCGCGCCTCGGGTTCGCACGGCGCACTCAATATCTGTTTTTCTGGTGTCCCATGGCGTTTTACTGTATATTTAAACAGTAAAATACGCCACACACCATGGACCTGAACCGCAAGCTCGCCATCCTCGCCGATGCCGCCAAATACGACGCCTCTTGCGCCTCCAGCGGCACGCTGAAACGCGACTCGGTGGGCGGGCGCGGCATAGGCTCTACCGAGGGCGCGGGCATCTGCCACAGCTACGCGCCGGATGGCCGCTGCATCTCGCTGCTGAAGATTTTGCTGACCAATTACTGCGTCTACGACTGCCTGTACTGCATCAACCGCGTCAGCAGCAATGTGGACCGGGCGCGCTTTCGCATCGACGAAGTGGTGCAGCTCACGCTGGACTTTTACCGGCGCAATTGCATCGAAGGGCTGTTCCTCAGCTCGGGCATCATCCGCAGCCCCGACTACACCATGGAGCGCGTGGTCGAAGTGGCCCGCGTGCTGCGCGAAGAGCACGACTTT
>NZ_JBDTEM010000396.1:0-1908 GCF_039922535.1 Rhodoferax sp. | reverse complement strand
ACGGCTTTAGCTACGTGTACCGCGTCAACGCCGACAGCCGCGTGGCGCAGTTGAAGGTGCAAACCGGTCGCCAGGTGGGCGACCGGGTAGAAATCACCAGCGCCCTGCCCGCCGATGCCCGGCTGGTAGCGATCGGTGGCGGGTTCCTGGCCGATGGCGACCTGGTGCGGGTGGTAGAAAGTTCTAAGCCAAATGTGCCTCCAGCGCAATCAGCACCTGCGGCAGCAGCTAGCAAATAAGTAGCGCCATGAATATTTCTACCTGGTCCATCAAAAACCCGATTCCGGCGGTGATGCTGTTCGTCATGCTGAGCTTCGCCGGGCTGCTGTCTTTTCAGTCCATGAAGGTGCAGCAGTTCCCCGACCTGGAGCTGCCGACCATCACCGTAGTGGCCTCGCTGCCCGGTGCCGCCCCGGCCCAGCTGGAAACCGAGGTGGCCCGCAAGCTGGAAAACGCCATCGCCCCGCTGCAGGGCCTGAAAAACATCTACACCAAAGTACAAGACGGCGGCGTGACCATCACCGCCGAGTTCCGGCTGGAAAAGCCCACCCAAGAAGCGGTGGACGACGTGCGCAGCGCCGTGCAAGGCGTGCGCAGCGACCTGCCCAGCGACGTGCGCGACCCGGTGGTGGGCAAGGTGAATCTGTCCGGCGCGCCCATCCTGGCGCTGACCGTGCGCTCCAGCAGCATGGACGACGAGGCCCTGAGCTGGTTTGTCGACAACACCGTGGCGCGCACGCTGCAAGGTGTGCGCGGCGTGGGTTCGGTGGTCCGCGTGGGCGGGGTCACGCGCCAGGTCGAGGTGGCGCTGGACCCGCTGAAATTGCAGGCCCTGGGGGCCACTGCTGCCGACATTTCGCGCCAACTGCGCCAAGTGCAAACCGAAAGCGCCGGGGGCCGGGCCGACCTGGGCGGCAGCGAGCAGCCCATGCGTACGCTGGCCACCGTGCAGTCTGCCGCCGAGCTGGCCGGGCTGGACCTGGTGCTCAGCAACGGCCAGCACCTGCGGCTCGACCAGGTGGCCACCGTCACCGACACGGTGGCCGAGCCACGGGCTCTGGCCCTGCTGAATGGCAAGCCGGTGGTCGGCTTTGAAATCACCCGCAGCAAGGGTGCCAGCGAGGTGGAAGTGGGCGCGGCGGTCGACGTGGCGCTGAAAGAGCTGAAAGCGCAGCACCCCGACATCGAACTCACCCAGGCCTTTGACTTTGTGACCCCGGTGGCCGAGGAGTTTGATGCGTCGATGCAGATGCTGCTGGAAGGTGGCGTACTGGCCGTCATCGTGGTGTGGCTGTTTTTGCGCAACTGGCGCTCTACCGTGGTGTCGGCGGTGGCGCTGCCGCTGTCGGTGATACCGGCGTTTATCGGCATCCACTACTTCGGTTTTTCGATCAACACGGTAACGCTGCTGGCCCTGTCGCTGGTGATCGGCGTGCTGGTGGACGACGCGATTGTGGAGGTGGAAAACATCGAGCGCCACATGCACATGGGCAAATCCGCCTACCAGGCGGCGATGGAGGCGGCGGACGAGATCGGCCTGGCGGTGATTGCCACCACCTTCACCCTGGTGGCGGTGTTTTTGCCCACGGCCTTCATGGCGGGCATTCCGGGCAAGTTCTTCAAGCAGTTTGGCTGGACCGCCGCGCTGGCCGTGCTGGCATCGCTGCTGGTGGCCCGCGTGCTCACGCCCATGATGGCCGCCTACGTGATGAAGCCGAATGAAAAGCCGCACCAAGACCCGTTCTGGATGGCCGCCTACATGCGCGCCAGCCGCTGGGCCTTGGGCCACCGCTGGATCACCATGGCCTTGGCGGGCGCGTTCTTTGTCGGCTCCATCGCGCTGATCCCGCTGCTGCCCACCGGCTTCATCCCGCCGGACGACAACTCGCAAACCCAGGTCCACATCGA
>NZ_JBDTEM010000395.1:0-9156 GCF_039922535.1 Rhodoferax sp. | reverse complement strand
CCGGTCTGCTGCAATGCGGCAACCACACCCCCACCGAAGTGGTGCAGTGGGATGCCAACGGTATCCGCGCCGACAAGCCCGAAGCCTTCTTCCTGCAACGCTACGCGGCGGCCTACAAGCTGGAAATTGCGCACTTCTTTGACTGCCTGCAAAACGGCACGCCGTTCAAAACCACGGTGGCCGACGGCGTGGCGGCGCAAAGGCTGGCCGATGCGGCTTCTGAGAGCTGCAATAGCGGCTTGCCCATCACGTTTTAAGCTATGGTGAACCGCCCCCGGTTTCGTGGAAGCCCGTTGGGTTAAGTCAGGCCACCACCGCGGAGGCCCCATTGGCGAGTTGCCGGTAGCCGTTTGCCTCAGCTTCTGCAGGCGGGATATACCCGATAGGTTCAAGCAATCTCTGGTGGTTGAACCAGGCCACCCATTTCAGGGTGACCAGCTCCACCGACTCCTTGGTCTTCCAAGGTGTGCGAGGATGGATCAGCTCGGCCTTGTACCGGCCATTGATCGTATCGGCCAAAACGTTGCCTGAGCTGTAGCCCTTACTTCCCAGCGAGGGTGCAATGTTGGCTTCGGCCTGTCTCTCGCTATAGCGGATGCCGACGTATTGCGATCCTCTGTCCGAGTGATGAGTCTGGGTTCCATCACGCTCGGGCTGTCTGGCGTACAGCGCCTGCTCCAACGCGTCCAATACGAAGTCCGTGCGTATCGAACTGCTCATCCGCCAGCATAAGATGCGCCGGACTTACACGTCGATCACAAAGGCCACGTACAGCCTGCCCTACCGGGTCGAAAATTAGGTGTAAGTCCGAGACCCACCGTTTTCTCAGTGGTTTGAGCCTCCTCAAAAGCCAGGACGGTCAATCTGACGCGGAAATTGTGCGCAGGCTTAAGGTATTTGCGGCGAAGGTCTGACCGGAGTCGCGAAAAAGTGACGCTGCGATCTACGAACTCTGCATCGCGACGTGGATCGTCATAAGAAAGCTATTTCATACGGCAAACAAAAAAGCCTGCTACGAATTAAGTAGCAGGCTTTACTGTGCCCATAAGGCTTAAAAGTGGTGGGTCCTGACAGATTCGAACTGTCGACCTACGGATTAAGAGTCCGCTGCTCTACCAACTGAGCTAAGAACCCACTTTAAAAACGGGTGCCGTTGCAGCGAAATAATCCGCTGTGGCAAGCCCACTATTATGCACTAAATAGTCGCGTTTTAAGGCTGCTGCACTGGCTTGTGGCATGGAAGTGGATGAAATCTCCGCGGTTACTCTTAATTTCATAGCGGTCCACGCAGTTTTTATAAGCGCTAGGGGCTATTCTCATTCATATTTTTATAAGCTATTCACGCTGGGCTCTTTGGACGTGGCAGTGCTTGCGCCACAATGCGTTGACAACGTGGGCCCGGGGTGGCGCACACGGCCGTGGACTACAGAGAGGCGCTATGGGTGAGATTTTGGGGACCAGTAGTAGCGTGAATGCTCCTGAGGTGGGACCACGTATTAGCACGGTGGGCCACGCGGCCTTGGACCATTGTTTTGACATTGCGGCGTTTCCGCACCAGCCGACCAAAACCCCGGCCCAGCAGTACCGCATGGTGTCGGGCGGCATGGCGGCCAATGCGGCGATTGCGGCCACCCGGTTGGGCGCGCGGGTAGGGCTGTTTGGGGCCGTGGGCGATGACGAGGCCGGGCAGTTTCTGGCGCGGCGGGTGCAGGGCCTGGGGGTGGACTGCGCGGGGCTGCAACGGGTACCGGGGGCAAGCTCGTCGATCTCGGCGGTGGTGATCGATGCGCATGGCGAGCGGCAGATCTTCAATTGCCGGGGCGATGCATTGCGTAACGCGTTGCCGATGGACGTGGCTGGCCTGCAGGGCTCTGATGTGGTGATGGTCGATCCGCGCTGGATGGCCGGCTCCCTGGCGGCCTTGCACTGGACACGTTTGAACGGCGTACTCAGCGTGCTGGACGGCGATTTGTCGCCCCAGGCGGATTTGCAAGCCCTCAGCGCACTGGCCGACTGGTCGGTGTTTTCCGAATCCGGCCTGATGGCGTTTGCACCGGGCGTATCGATTGAATCTGCCTTGCAATGCGCGCTGGATGCCGGTACCCACGTGGCGGTGGTCACCCTGGGCCCGCGCGGCGTGCGCTGGATGCGGCGCGACGGCGTATTGCACAGCGTCGATGCATTTCCGGTGAAGGCGATAGACACCAATGGCGCGGGCGATGTGTTCCATGCGGCGCTGGCGCTGGCTTTGGCGCAGAAGCATAGTGACCGCGATGCGATCCGGTTTGCGGCGGCGGCAGCGGCGCTGAAATGCAAGCGCACCGGTGGCGTGGGCAACGGGCCCGACCGCAGCGAGCTCGACCAGTTCTTGGCCCATCACAGTTGAGCCGGTTCAAAATCCCCGAGTCGGTGCTGGTGGTGGTCCACACTGCGGCACTGGACGTGCTGCTGATCCGCCGGGCCGATGCCGACGAATTCTGGCAATCTGTCACTGGCAGCAAAGACACGCCGGACGAAGATTTTCGCGCCACTGCCGTCCGCGAGGTGGCAGAAGAGACCGGCATCCACGCATTAACCAGCCAGTTGCGCGACTGGCAACTCGAAAACATTTACTCCATTTACCCCCAATGGCGGCACCGCTATGCGCCGGGCGTGCTGCAGAACCGCGAACATCTGTTCAGCCTGCAGGTACCCGCCAACACGCCCGTGGTGCTGAGCCCACGCGAGCACACGGCCTACCAATGGTTGCCGTACCATGCCGCGGCGCGTGCCTGCTTTTCACCCTCTAACGCCGAGGCTATTTTGATGCTCCCTCGCTTTTGCCCATGACAATCCTCCGCGTGGCTACCTACAACATCCACAAAGGCGTGCAGGGCCTGGGCCCGACCCGGCGGCTGGAGATCCACAACCTGGGCCACGCGGTCGAGCAACTGGATGCCGACATCATTTGCCTGCAAGAGGTGCGCAAGCTCAACCGCAGCGAGCAAAAATACTTCACCCACTGGCCCGATTTACCGCAGGCCGACTACCTGGCCCCCGAAGGCTACGAGGCGGTATACCAGACCAATGCCATCACCCGCCACGGCGAGCACGGCAACGCTTTGTTGTCGCGCTGGCCGGTGGTGTGGCACAAGCACGAGGACATGTCGGACCACCGCTTCGAGCAGCGCGGCCTGCTGCATGTGCATGTACAGGTGCACGGCGTGCCCATCCACGTGATCGTGGTGCACCTGGGGCTGATTCCGGCCAGTCGGGCGCGCCAGGTGCAGCAGTTGGCGACCTACATCGCCCGCGATGTGCCGCCCGAAGCGCCGTTGATTGTGGCGGGCGACTTCAACGACTGGGGCAGCCAGATGCGCCACGCGCTGAACCGCATCCACATGCAGGCGTTTGACAAGCCCGGCGCGCGCACTTACCCGTCGCGCCTGCCGCTGGCGCAGCTGGACTACGTATACGCCCGCGGCCTGAAACCGGTTGGGCTGGAAGTACCACGCGGGCGCATTTGGTGGCGCATGTCGGACCATCTGCCGCTGGTGGCAGAGTTTGAAATGTGAGCCGCATGCCGCGTCCCCGTCCCCGCCTGCGCAGTGGGCACAGCCTGGAGTTACTGGAAGGCAGCCGGGCTTTCTTCCCTGCCCTGGTGGCCGCCATGGACGCGGCCCAGCATGCGGTGCGGCTGGAAACCTATATTTTTGACTGCACCGGCGCGGGGGCCGAAGTGGCCGAGGCGCTGCTGCGCGCCGCCCAGCGCGGGGTGCACACCTGCGTGGTGGTCGATGGCCTGGGCACCGGCACGCTGCCCAAGGAATGGACCGATCGTTTTGCGGCCGCAGGCGTGCAGTGGCGGGTGTATTCGCCGGTGAACATGCTGGCCCTGCTGATGCCTACGCGCTGGCGGCGGCTGCACCGCAAGCTCTGCGTGGTGGATGGTGCGGTGGCGTTTTGCGGCGGGATCAACATCCTGGACGACTTCCATGACCCCAACTTTGGGGCGCTGGATGCGCCCCGCTTTGATTTTGCGGTGCGCATCACCGGGCCCATCGTGGGCCATATCGACACCACCATGCAGGTGCTGTGGCGGCGGTTGCAGGCCGTGCGCGACCTGCGCCAGCACAAGCTGCAAGAGGCGGTACAGACCTTTTTGTCGGCCAAGTCCCGCAGCGCACCAACTCCTGAAACCATAGCTGCCGACGCAGCGTCCACCAGCGCTGCGCTGGTTTTACGTGATAATTTACGCAGCCGTACCCGGATCGAGCGCGCCTACCTGCGGGCCATCGGCACAGCGCGGCACGAGATCATCATTGCCAACGCCTACTTTGTCCCCGGCTTTCGCCTGCGCCAGGCCCTGGTGGCTGCGGCCGAACGCGGCGTGCGGGTGCAATTGCTGTTGCAGGGCAAGTACGAATACTTCATGCAGTTCTATGCCGCGCGGCCGGTGTACGGCGTGTTGCTGGGCGCGGGCGTGGAGATCCATGAATACGCGCCCAGCTTTTTGCATGCCAAGGTGGCGGTGGTCGATGGCCACTGGGCCACGGTGGGCTCCAGCAACCTGGACCCCTTGAGCCTGCTGCTGGCCCGCGAAGCCAATGTGGTGGTGGAAGATGCCGCCTTTACCACCGCTCTGCGCGAACGTTTGCTGCAGGCGATAGAGGAGGGTGGCCAGACGATGGACCCGGCCACCTACGCCGCCCGGCCGCTGCGCCAGCGCGGCCTGGAGTACGTGGCCATGCTGGTGATGCGGCTGGCCTTGCTGGTGACGGGAAAGCGGTACTAGGCCAGCTTAAAAACGGCCACTGCCTGCGCCAAGCGCTCGGCCTGGTCGCGCAGGCTTTCGGCGGCCGCGGCAGACTGTTCGACCAGGGCGGCGTTTTGCTGGGTCATCTGGTCCAACTGGCCTACGGTGTTGTTGACATCGCCAATGCCGTCCGACTGCTCGGCAGCGGCGGCGGTGATCTCGCCAATGGTGTCGCTCACCCGCTTCACCGAGCTGACAATCTCGTCCATGGTGGTGCCCGCGTTTTGCACCAGCCGGGAGCCGGATTCCACCTTGTCCACCGACGCGTCAATCAGCGTCTTGATCTCTTTGGCGGCCTCGGCGCTGCGCTGGGCCAGGCTGCGCACTTCGCTGGCCACCACCGCAAAGCCACGCCCCTGTTCACCCGCGCGGGCGGCTTCCACGGCCGCATTCAGCGCCAGGATATTGGTCTGGAAGGCAATGCCGTCGATCACGCCGATGATGTCGGCAATCTTTTTGGAGCGGTGGTTGATATCGGTCATGGTGGACACCACTTCGCCCACCACCGCACCGCCGCGGGCGGCCACGGCGGCCGCGGATGCCGCCAACTGGTTGGCCTGGCGTGCGGCGTCGGCCGACTGCTGCACTGTGCTGGTGAGTTCCTCCATGCTGCTGGCGGTGCGCTGCAGGTTGCTGGCGGTCTGCTCGGTGCGCACGCTCAAGTCCTGGTTGCCGCTGGCGATCTCGGCGCTGGCCGTGCCTATGCTTTCCACGGCGGCGCGCACCTGCGACAGAGCTTGCAGGTAGCGTTGGCGCATGCCTTCCACCTCGTTCACCAGGGCCCCGATTTCGTCCTTACGCTGGGTGCTGAAGGCCCGGGTCAAATCGCCATGGGCCACGGCGGTGACGGCTACCGTCAGTTCGGCCAGCGGCAGACTCACGCTGCGGCGCACCAGCACGTACAGGCCTACGCCCAGCAGCACGGTGGTGGCCGCCAGCAGGCTCCAAATGACGCTCATGTTGCGCCAGTACTCGGCCATGGCTTCGCTCTCGGCCACCTCGGCCACCAGCCAGCCGCTGCCCCCAGCGGTTTTACGCATCACCGCCCAGGTGTCGGTAGGCGTGCTGCCCAGCAGCGTAGCGGCATTGCGCACATAGCCGTCCGTATCGGTGGACAGAGCGGTCAGAAACGGCTCGGCCTGGGGGAAGACTTCCAGCACTTTTTTGCCCTTGGCCGTGGGGTGGATGCTGAACTTGGCATCGGCGAGCGGGCCGCGCGCGTCCAGCAGGTAGATACCGCCCGAGGCAAAAAACTTGGATTCGGTCACCTGCTTCTCTAGCGCCGCCTGCTGCAGCGTGATGTCGCTGCCCACAAAAAAGATGCCAATCACAGCCCCGGCCGCGTCCTTGATGGGTTCGTAGCGCGTCATGTACGGCGTGCCAAACAACACCGCCGGGCCGGTGTAGCTTTGGCCGGACTGGATCAGTGCATAGGCCGGGTGGCTACGGTCCAGCAAGGTGCCCATGGCGCGTGCGCCGTCCTGCTTTTTCAGCGAGGTGGTGACACGCAAGAAGTCGTCGCCTTTTTTGGCAAACACTGTGGCCACGCCGCCGGTGTCCTGGCTGAACTGGTCTACCGCGCTGAAGTCGTCGTTGACCACTTTGTCGGCGTTGCTCAACTGGCCGGTGGCCGGGTCCAGGCTGAGCGTGGGGCCAAAGCTATTGCGAAAGCTGCGGAACGCGCGCTGCACCAGCTCGCGGTTGATGCGGTCGTAGGCATCGGCCACTGCCACCACGCTTTGCACCCGCTCGGTCACGGTGTTGACCAGCTGGGCGTGGGTGCTGCGCTGCACGATTACGCCGATGGCCACGGCCACGGCCAGCAAGACCACAGCCAGACCTGCCAGAGAAAGCAAGGCCAGCTTGCGGGCGACCGAAGCGCGGGAACCAGGGGCAGTCGGGGCGTGGTCCATAGGGTGCTCCTTGTAAGAGTTTGTAATAAAGCGGGATTGTCCGCATGTTAAACCGTCACTGGGGCTCTGGAGGCGCTGTGGTGCGGTTTTATCTGTCGCTACGTATTTTGTAGCTATTGGTGCAGATACTATCTGCGCTAGAGCCCTATTTTCTATAGAAATTCTAGGCCAGCGTCACACACATGACATCTGGTTTTTTCACAATCCGGCCACCCCACTTGATCCACTACCAAAGAGAGTTGCCATGGACCGCCGCACATTCCTGAATGCCACCACCGCGTTGACCGGAGCCACCGTCGCTACCGCCGTTGCACCGCTGCACAGCTTTGCCCAGTCTGCACCCGCCATCATCACCCGCGACCGCATGCGCCCGCAGATGGCCCAGGGCGTGCAAAGCGGCGACCCCAAGGCCGACGCTGCCATGGTCTGGACGCGCAGCGACCGCCCGGCCCGCATGTGGGTCGATTGGTCGACCACCGCCAGCTTTGCCAATCCCACCCGCGTGCGCGGCCCGTATCTGATGGAGGGCAGCGACTTCACCGGCCGCCTGGACCTGGCCAGCCTGCCCGCCGGGCAAGAGATTTTTTACCGCGTGGTGCTGCAAGACCTGCACAACGAACGCGTGCTGTCCGAGCCGGTGCGCGGCCACCTGCGCCTGCCCGCAGCGGCCGGCAGCAAAGCCTTGCGCGACGTGCGCTTCACCTGGAGCGGCGACACCGCTGGGCAGGGCTGGGGCATCAACGAAGCCTGGGGCGGCATGTCGATCTACGAGCAGATGCGCAAGGTCAACCCCGACTTCTTTTTGCACAGCGGCGACACCATCTACGCCGACGGCCCCATCAGCGCCCAGGTCACGCTGCCCAACGGCACGCTGTGGAACAACATCGTTACCGAAGAGGTCAGCAAGGTCGCCGAGACCCTGAACGAGTTCCGGGGCCGCCACCGCTACAACCTGCTGGATGCCAATATCCGCCGCATGGCCGCCGACGTGCCGCAGATTTGGCAGTGGGACGACCACGAGGTGAACAATAACTGGTCGGACTCCAAAGACCTCAGCGGCGATGCCCGCTACACCCAAAAGAACATGCCCCTGCTCACCGCCTACGGTGCCCAGGCCTTCCACGAATACGCGCCTCTGCGCCGCACCGCCGATGTCGAGAGCCAGCGCGTCTACCGCTACCTGCCCCAAGGCCCGCTGCTGGACATGTTTGTGGTGGACATGCGCAGCTACCGCGGTGCCAACAGCGCCAACCTGCAAACGTCTGAGACCCCCGACAGCGCCTTCATGGGCCGCCCGCAAGTCGACTGGCTGCTGGACGGCCTGAAGCAATCCAAAGCCGTGTGGAAAGTGATTGCCGCCGACATGCCCATCAGCCTGCACGTGCCCGACGGCAAAGACGGCGAAGGCCGCGATAAATGGGAGGCGATTGCCAACGGCGACGACGGCCAGCCCCTGGGCCGCGAGATCGAAATCGCCCGCCTGCTGCGCGAGATCAAGCGTGCGGGCATCCAGAACGTGGTGTGGCTCACCGCCGACGTGCACTACACCGCCGCCCACTACTTCGACCCCAACAAGGCCCAGTTCAGTGACTTCGCGCCGTTCTGGGAATTTGTCTCGGGCCCGCTGAATTCGGGCAGCTTTGGCCCCTGCAAGGTGGACGGCACCTTCGGTATGCAAGTGGCCTACCAAAAGGCTCCGCCCGTGCAAAACACAGCTCCCAACGGCGGTTTCCAGTTCTTCGGCCAGGTGGACATCGATGCCAAAACCCGCGCCATGACGGTCACCTTGAAAGACCTGACCGGAGCCTCGCTGTACACCAAGATGCTGGAGCCGCAAAAAGCCTAGCGCTGGCGCACCTCGGCGGCCATCACCACCGCCAGGCCTGCCAGCACACCGCCCAGCCCGATCCACGCCCCCAGCGTGGTCTGCTCGTGCAGCACCGCCACAGCCAGGCCAAAGGCTACCAGCGGCTCGGCCAGCGCCAGCGTCACCGCCGTGGCGCTGGCCACCCAGCGCAGCGCGTAGCTGAACAATAAGTACGCCACCCCGGTGGCCACCACGCCCAGGTAGCCCACCACCAGCAGATCCGAAGTGGTGGCGGTGAACGGCCCGGATACCGCCAGCGCCACCGGCACGGCCACCAGCGCGGCGGCGGCAAAGGTGCACAGCGTCACCGTGGCGGGCGGCGCGGCGCGTACCAGCCGCTGGTTGACCAGCGCGTAGGCCGCGTAGCTAATGCCCGCCACCAGGCACAGTACGGTGCCGCGCAGGCTGACGGCATGGTCCGCACCGCCCCCCAGCACCATCAGTGTGCCCCCGCCCACGGCCAGCAGCGTGCCCAGCCACCAGGCCGGGCGCGGAACCTGCCGGGTAAATAGCCACTGCAGCACGCCCGCCCATACCGGCCCGCTGCCCAGCGCTACGGCCGTGCCAATCGCCACGCCGTT
>NZ_JBDTEM010000394.1:0-7272 GCF_039922535.1 Rhodoferax sp. | reverse complement strand
ACAGGGCCCCGTGCGGGCTGGAGGTCAGCGCCTGGGCGATGCGGCCAAAGCTGTCGGGCCGCAGGCGGTAGGCCTGGCGGTAGGCGTGCATTGCGTCGGGCAGTTTGCCCAGCTCTTGCCACACGATGCCCAGGTTGACCGCCGCTTCGGCGTAGCCGGGCTGGTGCAGCAATGCCGCCTGGAATGCCGCCGCCGCCGCAGGCAATTTGCCCAGATCTTGCTGCACCACGCCCAGTTGGAACCAGGCTGCCGCATGCTGCGGGTGCGCCTGCACCAGGGCTTGCAGTATCTGGGCAGCCTGTGCCTTGTGGCCTTGCTCCAGCAGGGTCAGCGCGTGCAAATACGCCGGTTCGGCGTTGGCGGGCGCGTGTGCGGCGGCTTGCGTAAAGAAATGCGCTGCCCCGGCCAGATCGTCTAGCGCCCGGGCAATCTTGCCGGCCAACAGCAGGGCGGGCGGGTAGCCGGGGCGGGCCTGCAAACTTTGCTGGATATCTGCCTGCGCCTGCACCGGCTGGCCGCTTTGCAGGTGCAGCAGGGCCCGCAACTGGTGGGCCGCGGGATCGCCAGGGCGCTGTTGCAAGACGTCGGCGCAGATGGCCATGGCCGCATCGGGCTGCCCGGCATTGCGTGCGGCAACGGCTGCACCCATGGCCTGCTCGTAGGTAGGTTGCGGCATGGGGGTGGTTTTAGGGCTTGAATTCAGGCATAAAAATAGCAGCCAGCGTAGGTACTACCTGCGCTGGCTGCTATAAATATGAAGTTGAAAAATGAGAGCGCCTAATAACGGCCGCCTGTTAAATAAATGCCTACTGGCCCAGCGTCTCGGCCCAGGCAAGGGCTTGCAAATGCGCCCAGTTGACCTGTTTATTGGACAAATGCAGGGCTTCCGCGGTGCGGCCAAAGACCTCGTCGTTGCCGCTTTCGCAGGCTTCGGTAAGCGCCAGAAAGGGGGCCAGCACGCCGGTGCGGTGCAGCAGCGCGTCCAACACAGGCTGGGGCAGGGCGACAGATTCCAATGCTTTGGCGAGCGGCACGCCCAGCATCACGTCGAGCATCGAGAACACGCCCACCACAAAGGCGTTGTCGCAGTCTTCGGGGGACAGCATTTCTGCGGCCAGCAGCTCCATCAGCTTACCGCGGACCACGGCGGTCTGGCCGACCACCGGGCCCGGGCCGTCTTTGTCGCTGCGCGAGGTGGTCATCAGCAGGGCCGCCCAGCGGAACAGCTTTTGCAGGCCCAAAATCATCACCGCATGGCGGAAGGAGGTGATTTCGCAGTTCAACCCAAAGCCGGACGAGTTGATGAAGCGCAGCAGATTGAACGACAGCGTGGGGTCGCGCTTGAGCAGCTCTTCAATTTCGGCCGTGCTGCCCTGTTTGCGCACCAGGTTGATCAGCTGCAGGATGGTGGCCTGCGAAGGGCGCACGGTTTGCGCCTTGACCAGCGCTGGCTTGGCAAACCAGTAGCCCTGGAACAGCTTGATGCCGTAGCTGGTGAGCAACTGGTGCTGTTCGGCAGTTTCGACCTTTTCGGCAATGATCTGGGCGGTGGTGTTGGCGGTGGCAAATTTGACAAACGGCAGCACCAGTTCGGGCTTGAGCGCCATCAGGTCCAGCTTCACAAACGAAGCCAGCGCACGCCACGAGGCATAACCCCGTGTCAGCACGGTGTGGTTGAAGGCAAATCGGAAGCCGCGTTTGCGCAGATCTTCGAGCACCACCGCGTGGCTGGCGATGTCGTCGGGCGTGTTGCCGGGCACTGGGGGGACTTCCAGCACCACTTTGTCGGGGTGGACCAGTTCCAGGTGGCCGCCTGCCAGACTTTCCAGCGTGCAGTTGATGAACACCAGTTTTTTGCCGACCAGGGTCTCGATATCGGTGAAGGACAAGGCGTTGACCAGCAGGGCGGCATCGCTATCGACGGTGTGGCCTTGGCCCGGGCTGGAGCGGTCAAACAGCTCGTAGCCAAACACGGCGCGGTTTTCGTCCACGATCGCCTGGCGGGCAATCAGTACCTGGCTGTCGGGGGATGCGTCGGGTTCCAGAGGTTGCCTTAGGCTGTGGAGTTGGTCGGGTATGGTGGACATGGCTTGGTAAGTTCTACGGGCCACGGGGGCAGCTGTTTTCCATTCTAGAGAAGAACCATCCTCAAAAGGATGGATGTGGCAGGGTATTTACCATATGTTGCCTCTTTCAATAAAGGCTACATCGTCAGGGTGTCGGCCCACACCAGGGCCTCCATGTGGGCCATATTGATGTGGTGGTTGCTGAACTGCAGGGCGGCGGCCGCCGCACTAAAGGCGCTGTCGTCGTCACTTTCGCAGGCCTTGGTCAGGGCCAGCATGGGGCCATAGAGACCGGTTCCGTGCTGTAGCGCTTCGGCCACCGCCGGTGGCAGGGACAGCAGGGCCAGCGCCTGGTCCAGCGGCATGCCCAGCATGGTGTCCAGCAGCGAAAAAATACCGACGACGAAGGCCCCGTCGCACTCTTCGGGTGTCAGGGTACCGGTGGCCAGCAGTTCCATCATGCGCCCACGCACCACGGCCATGGTGCCCACCGCCGCCGGTGTGCCACTGGCTTTGGACGAGGTAAGCAACAGGGCGGCCCAGCGGAACAACTTTTTCAGGCCCATCAGCATGACGGCCTGGCGGAAGGAGGTGATTTCGCGGTCCATGCCAAACCCGGCCGAGTTGATCAACCGCATCAGGTTGAAGCCCAGTACCGCGTCTTTTTTCAGCACACTTTCGATTTCGTCGGTGCTGGCCTGGTTGCGCACCAGGTTGATGAGCTGCAGCACATGCGCCTGGCCGGGGCTGATGACCTTGGTTTTGATGACGTCCGGGCGGGCAAACCAGTAGCCTTGGAACAGGGTGGCCCCATAAGACTGCAGGGCATTGAACTGTTCTACGGTTTCTACCTTTTCGGCCACTACCTGCGCCGGTGTGCGGGCCTTCACGGCCGCCACAATCGCCTGCAACTGCTCGGGTTTGAGGGCCATCAGGTCCAATTTGACGTAGCTGGCCAGGGGTTGCCACGAGGCGTACAGCGGGGCCAGTACGGTGTGGTTGAACGCCAGCCTAAAACCGCGCTGGTGCAGGTCCTGCAGGGTTTGCTGGCGTGCCGCGATGTCGGCGGGCGCGTGGCCGGGCACGGGACCGACTTCCAACACTACCTTTTCGGGCTGGATCAGGTCCAGATGGCCGCCCGACAGGCTCTCGTGCGTGCAATTCACGAAGATGGTCAATTTGCCCACAAGGGACTCGTTGCCGGTGTGGGTCATGGCGTTGAACACCAGGGCTACGTCGCTGGCCGCATTGTGCGACGCAGTAGAGCGGTCAAACAGCTCGTAGGCCACCACTTCGCGCTGGGCATCCATGATGGGCTGGCGGGCGATGACCACCGCGTCGGCATCAACGGGCAAAGCGGGTGCGGCTAAAGGGTCGGATGGAGGCATGGAGAGTGTCGGGTGGTTACGTATCGTAACGTGTAAGGAACTTGGATGGCGGCGTTTGGGCTCTGTCCGACTATGCCAGCAAAATCGCCAGTTCTTCGTCGGTGAACCCGGCCTGCAAACGCGCCTGCGTATTGAACGGTGGTTTGGGGGTAGGCGCGTCGTAGCGCTGCGCCAGCACCCGGTAGTACGCCACCGGGTCCAGCCCGTCGCGTTGGCACAGCCAGCGGTACCAGTGGTTGCCAATGGCCACGTGGCCGACCTCGTCGGTCAAGATAGTCTCCAAAATCTCTACCGCCCGCAGCGCCTGTGACGTGGCCACTCGGCGCAGTTTGGCCTGGATCAGCGGCGTGGCATCCAGGCCACGGGCTTCCAGCGTGCGTGGCACCAAGGCCATGCGGGCCACTACATCGACCGCGGTGGCGGCGCACACGGTCCACAGGCCGTCGTGGGCGGGAAAGTCGCCGTAATCCCAGCGCACCGGGGGCGTGCCAGGGCCCTCCAGGCTTTGCAGGTGGGCGCGCAGCAGGCTGAAGTGGTGCGCCTCCTCAGCGGCCACCCGCACCCAGTCGAGATAGAAGGCATCGGGCATGCCGTCAAAGCGCCAGGCCGCGTCCAGGGCCAAATTGATGGCGTTGAATTCGATGTGCGCCACGGTGTGCAGCAGCGTGGCCAGACCATCGGGGGTGAAGGGTGAGCGATGGGGTTTGACCACGCGCTCCACCAATACGGGCCGGGCCGGGCGACCGGGGGGATCGCCAAACGGCTGAAAATCGGTTTTTGCTATTGAAAGCGTAGCTGCCTGCGCATGGAGTAATTGCGCTGAGGCCACTTTTTGTGCCGGATCGGTGAGGCACAGGGTTTGCAGGGCGCGGGTTCTGAGTTCCATACCTACAATTGTAAAAGTTGAAAAAAGGGATGCGCATGGCTCTGTATGCACTGGATGGAATGGCACCGCAGGTAGCGGCCACGGCTTGGGTAGCGGACAGCGCCGAAGTCATCGGCGATGTGGTGCTGGGCGAAGACAGCAGCGTCTGGTTTGGCGTGGTGGTGCGCGGCGACAACCACCGCATCACGATCGGCCGGGGCTCCAACGTGCAGGACCTGAGCGTGCTCCACACCGACCATGGCGTACCGCTGACGATTGGCGAGAACGTCACCATCGGCCACCAGGTGATGCTGCACGGTTGCACCGTGGGTGACGGCTCGCTGATCGGCATTGGCGCGGTGGTGCTCAACGGGGCCCGCATCGGCAAAAACTGCCTGGTGGGCGCGGGTGCGCTGGTCACCGAAGGCAAGGAGTTTCCCGACGGTAGCCTGATCATCGGCAGCCCGGCCAAGGTGGCACGGGCGCTGACCCCGGCGCAAATTGAAGGCTTGCAGCGCAGCGCCCAGGGCTATGTGGCCAACGCCCGGCGATACCAAAACGGCTTGCAAAAGCTGTCCTGAACCCCATATCCGTCTGTACAAAGTTAGGAATCCCCCTGTGTCTGAACTCCATAAATTCTTATTCGACGGCCTGCCCGTACGCGGCTGCATCGTGCGCCTGACCGATGCCTGGCAAGAAATCTTGCAGCGCCGTGCCTCCAACACCACCACCGGGGCCTACCCCACGCCCGTGGCCGAGCTGCTGGGCGAGATGACGGCGGCGGGCGTGCTGATGCAGTCCAACATCAAGTTCAACGGCGCGGTGGTGCTGCAGATTTTTGGCGATGGCCCGGTCAAGCTGGCCGTGGTCGAAGTGCAACCCGACTTCAGCCTGCGCACCACTGCCAGCGTGATGGGAGAGGTGCCTCTTGAGGCCACGCTGAGCCAGATGGTCAACGTGGACAACCAGGGCCGCTGCGCCATCACCCTGGACCC
Organism: Rhodoferax sp.; assembly: GCF_039922535.1. Taxonomy (GTDB): domain Bacteria; phylum Pseudomonadota; class Gammaproteobacteria; order Burkholderiales; family Burkholderiaceae_C; genus Rhodoferax_B. The sequence goes on along the minus strand of NZ_JBDTEM010000394.1, from coordinate 1,958 downwards.
GAAAGACAAGTTCCCCGGCCAGCAGCCCTATCAGGGCGTGGTACCGCTGTTTGGCGACAGCAAGGAAAAGCTGGAGAAATTGAGCGATGTGCTGCAGCACTACATGCTGCAAAGCGAGCAGCTCGACACCTTGCTGGTGCTGGCCGCCGACGACAAAGTCGCCGCCGGGCTGCTGATCCAGCGCCTGCCCATACAGGGCGAAAAGAACCTGGCGGGCAGTGTGACCAGCGAGGCCAACGAAAACGAGATTGGCCTCAACGAGCACTACAACCGCATCGCCACCCTGGCCGGCACCCTGAAGCGCGAAGAGCTGCTGACGCTGGACGTGGACACCATCCTGCGCCGCCTGTTCTGGGAAGAGCAGGTGCTGATGTTCAGCCCGCACATTGGCCCCACCGCGCCCAAATTTGCCTGCACCTGCAGCCGTGACCGCGTGGGCGCGATGATCCGCAGCCTGGGCACCGACGAGGTGGAGGGCATCCTGGCCGAGCGCAATGATGTGGAGGTGGCTTGCGAGTTCTGCGGCAAGCAGTACCGCTTTGACGCGGTGGACGCGGCCCAGCTGTTCACCACGCCGGATGCCAGCCTTCCCGGCCCTTCAGCGGTGCAGTAAGCCGCTAAACAGCTTGTGTTCGCACTCCGGGTCGCTGCATTTTTCGCAGTTCCAGACCCACGGGGTTTTTGAAAGAAATCGACCTCTAGCGCTTGTTGCACCTGCACGAGAAGCTATGGATTCAATAGCGTGTAGCGCATTCCGGGTACGGGTTTGGTCTTTGCCGTAGACCACCTGGTAGGGCAGATTTCCCCGCGCCAGCGCGGCACGCAGGGCGGAATCCACCGGTGCGCGGCTGTGCGGCCCGTCACGCAGCGGGTCGGCGGCCCAGGGCAGGTCTAGGCCCATCACCAGCGTCAGATCGAAACTGCGTTGCTGTTCTAGCGCGTAGGCATACAGGCTGCGGTCGCCAAACAGCAAGTCGCTGTAGATGGCGGTCATCAACGCGGTGGTGTCGGCGACCAGATACGTGGCGGTGGGGGCTTGGGCGATGCGCGCGGCGTGCGCTAGGGCAATGGCCCATTGCTCGTCGGCGCGTGGCGTGCGGCCTGCTTGGTCGCACCACAGGCGCAAGGTTTCGGGGATGGCGGCGACGCTGTGGCCCTGGCTGCGCAGGTTAGCGGTGATGGCCTTGGCCAACTGGGTTTTGCCGGTGCTCTCGGCACCCAGCAAAGCAATTCTGATCAATTTACTTTGGGGAGATGTGTACGAAGATTTCGTTCGCCTTGACCATGCCCAGCTCGAAGCGGGCACGTTCTTCGACCATTTCCAGGCCCTCTTTGAGGTCACGCACCTCGGCGCTCAGTTGGTCGTTGGCCTGCTGTTCTTGCAGGTTGTGGACCCTGAGCGTCTCCAGCTTTTGCTGCAGACGCGTCACCTCCGAGATACTGCCGCGCCCGAACCACAGCTGCCCGTGCAGTATTGCCAGCAAGGCCAGCAAAACGATAGGTACGACACGGGAAGCCATGGTTGACCTTATTTCAGGTTGTAAAAGGCTTTACGGCCGGGGTAGGTGGCCACATCGCCTAGGTCTTCTTCGATGCGCAAGAGCTGGTTGTACTTGGCCATGCGGTCCGAGCGGCTCAGCGAACCGGTTTTGATCTGACCGGCATTGGTGCCCACGGCGATGTCGGCGATGGTCGAGTCTTCGGTTTCGCCCGAGCGGTGCGAAATCACGGCGGTGTAACCGGCGCGCTTGGCCATCTCAATCGCGGCGAAGGTTTCGGTCAGGGTGCCGATCTGGTTGATCTTGATCAGGATCGAGTTGGCGATACCCTTGTCGATGCCTTCTTGCAAAATCTTGGTGTTGGTGACGAACAGGTCGTCGCCCACGATTTGCACGTTTTTGCCCAGCAGGTCGGTCAGGATCTTCCAGCCGTCCCAGTCGCCTTCGGCCATGCCGTCT
>NZ_JBDTEM010000393.1:0-4839 GCF_039922535.1 Rhodoferax sp. | reverse complement strand
GAGGTGTACCGCGCCCGGGTCTACGCCAAGCTGGGCGTGCGTTCGGCCGCGGAAGTAGCGACGCTGCTGGCACGGGGCTGAAATTTATAGAAAATCAGCCTCTAGCGCATACACCACCTGCGCTGGCAGCTATTAAATCAATAGCAAGCAGCGCCAGGTTTTACTACTTGCCGTAGGTCAGCACGTAGAACTTGTCGTCAAAAAACGTGTTCGCGTAGTAGGGTGAGACGCTGGTGGTGATCTTCTTGGCGTAGTCGGCACTACCCTCGGCCGTGATGGCGTAGACCTTCTTGGTGGTGTGGTCCATGGCCATGGTGCGCACCCCGGCCTGGGTGCCCAGGGCTTCGGACGGCTTGTAGGTGTTGGCATCCACCTGCTCAAACACGTTCCTCACCGCGTTCACCCCGTTGGCCAAAAACACCCGCTTCAGGCCTGCGTCATAGACCACTTCGTCGTTGCCTGCGCCGATCTCGGCGGTGTAGAAGATGGCACCGGTGTCGGCATCCATCACCGCAAACGAGGGCTTGACCGTGGCACTGCCACGGCACCCCAGAAAGATGCGGTGGTTGGCGGCATCCAGCGCCAGGCCGTTGCATAGACCCAGCTCAGGCCGCACCACATTCACCACCAAAAATACAAGGAAAATAGCCCGCCAGCGCATATCTCACCTGCACAAGCGGCTCATATATTTATAGCAACTCCACCGCCAATGCTGTCGCCTCGCCGCCACCAATACACAGGGTGGCCACACCCCGGCGCATCCCCTGGGCTCGCAGCGCGTACAGCAGCGTCACCAGAATCCGCGCACCGCTGGCGCCGATGGGATGGCCCAGCGCGCAGGCACCGCCGTGGACATTGACGCGGCTGTGCGGCAGGTCCAGCTCGGCCATCAATGCCATCGGCACCACGGCGAAGGCTTCGTTGATTTCCCACAGGTCCACGTCGGCCACGCCCCAACCCGTCTTGGCCAGCAGCTTCTGCACAGCGCCCAACGGCGCGGTGGCAAACCAGCCCGGGGCCTGCGCAAAAGTAGCGTGGCCCACGATGCGTGCCAGCGGCTGCACACCCATCTGCGCGGCGGTGGAGGCGCGGGCCAACACCAGGGCGGCGGCCCCGTCGCTGATGGATGAACTGCTGGCGGCGGTGATCGTGCCGTCGGTTTGGAAGGCAGGTTTCAGCGTGGGGATTTTGTCCAGCCGGATCTTGCCCGGCGCTTCATCGGTGTTGATTTCAACGCCTTTGGCCAGCACAGGCGCAATTTCGGCCGCAAATGCGCCCGACTGGATCGCCGCCTGCGCCCGCTGCGCGCTCGCAGTAGCAAACGCATCCTGCGCCGCCCGGGTAAAGCCGTATTTCGCTGCGCAGTCTTCCCCAAAGCTGCCCATGGAACGGCCCGGCTCGTAGGCGTCTTCCAGCCCGTCCAGCAGCATGTGGTCCAGCACCTGGCCGTGGCCGATGCGGATGCCACTGCGCGCCTTGGGCAGCAGGTGTGGCGCGTTCGTCATGCTCTCCATGCCACCTGCGACGATGAGGTCGTGCGAACCGGCCACCAGCATGTCGTGCGCCAGCATGGCGGCAAATAGGCCCGATCCGCACATCTTGGACAGCGTGACCGCCCCCGTGCTCTGCGGCAGCCCGCCCTTGAAAGCCGCCTGCCGCGCCGGAGCCTGCCCCTACCCGGCCATCAGGCAGTTGCCGAACACCACCTGGTCCACGCGCGCCGGGTCCACGCCCGCCCGCGCCACCGCCGCCCGGATGGCGACCCCGCCCAGGTCGTGCGCCGCCAGTGGCGCAAAAGCCCCCTGGAACGCACCCATGGGGGTGCGGGCGGCGGCGAGGATGACGATGGGGTTGGTAGTGGGCATGGTGGCGTTCCTTTACGTCCCACTCTACCCCTGCGCGATCGGGATCACACCATTGATCGGTACATAGATCTCCCCACCGCCGCTTTTGAACTCTTGCGACTTCTCCAGCATGCCTTGTTCGGCGGCAGCCGCTTCGCTCACGCCCAGGTTTTTGGCGTATTCACGCACCTCTTGCGTGATCTTCATCGAGCAGAACTTCGGTCCGCACATGGAGCAGAAATGCGCTACCTTGGCCGAGTCTTTGGGCAGGGTTTCGTCGTGGAATTTCTTGGCCGTTTCGGGGTCCAGCGACAGGTTGAACTGGTCCATCCAGCGGAACTCGAAGCGCGCCTTGGACAGCGCGTCGTCGCGGTAGCGCGCACCCGGGTGGCCCTTGGCCACGTCGGCGGCATGGGCAGCGATCTTGTAGGTGATGATGCCGGTCTTCACGTCGTCGCGGTCCGGCAGACCCAGATGTTCCTTGGGCGTGACGTAGCAGAGCATGGCGGTGCCGAACCAGCCGATCATCGCCGCGCCAATGCCGCTGGTGATGTGGTCGTAGCCGGGCGCGATGTCGGTGGTCAGCGGGCCCAGGGTGTAGAACGGGGCTTCATGGCAATGCTTCAATTGCTCGGTCATGTTCTCTTGCACCATGTGCATGGGCACGTGGCCGGGGCCTTCGATCATCACTTGCACATCTTGCTGCCAGGCTTTTTGCGTCAGCTCGCCCAGGGTGCGTAGCTCGGCAAACTGGGCTTCGTCATTGGCATCGGCACCGGAGCCGGGGCGCAAGCCGTCGCCCAGCGAATAGCTGACGTCGTAGGCTTTCAGGATCTCGGTCATTTCATCGAAGTGGGTGTAGATGAAATTCTCTTTGTGGTGGGCGATACACCACTTGGCCATGATGGAGCCGCCGCGCGAGACGATGCCGGTCATACGGTTCGCGGTGAGGTGGATGAAGGGCAGGCGCACACCGGCGTGCACCGTGAAAGAGTCCACGCCCTGCTCGGCCTGCTCGATCAGCGTGTCGCGGAAGATTTCCCAGGTCAGGTCTTCGGCCACGCCACCCACTTTTTCCAGCGCCTGGTAGATCGGCACGGTGCCGATGGGCACGGGCGAATTGCGGATGATCCAGTCGCGGGTGGTGTGGATGTTTTTGCCGGTGGACAAATCCATCACCGTGTCCGCGCCCCAGCGGATCGCCCAGACCAGTTTCTCTACCTCTTCTTCGATGCTGGAGGTGACGGCGGAGTTGCCGATGTTGGCGTTGATCTTGACCAGGAAGTTGCGGCCAATCGCCATGGGCTCAACTTCGGGGTGGTTGATGTTCAGCGGGATCACGGCGCGGCCACGGGCCACTTCGGAGCGCACGAACTCGGGGGTCATGACCTTGGGGATGCTGGCACCGAAGCTGTTGCCTGCCAGGCGCTTATCGCGCTCGGTGTTGGCCGCATATTGCTCCATCCATTCCAGCTTCTGGTTCTCGCGCAGCGCGACAAATTCCATCTCGGGGGTGATGATGCCTTTACGGGCGTAGTGCATCTGCGAGACGTTGGCGCCAGCTTTTGCACGGCGCGGCGTGCGCTGCAGGCCAGAGGCCTGGGCACGCAGCAGGTTGAGCGCGGCGTTCTCGTCGCTCTTGCGGCCATCGTCCAGCGCATTCAGGATGCGGGCGGCATAGGTTTCGGTGTCGCCCCGGTCCGCAATCCAGCCTGCGCGCAGGGCCTGCAAACCGGCACGTACGTCGATGCGGGCGTGGGCATCGGTATAGGGGCCGGAGGTGTCGTAGACCGTGACGGCCTCGCCGTTGCTCTGCATGATTTCGCGCAGTGGCACGCGCAGGTCGGGGCGGCTGCCCTGGATGTAGCGCTTGGTGCTTGCCGGCAGCGGATCGCAGGCGTAGCTGAGCAGTTGGGCAAATTTGTCGGGGGCGTTCATGGGGAATCTCCTGTTGAAGTGGAGCCCAGAATGCGCAGCCAGACCGCGCAAACCCCCAAGGAGATGCCCACTCAAGGACATGGTGACGGCCACGCCCCCGCACAGGGGCCATGTCGTCAAGCTCTTCTTACGCTGGTATGAACCAGATCAAGTTCGCGGGTTTGGATTCCATCTCAGCGCAACACTGCGCACCCCGGGCGGGTCGCAGTGTACGCGATCAGTTGTGCGAAGGAAACCTTTTGTCCTGCTCGTACGGGAACACATCAAACACGTAGCCGGCCTGGATACGCTCCTTGTGCGCCTGCCAAAAACCGGCATCCAGCAGGTCGGCGTGGTGGCGCATGAAGGCTTCACGCACCAGCGGGTTGCCCAGCAGAAAGGGGGCAAAGGTTTCGGGGAATACGTCCTTGGGGCCCACCCGGTACCAAATCTCGCCGCTCATCTCTTCCTCTTCGGTGCGCGGCAAGGGCACGGTGCGGAAGTTGCAGTCGGTGATGTATTCGATCTCGTCATAGTCGTAGAACACCACCTTGCCGTGGCGCGTCACGCCAAAGTTCTTCCACAGCATGTCGCCGGGGAAAATATTGGCGGCCACCAGGTCCTTGATGGCGTTGCCATATTCGATGACCGAGCGCTCGATCTGGGCACGGGCGCGGCGGTCGTCCGGGCCCGCGTCAAAGGCCTCTTGCAGGTAGATGTTGAGCGGGATCATGCGGCGCTCGATGTAGACGTGCTTGATCACCACCTCCATCTGCCCATCACCGTCCCGGTCGCTGATTTCCAGCTGGCTGGGGGCGAACTTCCGCAGCTCGGCAATTACTTCGTCGCTGAACCGGGCACGCGGAAAAGCCACCTCGCTGGACTCCAGCGTGTCGGCCATGCGGCCCACGCGGTCGTGCTGCTTGACCAGCAAATACTTGGCCTTGACCTGCTCGCGGCTGGTGTCTTTTTGCGGCGGGTAAAAGTCCTTGATGACCTTGAACACGTAGGGGAAGGACGGCATGTCAAACACCAGCATCACCATGCCCTTGATGCCCGGCGCAATGCGGAACTGGTC
>NZ_JBDTEM010000392.1:0-3289 GCF_039922535.1 Rhodoferax sp. | reverse complement strand
ACGGTGAGGGAGTTGACGTTCCAGGTGGCTAGTTGCATGGGGGAATCCGCAGAAAAATGGGAGATATTACCGAGGCCGTGGACGGTGCATCCCAAACGCCGCTCTGCACACGTTAAAACGCCCCGGGATCGTTGCCGATCACGGGGCGTTTTAAGAGTTAGAAGCCTGGTTTACTTGAACCAAGCGTCGTCGTTGGCCTTCTTTTCCCAGGCGGACAGTTGCTTTTCAGCCTCGTCCTTGGCAATGCCGTAGCGTTCCTGGATCTTGCCAGCGAGTTGGTCGCGCTTGCCGGCGATCACGTCGAGGTCGTCGTCGGTCAGCTTGCCCCATTGCTCTTTGGCTTTACCGGTCGCTTGTTTCCAGTTACCTTGGATAGTGTCCCAATTCATAGCTGTCTCCTTGCAGTTGCGGGTTGAAAAATCTACGTTCCGATTAAGGACGGATGGCGATGGCGTTCTTGACCGACTTCACGCCCTTGACGTTGCGGGCAATACTTTCAGCCGTAGCCTTTTCGGTCATGTTCTTGGCAAAACCAGACAACATCACCGTACCGTTCAAGGTTTCCACGCTGATGGCCGATGCGTCGACTTGCTTGTTGTCCACAAAGCGGGCTTTGACGCTGGTAGTCACAGCGGAGTCGTCGATGTAGGCACCCACAGGCTCTTGGCCGCGGGTAACGGCACAGCCTGCGGTCGTCAGCAGAACGATAGCGGTGATGGAAGCGGCGAGGGTGGTGCGAATGGTCAGTTTCATTTTGAATACTCCAGTTGGTAAATAAAGTTGGTTTGGCATGGTGAATGGCCCCACCAGCCAGGGCAAAAACCTTAGACTGCCAGCCAATCCTTGAGCTCTTCGGCGTGCTCTTGCTCGTCGCTCAAGATGTCTTCCAGTAAACGGCGGGTGGTCGAGTCTTTGTCGCCAATCATGGCAATCATTTGGCTGTAGGCTTCAATGGCTACGCGCTCTGCCACCAGATTGGCCTTGATCATTTCTTTCAACTCTTTCGAGTCGTCATAAGCGGCGTGGCTGCGCTTGGACAGCGAATCGGGCGAAAAATCGGGCTCTCCGCCGAGCTGCACAATGCGCTGGGCCAGACGGTCTGCGTGGCCAGATTCTTCGGTGGCATGCACCAAAAATTCGGCGGCAATAGAAGAAGAGGCCAGGCCCTCGGCCGTGAAGTGGTGGCGCTTGTAGCGCAGCACGCACACCAGCTCGGTGGCCAGCGAGTCGTTCAGCAGTTGGATGATGTCTTCGCGCCAGGGGCCGTAGCTGGGGGTGACGGCACCCTGGTCCAAGCTGCGGCGAGCGGCACCGAGGGCTGCTTCGTTCAGCACCATGCGGTCAACGTCACCGGTCTGCAGTTGCGTCACATTCGTGGGTTCATTCTTAGCGGCCATCGTGGTTCCTTGGTTGGTCGGTGGAGGGGGTTTGGTGGTTCCCCAACCGATGACTGAACTTTAAAACCAAGGCTGGTTGGCCCCTATCGGCGTGTGCCGCTAGGCCGTGTAGGAGGATGCCGCATGGACTTGTCGGCTAGCTTGCGGCGGGCAGAGACGGGTTTTGGTCCCTGAGGTGCGATAACAGTTTCAACTGTTCCTTCTGAAGTTCCAGCAGCTCGGCCCACTGCCCCTGGCGCAGGGCGTCGATTTTTTCGTGCAGCAGCATGATCTCCAGCTCGGCCTTGAGATTGACCTCGTAGTCGTGCTCGGCGTGTAACCTGTCCTTCACAGCCTGGCGGTTTTGCGACATTAGGATGATGGGGGCTTGTACCGCGGCCAGCATGGACAGAAACAGGTTCAGCAAAATAAACGGGTAGGGGTCAAACACCGCGTTCCAGCGGGACAGCAGAACCACGTTCAACACCACCCACACGACTAGCACCGCCATGAACAGCAGGATGAAGGTCCACGAGCCGCCAAAACTAGCGACAGCATCGGCTGCGCGCGCCCCAAATGCGGTGTCATCGTCTAGGTCGGAGGCGGTGTTGCGGGCAATGTGCTTGTGCTTGGCAATATAGCTGGCGACCTTTTGGGTTTGCGCGTCCATGGCTTCATAGGCCAGGCCGAGCAGTTCTTCGGCGGTGTTGTCAGGTGTGGTCATTGGAGGTGGTTCAAAGCGGGATTACAAAGCATGTCTGCGCATCCAGGCCTGCCCATGGCAACGCTTCACCCACGCGCAGAAGCTGGGCGTTCGATTGTGCGTTGGCCTCCAGTGCCGCGTCTGCTGCACTGCGGGTAAAGATGAAACGCATGCTGCGTTCGCCCCGGCGCAGCGTCAGCTCCGCCTGCGGCCAATGCGAGGGCAGGCAGGGGGTAAACCGCAGCGTCTGTGCACCTTGTTCCAGGCCAAAGATGGACGCGATAGCGGCGCGGTGCATCCAGCCTGCCGAACCTGTGTACCAGCTCCAGCCACCCCGCCCCACGTACGGTGGCTGGGTGTACACATCACCGGCCATCACATAGGGCTCGATAGCGTAGGCCGCGTTATGGGCCGGGTTGCTGGCCCGGTGGGCCGGGTTCAGGTAGGTGAAGTAGCGGTAGGCGGTGTCCCGCTCGGCCACGCTGCTATCGGGTTGGCTCTGGACAAAAGCCGCCTGCGCCATCATCGCCCAGACCCCGGCATGCGAGTACTGGCCACCGTTTTCACGCACGCCCGGTGGGTAGGACTGGATGTAGCCGGCACTGGGAACAGCGTGCGCCAGTGGTGGGTCCAGCAGCTTGATCAAACCAGCCTGCGGGTCCACCAGGTGCTGCTCCATGGCGGTCAGTGCAATGCGTTGCAGGGATACGGGTGCGGCTTGGGACAGCACGGCCCAGGCCTGGGCGATTAGGTCAATCTTCGCCTCGGGGTTGTCATGCGAGCCCAGGGCATCGCCGTTGTCAAAAAATGCCCGCTTGAACCACTGGCCGTCCCACGCGGGGCCGACCAGCGCGGCCTTCCAGCCTTCGGCGGCCTGCTCCCAGCGCCCCGCGCGGGCGCTGTCGCCGCGTGCGTGGGCCAGAGGCGCAAATTCGGCTACCACCTGGCACAGGAACCAGCCCAGCCACACCGATTCGCCCCGGCCTTCGATGCCCACGCGGTTCATGCCGTCGTTCCAGTCGCCGCTGCCCATCAACGGCAGGCCGTGCGCGCCCACCGCCAGGCTGCGGTCGATGGTGCGTGCCGCGTGCTCGTACACCGTGGCGCTGTCCGTGCCTGTCTCAGGCGTGTAGTACGCGTCTTCGGCACCGGCAGGGATGGCCGCACCTTCCAGGAAGGGCACCTGGACTTCCAACAGCGTGGCATCGCC
>NZ_JBDTEM010000391.1:0-2700 GCF_039922535.1 Rhodoferax sp. | reverse complement strand
TGTGCAGGTGCTGCCTGCGCTAGAGGCCGATTCGATGCTTAACTCAGGCTTCCTCCACCCCGCCGCCCATCGGCAGGTGGGCCCCTTGGGCCACGCGGCGCCACTTGGCGATTTCGCTGTGGACCAGTTGTGCCAGCTGGGCGGGCGTGCTGGTCTGCACGCGGGCACCGTCGGCGGCCATGCGGGCGACCAGTTCGGGGTCTTGCAGCACGGTGTTCAGGGCGGCATTCAGCGCGGCCACCACCTCGGGCGGCGTGCCGGCCGGGGCAAACAGCGCGTACCACTGCGTCACCTCCACTCCCGGCACGCCCTGCTCGGCCAGCGTCGGCACGCCGGGCAGGCTGGGTAGGCGCTCGGGTCCGGCGACGGCCAGGGCGCGCAGCTTGCCGCTGTGCAGATACGGCTGGGCGGTGAACAGGCTGGGAAACATCAGCTGCGTGCTGCCGCGCACCGTGTCGGCAATCGCTGGGGCGGCACCCGGGTAGGTGTGGCCGCGCAGCGCGGTGCCGGCGTTCAGATTGAACAGTTCGGCGGCGAAGTGCGGGGCGGTGCCGGTGCCTGCGCTGGCGTAGTGCAGCGGGCTCTGGCGGGCCTGGGCGACCAGATCGGGCACATCGCGTACGTCCAGGTCGGCGTTGACCACCAGCAACGTGGGCGAATAACCGATCAACCCCACCGGGCAGAAATCGGCCAGCGGGTCGTAGCGCAGACCTTCCAGCGCTGGGTGGATGCCGTGGGTGGCGATGTAGCCAAACAGCAGGGTCTGGCCGTTGGGCGCGGCCGAGGCCACGTATTCGCAGGCCACGCTGCCGTGGGCCCCGGCCCGGTTGTCGATGTGCACGCTCTGCCCCAGCAGCGGCGACAACTTGCGCGCCAACGCCCGGGCGATGGTGTCATTGCCGCCACCCGCGCTGGTGGGCACGATGATGCGGATACTGGTGTCGGCCAGGGCAGCGGTGTGGGTGGTGCGGGTGGCATCTTGCGGAAATACATAGCTGGGCAGGTGCAGTTCGCCCTGCAAAATTTTGCGGGCGGTGCGCACTAGCGCGGCGCGTTCCACCTGGGCAGACTCGCCCTCGCCAACCACTTCCACCTCGATGTCGATTTGCCCCGCTGGATGCAGCACCACCAGCGCGCGCTTGCCCGGCGGCGTGTGGGCTCCGCTGGCCACGGTGCCGGGCAAGGCGAAGGCGGTGGCCACACCAATCGCGCCGGTGACGGCGTGCGAGGCGTGGCAGCGGCGCGGGGTGAAGTAGCGCGAGGTGATGCTGTTGGCATCGTCTCCGGCACTGACCAGCACCGGCTTGGGCACCACGCTGTCGGACACGTCACCCAGGCCCATGCGCGCGCCCGCCACCCGGCGCATGGCTTCGATGCGTTCCAACAGAGCGGTGTTGGCATCCAGCTGGGCCGGGCGCTCCCGGCCCGTCAGGCCCAGGTCGGCGGCGCGCATGACCATCAACGGCATGGCGGCATCGATGCAGGTGGCTTCGATGCCGTCGATGGTGTCGATGCGCTGGCCGGTGGGAAACAAATGGCCGGTCACCGCACCCCAGGCATCCAGAAAATTCAGCAGGATGGGCGCTGCCGTGCCCGCCACGCCGTCGATGCGGGCATCGCCTTCGTAGGTGACCACGCCGCCCGGGGTGCACACCGTCACGTCGATGCAGGCCCCCGTGTTGACGTTGTAGACCCGCGCCGTGGTGTGGCCGTCCTGGGCGGCGATCAGGCCCTGTTCGATGGCGAACGGCACCACGCCCGCCAGCATGTTGCCGCAGTTGGGGCGGGTATCCACCGACTGGTGACCCACGCCGACCTGGGCGAATAAATAGTCCACATCACAGCCCGGCTGCTGGGAGCGCGAGACGATGGCCACCTTGCTGTTCAGCGTGCTGCCGCCGCCCAAACCGTCGAGCTGCAGCGGGTCGGATGCACCGATGGCCCCAATCAGCGCCTGGTCGCGCGCCTCGGTGCTGTCGGGCAGCCATTCGCGTAGAAAGAACGGGCCACGGGAGGTGCCGGAGCGCATCAGCACGCAGGGGATGTTGCGGTGGATCATGGACAGTAGTGGTGTGACAGACGGAGCCGGGATGGCCCGAGATGGCGCGATTATTGGAGTGCCGCGCCGTGCTGTAAATTGCACTTTGTGAATCCATTGGTGCGCCGCGTGCATCAAGCATGGGGCGGCATGGCCCTGCGGAAAGAGGTTTTGCAGGCCGTGGCGTGCACCACGTCGAAAACCTGGTTTGCTACTGAAAAAATAGCTGCTAGCGCAGGTGCCATATGCGCTGGAGGCTGATTTTTTATAAATTTTTCTATGGCTTCACCGTGTACGGCAGCAGCCGCGCCTGCGATGCCGACAGCAATGCCGTCATCGCCCGTGCCGCGGCATCGGCTTCGTGCGCCAGGATGTGGCGGTGCACGGCGGCGTGCAGGTCCAGGTCTTCGCTGGGGCGGGTGGCGTGGCGCAGCAGCATTTCAGACGACACCCGCAAAGCCGCCTTGATGCCGTTGCCGATGGTGATGAACATGCCGTTGCGCGACACCTCGATGATGGTCATGTGGAAGGCCAGGTCGGCCTCGGCGGCGGCGCGCACCTCGTTGGTGGTGTAGGCGGCGGCCAGCTCGTGGTAGCGGCGGTCTAGCAGCTGCATGTCGGCGGCGTTGCCCGCCTGGGCGGCCAGAAAGCAGGCGCGCGGC
>NZ_JBDTEM010000390.1:0-3951 GCF_039922535.1 Rhodoferax sp. | reverse complement strand
GATTCAAAATTTTGTTAAACGATGCGGGAACTTGGGATCGACCGGCAGTACTGGACTGCATGGGCCATGCCCGGCTGAAGCAACACTCATTTTGCATCTCAGCTTTTGTAGGTGACCCAGCGCCACGGCGCAATGAATACTCTTTCGATCAGCCACCCACCGCCAATGAAGGTTATGCACATGGTGAGAACGCCTGCAGTTTGTCGCCAGGGGGGAATGTGCTGTGGCGTAATGGAAAGTAAATAGCAACCCAGCAACCCGTAGCACACGAGCAGAGATACGTAAAACCAGCCAATCCCCAAAGCCCATTTATCCGGCTTTATCTCGGCGCTGGTACGCGTCAAGCGAATGTGCGCCGATCGGATCAACCACCAAAGCTGCCTGTCCGATAGGCAGTAGTCTGACTTGATTGCAATGATTTTTGCTCGGACCGTCCGCGTCATATACCGCCCAAACCGGTGCTGAAACAGGCGCTCATTGTCGATGGAAGTTTCGTCAATCAGGTCTGACTTTGCCAGAGCCATAAAGACTGGTACTGAGTTGGGAAGCATTGCGGCTTCCACGTAATCACGTCCTGAAATTTGCACCATAGAACCTGTGATTATTTGCGTAACGACTGTCGTTTCTGCTGGGTTTTCTTCCGTCACTTTTTGGCTCCTTTGCGCTCTTTGTAGTCCCTGCCGGCGATGCGCTGGTCCTTGCCTGAATTGACCTGCAAGACCGCGTGCTGTTCTGGCTGCTGGCGGGGCGTGAATGTACCGGTAATGGATGCCATGGCATCCATCGGCTTGCGCGCTTCAAAGTGTGCGGTCGCTGCAGCCATCAAGTTTCGGCGCTGGGTCACGGGGTCACTGGCCCACAAGTGACCGTTGTAAAGTTCAACGGCCAAGTCCAGATCGGCTTCCATTGGTGCAAGCCGTTCTAGCAGCGCATTGAGGCCTGGATCCGCCTGGGCGGCGGCCAACTGCCCCTCACGTATCAACAGTACCAGCGCCTTGGCCATGGCATCGTCTTGAAGCACTGCAGCCTTCGCCACTGCGATTTGAAGGCGAATGGCCTTTAACAACTCGTGCTGTACGCCCATGCCACCGGTCATGTTGCCGGCCCCGGTCAATAGCCAATCCACCGAAACGCCTAACGTGGTCTTGATAGCCAGCATAAATTCAGCACCTGGACGTTTGGCGCCTTTTAGTACATCGCTTAAAAAGCTGGGAGACATAGACAGCCTGCGCGCGCATTCGGCCTGGCTGATACCGGCAAATGCCATGACTTGCATGAGACGTGCGGGTAAGTGCTCCAACGTAGATTCTGGCGCTTGTGTTGATTCTTTCAATGGAGTACGATCGTTCGCTATAACGAATAAAACAGTCTTGATTGTGCTGAATCTACTCTCTTCGCAAGGTGCTGTCACTATGGATGGCCTGGAAATTTCCTATCGGCTCAGGCGTGCTGGCCAATCGCAGGCCAGTCTGGCGCGTGAATTGGGCGTGTCCTCTGCAGTAATTGGCAATGTGATCCATGGGCGCATCACCGCGCACGGTGTTGCCACGCACATCGCGAAGTTGCTGGGTCTCACCGTGTTGGACTTGTGGCCCGAGCGTTACCGGTTCAAACCGCGCGGTGCTTCACCCCACAGACGGGGTCACGACCCGGGAGTCCCACCATGATCTAAAACCACCGCCAAAAACGCAAACGGCCCACAGCAAAAACTGTGGGCCGTTTGCGGGACTCGTATAGAGCAATCCAAAGTGAAGTGGGGACCTCGCTTTGGATTCTCCAACCAGATGCAGGCCTTTGTCAATAGACCAGGCGTGTGTGATCCATTGCGGGCTTGCGCTGCCGATAACGGCCACTGCACTGCTCGCTACATTGATGCGCCCAAGACGGGTGTGCTCACATGGTCAATCGGAGAATTCACTTGGGCAAGATCCGTGAGGTTTTGCGCTTGGCGCTTGAGAGTCACCTGAGCGTTCGGGCGATTTCGCGCAGCCTAGGCCTGTCGCGCGATGTTGTTAACGCCTACCTGGTGCGCGCGGCCAACGCCAAGCTGCTTTGGCCACTGCCGCATGACATGGACGATGCAGCGCTGGAGCTTTGCCTGTTTCTACCCTCGCTGGCGGGTGGCACACGACTGCCTGAACCTGATTGGGCGGAGGTGCATAGGGAGCTCCAACGCAGCGGGGCTACCTTGACAGCACAGCATGCAGAATATCTGGCCATCCATTTGAACGGCATGCAGCGCAGCCATTTTTGCGCGAAGTACCGGCATTGGGCCAAGCACCTCAAAAGCTATTTGCGCCAAACCCATATTGCCGGGGAATGCGTGTTTGTGGACTATGCGGGGCCTACCATGGAGGTGCATGACGCAGCCTCCGGTCAGGTATTGAAGGCACAGATTTTTGTGGCCGTGCTGGGAGCATCCAACTACACCTATGCCGAGGCCACTTGGTCGCAACGGTTGCCGGATTGGATTGCAGCCAATGTGCGCATGCTGGAATTCTTTGACTGTGTACCGTCGGCCATCGTGTGCGACAACCTGAAGTCGGGTGTCACCAAGGCTAGCCTGACGGAACCGTTGGTCAACGAAAGCTATCAAGCTTTTGCGGCCCACTACCGAACCACTGTCGTACCTACTCGGCCACGTCGGCCCAAGGACAAACCCAAGGCAGAGGGTGGCGTTTTGATTGTGGAGCGCTGGATCATATTCAAATTGCGCAAGCGGGTGTTCACCAGCCTGGGGGAATTGAATGAAGCCATCCGCGAGCTGCTGCGCGCCTTGAACAACAGTCCATTTCAGAAACTGCCAGGCTCTCGGCGTAGCACGTATCTATCGCTGGATAAGCCTGCAATGCGGCCCTTGCCGTCGCGGCCCTACGAATATGCGGAGTTTCGACGTGCCCGGGTGGGTATGGACCGGGAGGTTGCGGTCGATGGGCGCGGGTTTTCTGTACCGGCGGCATTGGTCGGTAAGGTAGTGGATCTGCGCGTCACGGCGGGCGTGGTGGAAATATTGTTTGGCGGTCGGCGGATTGCCAGCCATGTCCGATCCCCTGGGCACCAGTCTGTCATTGATCCTGCCCACTTGCCCAAGGCCGACCAAGCCTACGGCCTGTGGACACCAGAGCGGGAAACCGCCTGGGCTTCAACCATCGGTCCCAACACCCGGATATTCACCAGTGAAAGGTTGGCGCAGAGCGCCAATAAAACGACGGGATATCGCTGGGGCCTTGGCTTGCGCAAGCTGGTAGAGGCCTTCGGCGCTGAACGACTGGAGTCCACATGTGCCAAGGCTTTGCGCGACGGGGCCATTCGGCTCAAAAGCTTGCAAGTCATTTTGGAGAAAAACCTGGACTTGGCCAGCCCGGAAGTTACCGACGCCTCTTTTATCCATGAAAACGTGCGTGGCCCTGACTATTACCACTGAAATCCACTTCCCACATCAGCCTCAAATCTGTTCAACGCTACACAGGAGAATCGACTTTGTTAACGCATGACACTCTGAGAAAACTCAATGAACTGAAGTTGTTTGGCATGGCCAACGCCTTCACCTCGCAAACAGAATCCGCACATGCTGCCCACCTCGGTTTTGAGGAACGTATGGGACTTTTGGTTGACCAGGAAGTAGCCTATCGGGATGATCGGCGCCTTCGACGGCTGCTGAGCAGTGCCAAGCTGCGGGAGCCTGCCTGTGTCGAGGATATTGACTTCAGCGCCAGACGGGGCCTTGATCGCTCGACTATGGCATCACTGGCCCTGTGCAATTGGGTCCGCCATGGGGTGAATGTGATCATCACGGGCGCCACGGGGTCGGGGAAAACTTGGTTGGCATGCGCGCTTGGCAACCAGGCGTGTAGGTTGGGCCAGAGCGTCAAGTTTGAACGTGTGCCAACGTTACTGGAAGATTTAGGAGTAGCCCATGCTGACCGGGAGTTTGGCAGGCGTTTGACGGCA
>NZ_JBDTEM010000389.1:0-24202 GCF_039922535.1 Rhodoferax sp. | reverse complement strand
ACTGCATCGGGCACCAGGCGACCTGCGCTGTCGACCACCTGGGCCAGCACATGGGCCATGGCATCGCGGCTGGTGCCCAAAAGGCTGGTGTCCGATGTGAGCAACAGCGCGGCCGGGGCCCCTACGGTCACCAGCTCTTTGCGGCCTATTTCCACGCCGTTGCGCAAAGCCACGGCCCGGATGCTGCCGGTTTGGTAGGGCACCCAGAAGGACGCAATAAGTTTATCGGTGGCGCTAAGCCCGCGTGATGCGAGCAGCGTGCCGTTGCGGTAGAGATCGACTTGGTCGGCGCTGGTGTAGACGTGCACGCGCATCGGGGTATCGGCGGCCACATCCCAGGTCCAGCTTTCCAGCTCGTCGAACCAGCCGTAGGCAAACGCCTGCTGCTGGCGGTTGCCCGACACCGGGCGCGCCACCGCCATTTCGATCGCACTGTTGTCCCACACCACACGGCGGTACAGGTGCTGGGGGGCTACCTGTCCGATCAGGTCGAAATCGCCACAGCCTGCGGCAAACCAGGGGTAGACGCCCCAGGCACCACCGGCCTGTTTGCCGAAATCGGAAAAATTCCCTAAGAATATGGTTTCTGTGTCGCTGTCTTTGGGAATCAGTTTGGGCACGCCCAATCCGGCCTCGCCCAAGTAGTCCCATGCGGTCCAGACGAAGTCACCCATGACAAAACGGTTATCGGTCACCAGCTTCCAGTGGTCATAGGCCGAGACCGGAAAGCTCTCCGACTGCAGCCACGCCTTGTCGGGCACCGCCAAGTGCTCCGCTGCAAATGAAGCCTTGTAGTGCACGTCGCCAAAATCGGTGTAAGACGCAACCGTAGGTGCGTTAAAGAGACCGAGGATGCCTTGCGCCCCACCCTGCATAAGAGGGCGACTGCGGTCCAGCGCACGCACCTGGGCCGCCATTTGGCGACCGATGGGTTCGGCCGCAGCGGAGTCATAGATTTCATTGGCAATCGACCAAATGACCACGGCCGGGCTGTTGCGCGACGACAGCACCCAGCTGGTCAAGTCCCGCGGCCACCAGTCGGCAAAGTACAGGTGGTAGTCATTGTCGTTTTTGGCCACATCCCACATGTCCAAAAATTCGTTGATCAGCAGCATTCCCAACTGGTCGGCAGCTTTCAGAAACTCGCGGCTAGGCGGGTTGTGGGCAATGCGGATGGCGTTGTAACCCCCCTGCTTCAGCTTGGCCATGCGCCAATACTCGTGGTCACCCAGGCTGACCGCGCCCAGCGGGCCGTTGTCGTGGTGCACATTGCCGCCGCGCAGCTTGAGCGGCGTGCCGTTGAGCAAGAAACCGTCGGTGGCACTGATCTGCACCGTGCGGATACCAAACGTCTCCACCGTCTGGTCTTGCACCGCGCCATCCACCAGTACCTGCACCACCGCCGTGTACAACGTAGGCGTACCGGGAGTCCAGGGCTGGGGGCGGGACACCGTCAGTGTCAACAGCATGTCTTGCTGTGCGCCCGCGCCCAGGCTTTGGGCTGCACTGGTGGCAGTCGCCACTTTGTGGCCCAGTGCGTCATAAAACGCCACCCGCACGGTGGCCTGCGCCGCACTGGCCAAGGTGTTTTGCACCGATACCTGCGCGCTGACGGTGGCTTCGGCAGCCGTCAATTGCTGCGTGGTCAGCCCGACGCCGAAGGTAGGAATGCTTACCCCGCCGGTCACCACCAGCCGCGTGTGCCGGTAAATGCCCGAGCCCGAGTACCAGCGGCTGTTTTTGCCGATGTTTTGCACCCGTACCGCCACCACGTTTTCGCCCGCTTTCAAGTAAGGGGTCAGGTCATAGGAAAACGCGGTGTAGCCATAGGGGTGAAAGCCCAAATGCTGGCCGTTGATCCACACGTCCGAGTTTTGGTACACGCCATCAAACTGCAATTCAAAGCGCTGGCCCGCCGCCGGATTGGCGACAAAGTGCTTGCGGTACCAACCCTCGCCACCCACAAAACGCCCGGTGGCGCGGTCTCCTTCAGTGGCATTTTTGTCAAACGGACCGATGCGTGCCGGTGCCGCATCGCTCAGTGCGGGCTGCTCGAAGATAAACAGGTGCGACGGCTGTGCCGTGGCTGCACCGTCGTCGCTGCCGCCGGGCAGGTCTTCGATGCTCCAGTCGTGCGGCAAATCCAGCGTGCGCCAGGCCTGGTCGGCAAACGCAGCCAACGCCGCAGTACCAGCGGGCTGGACACCCTGGTAGAACAACCAGTTGTCGTCAAATGACCGGGCGCGGTAATTGGCAAAGTCTTCCGCGGCTACCAAATCGGCATCTTGACCATTGCCATTGCCTCCTCCACAGGCGTGCATGAGCGGCAGAGCCGCCGTCGCCGCAGCGAAGTGCAAGAGCCGCCGACGGTTGAGTGAGGTGGGTGCGCCCGAGGAAAGTCGTAAGAAGCTCGAATCCGGTTTCTGCATCGTTGTCTCCATTTTTATTTCCCTGGGGCTGCGCCAGACTTTGGCCAGCATTTCTAGGGGAAACAAAACCATACCAACGATTCCGCAAATCTCCATTGCCGTGGGTTGCGCGAATGTGCATTCTGGCGCGTGGCATAAAAATATACATTTGCGATGTTATGGTTAATACCATTTGCTGCGGAATATTCTCCGCCCTACACTCGATATAGGGTTTCACTTGCCCATCGGCAGAGCTACACAAACCGCGTAGCCGTAGAAATAATATGAATATTTTTCAAAAAACCGTTTCCAGTGAACTGGCCAAACGTGGTCTGGAAGCGGCCCAAGAGGCAGGCATTGGTCCGCAGGAATTTCAGCGCCTTACCGGTATATCCAATATAGAAGCAAATACCCTCGGCGGAAGAATATCCGGTGATAAATTCATTTCCATGCTGAATGTGGTGGAACGTTTTTCCAATCCGTGCAATCTGATTGCGCCACCTGCGAACGACCACTGGGCCGAACCCTTCACCACCATCATCGCCGTTTTATCAAACGCACCCAACCTCCTGACAGCATTTGAAAAATGCATCGCCTACCGGGCCTTGGTCGGCCAGGTTGACGGGATGGTATTCAAACAGGCGGGGTCTGATTTTGAGTTTGAATTTTTATTGGATGGCTCAGAGCGTACGGCTATCAGCGCATTCTGTAGCTTGAATGGAGTCGTTCAATTAACCCAGCGGTATGCTGAAACCAATGGAAAAAGTATTTCACTGCCCATCCTGGAGTTAACCGGTAATAAACCACTTGGATGGAAGTATTTTAAATATTTTTCAGAGTATGAAGTCCGCTTTGGACAGGCATGCAACCGTTTATTATTGACAGTACCTTGGGCCCAGCAACCCGACGCGCAACACAATGCATTTTTGTATAAATTATTTTGCAAAAAAGCAGATGGCGAAATAAACCAGCTGAACCAATCTTCTTCGTTTGCACTCAGGGTTGAAACATTTTTAATCGAGCTATTGCAAACCCAGCCAAATGAAGATTTTGGAAATAAGGCGCTTGCCTCCAGCTGTGCACGGTTTGCCCTGTCCCGGTCGGCTTTGCATCGGCGTTTGCAAAAAGAAAACACGCATTTTCAGAACATTGTGGTGTGCGTGCGCTTGGCCCAGGCCAAACGCCTTTTAGTAGAAAACACGCGGTCGTTGTCCGAAATTGGCGACCTGTTGGGTTTCTCTTCGCCATCGGTGTTTTCACGGTTCTTTGCAGACCATACGGGCGTGTCGCCATCACATTACAGATATGGCCACGGATAGCTATCTTTAGCATAGCTGCCAGCGCAGGTAGTACCTGCGCTAGAGCCCTATTTCCCTTAAAACGGCGATTCGGCCAAGTTCACCGGCTGGAGCGGTGCGGCATCCGGCTTAGTCCCGGCCTCGCCCAGCGCCATCTCGCCGCCCAGGGCGATCAGCAGGTCGGGGATCATCTGGCGCATTTCGCCGGTGGCGATGGCCGCGTCGGCATCGAAGCCGTCTTCTTTTTCTTGCGAGGTGCCGTCGAACACGCCGTCCAGGAAGGTCACCTTTTTGACCTGCAGGCTCTCAGTGAGCACAAAGGACACGCGGCCTTCCCAGGTCATGGCCAGCTTGGTGGGCAGCTTGCCGTCGGCCACGTGCTGGCGTACCTCGTCGATGTCCAGCGCGTGGCGGGCGTATTTGACGACCGATTTGGATTCGTCGGCGGCCTTAAGTTCGCACTCGCGGTCGATGCTGAAACCGGCAGGTGGCTCTTGCGTCGTGAGCCAGGTGGCCATGGCCGTGGCGGGCGACAGGCTGGTGTTGATTTGCAGCACAGCAAAGCCGTCAATCGCCTTGACCAGCGCGGTGATGACTTCGTCGGCGCGGCCCTGGCTACCGGCGTCCATCACCAGCACCAGTGCGGCGGGGTCGATCCACACCAGCACGGCACCGCGCTTGGTGAAGGCCATGGGCAGCAACGACAGCTTCACGTCTTCGCTGATTTCTTTGCGTTCTTTTTTGCCGGGCTTGCGGCCGGTGGTGGCTTCGATCTGGGCCAGCCGCTCTTCGGACTTGCGCTTGATCACCGAGCTGGGCACGGCCTTGCTCTCAAACATCAGCTTCAGGATGAGTTGGCCGCCCACCGATTCCAGCAGCGGGCCATTGGCCACACCGCGCGGCTCGGTCCAGCCGACCGACATTTCCTGGCTCGCGCCACATTCCA
Organism: Rhodoferax sp.; assembly: GCF_039922535.1. Taxonomy (GTDB): domain Bacteria; phylum Pseudomonadota; class Gammaproteobacteria; order Burkholderiales; family Burkholderiaceae_C; genus Rhodoferax_B. The sequence continues at coordinate 19,550 of NZ_JBDTEM010000389.1, read as the reverse complement.
CAAAACGGTCTTTGCCCAGCGCAGTTTCAATCGCCAACAGGTCAGCGGCCCAGCCGGGGCCAATGCGGTACACCATCACATTTTTAAACACGGGAATTCTTTCTGCGTTGATTCACAAGAGCCGGCAATTGTCGCCGCTGGGCCGTCCACTCCAACTTTACAAAGACCCATTGCAGGGCAATTGCGGCTTTACATAGGGATTCCACACTTATCTCCAACCTGTCGCCAATCCCGGCAGCAGGCGAATATTCCCTATGTTTATCCAGGAGTTCGCACATGCCATCTATCCGTACACCGTTCAAGAGTCTTGTTTTAGCCGGTCTGTTGGCCACCTTGGGTGCGACCGCTTTTGCGGCCGACGCGCCACCGCCTCCACCGCCCGCTGCGGGCATGGCCCCACATGACCCGGCCAAGATGCAAGAGCACATGCTCAAGCGCCAGGCAGCGTTGAAGGCGCAGCTGAAAATCACCGCCGCCCAAGAAGGCGCGTGGACCACGTTCACCAGCAGCATGCAGCCGCCTGCCAAAGGCCCACGGCCCGACAAGGCCGACTTTCAGAAGCTGACCACGCCCGAACGCATCGACAAAATGCGCGCCATGCGGACCGAGCGCGATGCCGAAATGGACAAGCGTGCCGATGCCACCAAGGCGTTTTACGCAGTGCTCAGCCCCGAGCAGCAAAAGACCTTTGACACGCATGCCATGCCCCATATGCGCGGTGGTCCTGGCGAACATGGCGGCCCCGACGGCCACCCTCCTCGCAAGGGTTAAACCTGCGTACCTAGTTGGCCAGCATCTTGGCTAACTCGCCGGTCTGGATCAGCTTTTCCAGATCGGTGAAACCGCCCACCAGCGTGCCACGCACGAACACCATGGGCAAAGTGGGCCAGCCGGTCCACATCTTCAGCGCTGCACGCTCACGCCACATACTTAAATAGCTGCCGTATTCCAGGTAATGGTGCGGCACCTGCGCCGCATCCAGCGCCTTGCGGGCCTTGCGCGGAAACGGATTGGCCCGCATCCCCACCACCACCACCGCATGGGCCGCCACGGCCGCCTGTACTTCTTGCACGATGCTGCGCTGCGAGGCCGTGACCTTGTCACGGATAGCGGGATGGATGCGGCCTTCTTCCAGGATCGAACGGGGCATGAAGCCACCTCCACATAAAAAATCCGCAGCATAGCGCAGCCAGAAATAGCCGCGCCCTGCAAAGCCTGTGGATAGTTTTTGCATAAGCCGCCAGTTATCCACAGCTTGCGGCAAATTTGATAAGTTGTTCATTTGGGCGGTACACCCCGGTAGCACAGTCACACACACCCGTCAAAACAAGCTAAGTGCTTGGCCTGTAAGGCTTTAAGACACTTATCCACAGAGAGGGCGCTCCCTTACTACTACTACTATTTGATTAATAGAAGTATTAGAAGAAGATAGAACAAAATCCGAACCCCATGGCTAGCACCGGTTTCCCTGTGTTTTGCTATAAAAAGAGAAGCTATCTACGCAGAGCTAGTCTGCGCCAACCCCGGTTTTTATATAAATTGGCCGATATGCACGCCATCCGCCTGGGCGGACACGGCCATGGCGTGGGACAGCTGCTCGGTAGGCAATGGCCGGGCAAAGAAATAACCCTGGAAGGCCCGACAGCCGTGCTGGGCCAGAAAATCGCGTTGGTCGGCGGTTTCCACGCCTTCGGCAATCACGTTCAATCCCAGGCTTTGGCCCAGGCCGATGATGGTGCGGGCAATCACTGCGTCGTTGGGGTCGGTCATCACGTCGCGCACAAACGACTGGTCGATCTTGAGCTGGTCCAGCGGCAGCCGCTTGAGGTACGACAGCGAGGAATAGCCGGTGCCGAAGTCGTCCAGCGAAAAGCCCACACCCTGGGCCTGCAGGGCTTCCATCTTGGTGATGACCTGCTCGATGTCGTCCACCAGCAGGCTTTCGGTCAGCTCTAGTTTGAGCTGTGACGGCCTGGCGCCGGTGGATTGCAGTATGTCCAGCACCTGCCGCACAAAACCAGGGTGTTTGAACTGGCGCGAGCTGACATTCACCGCCATGGTGAGGTGCTCGGCGCTGTGGCGGCCGTGCCAGCTGGCCAGCAGGGTGCAGGCTTGCAGCAGCACCTGGCGGCCCAGCTCCAGGATCAGGCCGGTTTCTTCGGCCAGCGGAATAAAAGCGGCGGGCGAGACCATACCGCGTGTCGGGTGCTGCCAGCGTGCCAAGGCTTCCACACCGGTCATTTGGCCCAGGGCATTGTGCTGGGTCTGGTAGTGCAAAAACAGCCCGCCGTGTACCAGGGCCAGGCGCAAATCGGCTTCCAGCGCGGCTTTGTCGGTTACGGCAGCCTGCAGTTGCGGGTCGAAAAACCGCAGGGTGTTGCGTCCGGCGGCTTTGGCCTGGTACATGGCGATATCGGCCTGTTTCAGCAGTTCACCCACGGTATTCGGGCTGCTGCTAAAAGGTGCGATGCCGATGCTGGAGGTGCTCAGGTGTTCATGTTGGTCCAACTGGTAAGGCTGCGCCAAGGTGGACAGGATTTTTTCACCCACCCGTTTGGCCTGTTCGGCCGCCGCAACCGGGTCGTGCCCCAGCTCTTCGAGCATGACCACGAATTCATCGCCCCCCAGGCGGGCCACGGTGTCCATGCTGCGCACGCAGTGGCCCAGGCGCTGCGCCACGTGCTGCAGCAGCAGGTCGCCCTTGTCATGGCCCAGGGTGTCGTTCAGGGTTTTGAAGTTGTCTAGATCAATGAACAGCAGTGCCCCACCTTGGCCGTGGCGGGCGCTGGTGGCCAGCGCGTGGCCCAGGCGGTCCAGTAGCAGCTGGCGGTTGGGTAGCAGCGTCAGTGTGTCGTAAAAAGCCAGTTTCTCGATTTCGCGTTCGGTGGCTTTGCGCTGGGTGATATCGCTGCTGATGGACAGGATGGAATGGGGCTGGTTGTGGGCATCCGTGATCAGGGTCCAGCGGACATCCGCCTCGATGCGCTGGTCATCCTTGCGGTAGATGGCTAGCTCGCCGCGCCACTCGCCTTGTTCCATGACGGTTTGGTACGCGTGGGCTATGGCCACCGGATTGCGGTACACCTGGTGCAACAAGGTGGTCCCCACCGCTTCCTGGGAGGTCCATCCGTACAGCTGCTCGGCCCGTTTATTCAGGTACAGCACGCGCTGGTCCATGCCGCGCACGACGATGGCATCTTGGGCCTGGTCCAGCACGGTGGCCTGGTGTCGGATATGGGCATCGGACAGGCGTTTGTTCTCCTGGGTGCGCAAATGCTGGATGCCAAATGCAATATCGCCGGCCAGCTGTTGCAGCAGCGGTATTTCTTCGGAGGCAATATCCACTGTGGTGTTGGCATACAGGTAGAACAGGCCCAGAGTGCGTTCTGCGCCGCTGTCGGTGCTGCGCAATGGCAAACTGGCTACACCGCGTAAATCGTTCACCCAGGGCTCTTTCAGCCAGTTCTGGAAGATACCTTCGCGCCGGATATCAGGTACCACTACCATCTCCCCGGTGCGAACCGCCCGGCCTGCCGGGCCTTGTCCATAAGGAGAGTCTGCGGACCAGGACATGGGCCAGACGGTGAAGTGTTCGGCAATGCTGCCCGCATGGGCCACGATGGAAATGGTTTTTTCTACATCGTCCTGCGCAAACCCGACCCAGGCCATGCGGTAGCCCCCGATATCTACCGCGATGCGGCAGATGTCGTGCAACAGCGTGGATTCCGAGCTGGCCCGTACCAGAGCTTCGTTGCAGGCGGTCACCATGGAGTGGGCCCGGCTCAAGCGCGCCAGGTCTTTTTCAGTGCGCAGATGCTGGGTCACGTCGTGCGCCAACACCATGCGGGCGGCCTGGCCGTTGAATAAGAGGCTGTCGGTGGATATTTCTACATCGATGGCACTGCCGTCTTTTTTGACGTGGCATCGGGGCAGCGCATGCTGGGGATCTTCGGGCGGCAGGGCTTCTGCCTGCACGCCACCCAGGCCTATGGCGAGAAACTCGGCCCGCGAATAGCCGTAGCGGGTGGTGGCTGCCTGGTTGACTGCCAGGATGGCAAGGCCTTGCGGGTCCGTCACCCATATCGGCAACGGGTTGTTCTCAAAAAGTGTGCGGTACTGGTGTTCAGCGGCCTGCAGCTGGGTGTGGGGGATGGCCTGTGTGTCGGGGTGTAGCGCGTTCCTGGGTGTCTCTGCCATATGTATTGCTACTTTTTAGAAGGAGGTCGGCGTGGGCCCCAAAAGACATTGAACAGGTTTTTAGAACACGTTCTCAACATGCACCGCATATTCTCATGGAACGCCCAGCCGGGCCGCCACCTCCATGGCTTGCGCCAGCTGCTCGGCCGGCAATGGCCGGGCAAAGAAATACCCTTGGAAGGCCTGGCAGCCGTGCTGGGCCAGAAAATCGCGCTGGTCGGCAGTTTCCACGCCTTCGGCAATCACGTTCAGTCCCAGGCTTTGGCCCAGGCCGATGATGGTGCGGGCAATCACTGCATCGTTGGGGTCGGTCATCACGTCGCGCACAAACGACTGGTCGATCTTGAGCTGGTCCAGCGGCAGCCGCTTGAGGTACGACAGCGAGGAATAGCCGGTGCCAAAGTCGTCCAGCGAAAAACCTACGCCCTGGGCCTGCAGGGCTTCCATCTTGGTGATGACCTGCTCGATGTCGTCCACTAGCAGGCTTTCGGTCAGCTCTAGTTTGAGCTGCCGCGGGTTGGCGCCGGTCTGAGCCAGGGTGTCCATGACCTGTTGCACAAAGTCGGCATGCTTGAACTGGCGCGAGCTGACATTGACCGCCATGGTCAGCTGCTGCGTGCCGGCCTGTTGGCCCCAGTCGGCCAGCAGGGTGCAGGCTTGCAGCAGCACTTGGCGGCCCAGCTCCAGGATCAGGCCGGTTTCTTCGGCCAGCGGGATAAAAGCGGCGGGCGAGACCATACCGCGCTGCGGGTGCCACCAGCGCACCAGGGCCTCGACACCTGTCATGCCGCCCTGGGCACTGTGCTGCGACTGGTAATGCAAAAAGAATTCGTTCTGTGCCACCGCCTGGCGCAAATCGGCCTCAAGGACGGCGCGGGCGCTCACCTCGGCTTGCAACTGGGGGTCAAAAAAGCCCAGCGTGTTGCGTCCTGCCCCTTTGGCCTGGTACATGGCGATATCGGCTTGTTTGAGCACTTCGCCCACGGTATCGGGCTGGCGGCAAAACGGCGCGATGCCGATGCTGGAGCTGCTTTGGTATTCGTGCCCCGCCAGGTCGTATGGCGCGCTCAGCGCAGCCAAGATCTTTTCACCGGTGTGCTTGGCCTTGACGCCGGCGGCGCGCGGGTCGGGGCCCAGGTCTTCCAGCATCACCACAAATTCATCGCCACCCAGGCGGGCCACGGTATCGGCGGCGCGCACGCAGGCAGCCAGGCGCAGGGCCACTTGCTGCAGCAGCAAGTCGCCCTTGGCGTGGCCCAGGGTGTCGTTCAGGGTTTTGAAGTTGTCTAAATCAATGAACAGCAGCGCCCCGCCCTGGCCGCTGCGCGCGCTGGTGGCCAGGGCGTGGCCCAGGCGGTCTAGCAGCAACTGGCGGTTGGGCAGTTCGGTCAGCGGGTCGTAGAAGGCCAGCTTTTTCACTTCGCGTTCGGTGGCTTTGCGCTGGGTGATATCGGTGTTGATGGCCATGATGGAGTGCGGCTGGTCTTGCGCGTCGCGCACCAATGTCCAGCGGGCTTCAATCACCATTTGGCTGCCGTCTTTGCGGTTCTGGGCAATCTCGCCATGCCATTCGCCCTGTTCCAGCACACATTGCGAGGCAACCGCAAAGGCCTGCGGCCCGGTGGTGTAGAGGTGCTCCACCATCGACCGGCCCAGCACTTCAATGGCCTTCCAGCCGTACAGGCGCTCAGCGCTTTTGTTCCAGAACAGGATGCGGTGGTCAATGCTGCGCACCACAATGGCATCTTGCGCCTTGTCCAGCAGCGAGGCCTGGTGGTGGATTTGCGCATCGGCCAAGCGCTGGGCTTGCTGGGCGCGCAGGTGGTCGATGCCGAAGGCAATGTCGTTGGCCAGTTGCTGTAGCAGCGGCAGCTCATCGGCTCCTGCGTCCAGTAGAACGGTGGCCGTTAGGTGGAACACGCCATAGGTGCCTTGGGTGTTGCGAAGCGGCAGGCATGCGATGCTGAGTTGTTCGTTGGGGGGATACTTGGCGAGCCAGAGTTTGAAACTGGGTTCGACACGGATGTCGGGCACCAGTACTACTTCACCCTGACGTATACAGCGTGCGGAAGGCCCTTGGCCATAGGGCTAATCGACCGACCATGAGAATGGCCATGACCTCATGTCTGGATCAATCTCGCCTGCATCGGCGGCCAGTGTGATGGACTTGGCCGCATCGTTTTGGGCAAATCCCACAAATGCGGTTTTATAGCCACCGATCTCCACCGTGATGCGGCACACCTCGTGCAACAGCGCTGACTCGCTGCCAGCCCGAACCAGGGCTTCGTTGCAGGCGCTCAGCATGCGCTGGGCCCGGCCTAGACGGGCCAGGCTGCGCTCGGCCCGCAGCCGTTCGGTGATGTCGTTGACCATCACCATGCGGGCGGCCTCGCCGTTGAACTGGACGGTGCTGGTGGACATCTCCACGTCGATCACGCGGCCGTCGTGCAGGCGGTGGCGGCGGTGGCTGCGCAGCAGGCTGTGCACGCTGTCGCCCAGCAAGGTGGCCTCGGCGTCGGCATCCGTGGGGTTTTCGGCGCAACTGGTAAGGGCCAGAAATTCGGTTTGGCTGTAGCCGTAGTGGGCAACCGCTGCCGCATTGACCGCCACGATGCGTTGGCTGTGCAGCTCCCGCACCCACATGGGCAGCGGATTGCCTTCAAACAAGGCGCGGTACTGCTGCTCAGAGGCCTGCAATTGCAGCAGCACCTGGACCTGCCCGGCCAGGCTGGTGAGTGCGGTGCGCTGGGCGGCATCCAATACGTGTGGCTGCGGATCTATCACCCACAGCACCGCGACGCAGCCCGCGTCGGCGGTCCAGACCGGCGTGGCAGCGCACAGGCCCAGGCTGCCGTTGGGAAGGGTAAGGATTTGGGGTTCGGGTGAGGCGGCCAGTTGCCCAGCCAGGGTTTGCAGGTCTGCCAGCGCCAAATCGGTCGGGCCGGTGTGGGCCACCAGCGTATGCACGCCCTGGTGGACCCGCGTCAGGCTGGCGATGGGCGCAGCGCAGAGCTGGGCCGCCAGTTGCGCCAGTTGCAGGAACTGCCGGGTGGTGGGCATCAGGGCCACCGCCTGCAAAAAGGCCGACCGCGTTGTTTATCGGCTGTGGCAGTGGCTGAAAGAACCAGAGGTGCAGACATGGTGGCGTGGAGATTGGTTAGCAAATGTAGCTTCAATCCCCCCGCAATGCGGTTGCCTAGCCCGGCTTTACGGGTATTTAGGGTCCGTCGATGCTGTCGTGCGTGGCGGCGCTGCCTTGGCGCCAGTAGCCGGCGGCCTTGGTCCATTGCGCTTGCACTCCGCGCTCGCCCACCAGATGGGCGCGCAAGGCTTTGGCGGTATGGGTTTCACAGCCTACCCAGGCGTGGATGTCGCCGGGCGGCAGGGCCAGGTTGCGCAGGCGCTCCAGCAGCAGCGGCTGTTGGCCGTGGGGCTGGCCCAGGCGGTGCACCCACACCACGGTGGCATGCGCTGCGCTGGCCAGGGTTTGTTCGTCGGCCGGGCTGTCTACTTCGATCAATACCAGCGCGGGGGCAGCGGCGGGCAATTCGGCCAGACGCCTAGCGATGGCCGGAATGGCGGTGTCGTCGCCGATCAGCAGGTGGCCGTCAAAATCGGTTGGCAGCACAAAGGAGCCGCGTGGTCCGCCCACGCCCAGCGTCTGGCCTACCTGCGCCTGCGCCGCCCAGGTGGTGGCCGGGCCTGCGTCGTGCAGGGCAAAGTCGAGCACCAGGGTCAGCGCCTGCGGGTCGAAATGCTGCGGCGTGTAGTCGCGCATCGTGGGACGGGGGCTGCCTTCGGGGCCTCCGGGCAGGATGAGTTCGCCGGTGGCCGGGTCGGGAAAGAAGACTTTCACGTGGTCGTCAAAGCCGGGGCTGGTGAAGCCCGCCAGATCGGCCCCGCCCAGCGTGATGCGGACCATGTGGGGCGTGAGTTGTTCGGTGCGCACCACGGCGAGTTGGCGAAATTTCAGTTCGTGGCGGACGCGGGTGGCGGTGCGATGGGGTGTATTCATTTAAATCCTTTCGAGTTGTTGGGCGGCGTTGTCCAGAATTTGGGCAAAGGCGTGGGCTTGTTCGTCGGTCAAAGGGGCTCCGCCCAGGCGCATGCGCGCTGCCAGCTTGAAGTTTTCCAGCGCACGGACAACCTGCGGCGCGCGGCCGGGATGGGGCGTGTCGGCGTTGGCCATGCGGGCCAGCAAGGCATCGGCTTCGACGCGGTTTTCGGTGAGGAAGACCTGGCCGGTGTCGGTGATGCTGTAGAGCTTGCGACCGCCGCCGCTCTCGGCCATGGTGGTGTAGCCCAGCTCTTCCAGCAGGGTCAGGGTGGGGTAGATCACACCGGGGCTGGGGCTGTAGCTGCCGCCGAGGCGGTCGCCGATTTCTTTGATCAGCTCGTAGCCGTGGCGGGGCTTGTCGGCAATCAGTTGCAGCAGCACCAGGCGCAGGCCGCCGTGGCCAAACACCCGGCCTGGCCCGCCGCCGTGGCGCCCGCCGCGCCCGTGGTGTTCACCGCCGGGGTGGGGATGCTCACCGCGCACGTGGTGGCCGTGGTGGTGGTGACCGTGCAGTTGCTCTGCGCGGCCATGGCGCGGGCCGCCGTGTTGGGGGTGCTCGCTGCGTTTTTCAAAATGGGGCATAGATTCTTTCGATAGGATTTAGATGCCATTACGATATATCTAAATCACATCGAAAGATAGGAATGGAGGCAATGTCCCTACAGATTTTCGGGGATATTTGCTACGCTATCCATAGCTTCCAGCGCAGGTGCTACCTGCGCCAGAGGCTGATTTGGCTCTTAAGCTTGCCGCAAGTGCCAAGCTTTGGGCCGGGTGAAGGTCTGGATGCCGTAGGTCGACAGCGTCAGCCCCACACCCGAGTCTCCATGGCCGCTCCAGGGCAGGCGCGGGCTGACGCGGTCGCAGCAGTTCCAGTAGACGCTGCCCGCGTTCACCTGGGCCAGTACGGCGCGGGCGCGGGCCTCGTCGGGGCTGAAGACACCGGCGGTCAGGCCGTAGCGGGTGTCGTTCATCAGGGCCACGGCCTCGGCATCGCTGGCCACCTTCTGGATGCCGATGACGGGGCCGAAGCTTTCCTCGCGCATCAGGTCCATGCGGTGGTCTACGTTCACCAGCACCGTGGGCGCAAAGGTATTGCCGGGCAGGCGCGTGCCGCCGGTCAGCAACTGCGCGCCCTTGGCCACGGCATCGGCCACCTGCGCGTCCAGCACGTCGAGCTGGGCAGCGCGGGTGATCGCGCCAATGTAGGTGTCGTCCGCCATCGGGTCGCCCACTTTGAAGCCGTGCACCGTGTCCACAAAGGCGGCCACAAAGGCATCAAACACTTTTTCGTGCACGTAGATGCGCTCCACCGCGCAGCAGCTTTGGCCGGTGTTGTACATGGCGCCATCGGCCAGCGAGGCGGCAGCGGTGGCGGGATTCGCGTCGTCGCACACGTAGGTGGGGTCTTTGCCGCCCAGTTCGAGCTGCAGCTTGACCATGCGCGGGCCCAGGGCCTGGGCAATCTTGGCCCCGGTGGCGTACGAGCCGGTGAAGAACAGGCCGTCGATGCGCTGCGCCTGCAAGGCCGAGCCCACTTCGCCACCGCCCACGCACAGGGCCAGCACGTCGGCAGGCACACCGGCGGCGTGCAACAGCCGGACGATGGCCATGCCGGTCAGCGTGGCGAATTCAGACGGTTTGTAGAGCACGGCGTTGCCCGTCAGCAGCGCGGGCAGGATGACGTTGCAGCCCACAAACCAGGGGTAGTTCCAGGCCGAGATATTGGCCACCACGCCCAGCGGGATGTGTTGGATTTGCTCGGTCATGCCGCCGTCGGCCCACACGGTTTGGGTGGCGGTGCTGGCCTCGGCCTCGGCCAGGAAGAAGTCGATGCGGCCCAGCAGGCCGTTGAGCTCGTTGCGCGACATGGCGATGGGCTTGCCGGTTTCGGCCGTCATGGTGGCGGCCAGGGCCTCCAGCTCGGCCACCACGGAGGCGCGGAACCGGGCTATGCAGGCCAGGCGTTGGGCCAGTGGCGTGGCGGCCCAGGCGGGTTGGGCGGCTCGGGCGGCCTGGAATTTGGCGGCGACGCTGGCTGCATCGTCGGCGGGCACCTGGGTGATGGGCGCGCCGGTGGCGGGGTTGTGGATGGCAAGGGTGGTCATTTGGAGTCCTTGGAGGCCTGGGCTGTCCTTGCAGCCTCCAGAAAGTCGGTGAGCAAAGGGGTGTCGTCCAGCGTACCCAGAGCGGGCTGGTGGAATTCGGGGTGCCACTGCACGGCGGCGACATAGGCCGGGCCGGTGCTGCGGATGGCCTCAATCATGCCGTCTTCGGGGCTGCGGGCTTCGACCACAAAGCCGGGCGCCAGGTCTTTGATGGCCTGGTGGTGAATGCTATTGATTTGATTGCTGCTTGCGCCCGCCAATAGTGCGCTGAGCCGTGTTTCGGGCACTATTTCTAGCGCATGGAAGTGGTGGTCGTAGGCATCGGCATCGCGGTGCAGCACGGCCTCGGGGCGCTGGGTGGCGATGTCCTGGTACAGCGTACCGCCAAAGGCTACGTTGATCAGCTGCAAGCCCCGGCAGACGCCAAACACCGGCTTGCCCGCCGCCACAAAGGCGCGCACCAGGGCCTGCTCGTAGCCGTCGCGGATGCGGTCGCCGCTCCAGCGCTCTTGCAGCGGGGTTTCGCCGTAGCTGCCAGGCCATACGTCGGCCCCGCCATGCAGTACCAGGCCGTCCAGCCAGTGGGCGTAGTCGCTGTAGCCGATGTCGCCGCGTGCGGTGTCCCCGGCGGGCGACGGCACCATCACCGGCAGCGCACCGCCGGACATGATCCAGTGCGCCATCGACTGTTCTACGTACTGCAGCGTCTTTTTGGCAAACGCAGCGCGGGCCGGGTCGGGGTGCAAAAAGCAGGCGCTGATGCCGATCTTCAAGCGATTTTTAGACGGCTGGTTCACATGGCCTCCAAAAACAGCGCCTCGAAGTCTGCCGCCGTGCAGGGCCGCGGATTGGTCTGGTGGCACATGTCGGCGGTGGCAATTTCCACCAGGCGCGGCAGGTGCTCGGGCCGCACGCCCAAGTCGGCCAAGCGGGTGGTGATGCCCACGTCTGCCTTGAGCTGGCGCAGCCAGTCCACAAAGGCCGCGCCACCGCCGGGCACCTTGCACACGTGGGCCAGCTCGTCGAACTTGGCAGGCACGGCTGCATAGTTCCAGGCCATCACGGTGTCGATCATCAGCGCGTTGGCCAGGCCGTGGTGCAGATCGCACACGGCACCCAGGGCGTGGGCGCAGGAATGCACAGCGCCCAGGTCTTTCTGGAACGCAATCGCGCCCATCATCGAGGCCATCATCATGTCGCCACGGGCCTGCAGGTTGCCGGGTTCACGCACCGCCGTGCGCAGGGCGGCAGCGGCAATGCGCGTTCCCTCCAGCGCAATGCCGTCGCACAGCGGGTGGTAGGCGGGCGACAGGTAGCTTTCGATGTTGTGCGTGAGGGCGTCCATGCCGGTGGCGGCGGTCACGTGGGCGGGCAGGCCCAGGGTGAGTTCGGGGTCGGCAAACACGGTTTTGGCCAGAATGGCGGCGCTGAACACCACGCGTTTGAGGTGCGTGTCGTTTTCGCTCACCACGCTGGAGCGGCCCACTTCCGAGCCGGTGCCCGAGGTGGTGGGCAGCGCCACAAAGTAGGGCAGCGGCTGGCTGATGGGGCGCACGCTGGGGTGGTCCCACACGTATTCCAAAATGTCGCCCGGGTGCGTGGCCGGAATGCCCACTACCTTGGCCACGTCCAGCGCCGCGCCGCCACCAAAGCCGATCACACAGTCGGCGTTATGGGCTTTGAAGGCTGCGGCACCGTTCATCACCTGGCTGCAGGTGGGGTTGCCAAATACGCCGCTGAACACAGCCACGTCCAGCCCTGTCAGATGGGTTAAAAACTCGGCCATCACCGGCAACGCGGCCAGGGCCTTGTCGGTAACGATGAGCGGGCGTTTTAGGCCCTGGTCGAGCAGGTGCTGTGCCACGAGCTTGCGGGCACCGGGGCCGAATTTGATTGGCGTGGGGAAGGCGAAGGAAGAGAGTGTCATGGTGGTTTTCAGATGATTTCAAAGTAGCGTTTCATTTCCCAGTCGGTCACCGCGTCCAGCCACTGCCGCCACTCCCATTCGCGGGTGGCGGCAAAGTGGTCGACAAACGCGTCGCCGAACCAGTCGCGGGCAATGCTGGACTGCTGGAAGTTGCGGGTGGTTTCAATCAGCGTGCGCGGCGCGCGGGCGATGTGCTCCGCACCGCCATTGGTGCCGGTGATGGGCGGGGTAGTCAGCTTGAGGCCTTTTTCTACGCCGTCCAGCCCGGCGGCGATCACGGCGGCCATGGCCAGGTAGGGGTTCACATCGGCGCCGGGGCAGCGGGTTTCCAGCCGCGTGGCTTTGGGGCTGCCCGCGATGACGCGGAAGCTGGCGGTGCGGTTGTCGATACCCCAGGTGGGTTTGACCGGAGCCCAGAAGCCATCCACCAGGCGCTTGTAGCTGTTGATGGTGGGCCAAATCATCGGGCCAAATTCCATCAGGCAGGCCACCTGCCCGGCCAGATAGCTCTCAAACAGCGGGCTCATCTTGCGCGGGTTGCTGGCATCGAAAAACAGGTTGTTTTTCCCATCGCTCAAGCTTTGGTGGATATGGCCGCTGCAGCCCGGCATGTTCTGGTGCGGCTTGGCCATGAAGCTGGGCATGACGCCAAAGCGCGCGCCGATTTCCTTGGCCCCGGTTTTGAACAGAATCGCCCGGTCCGCCTGGGCCAGCGCTTCGCTGAAGCCAATCGCCACCTCGAACACGCCCGGCCCGGTTTCGGTGTGCAGGCCTTCGATGGGTACGCCAAAGGCCAGCATCTCGTCCATCAGGGCGTTGAAAAAGGGCCGGTTCTGGTTCATGCGCAACAGCGAATAGCCAAACATGCCGGGGGTCAGCGGTGTGGCGCCCACGCCCTTTTTATCGGCCCAGCTTTGCGGTGTTTCCAGGAAGTTGAACCACTCGAACTCCATGCCGGTCATCACCTGGAAACCCATTTTCTCGGCGCGCTGGAGCACTTTTTTGAGCGTCTGGCGCGGGCACAGCGGATGCGGCGAACCATCGGCCAGCACAAACTCACCCAGAAAAAACGGCACCTTGTCGTCCCAGGGCACGTTGCGGGCGGTGTCCAGGTCGAGCCGGGCCAGCGCGTCGGGGAAGCCGTGCTGCCAGCCGGTGACGGTGGTGTTGTCGTAACAGACGTCCAGCATGTCCCAGCCCAACACCACGTCGCAGAAGCCGAAGCCGCCCGCCGGATAGGGTTCGGCTGCGCCCATGAACTTGTCGATGTGCAGGTATTTGCCGCGCAGCACGCCGTCGATGTCGGCCACCGCCACTTTGACCTTGGCGGCGCCGGAGGCTTGCAGCGCGGCCAGGGCCGGGTGCAGGGAAGAAGTTGTTGCCATCTTGTCTCTCGCTGTATTTTTAGGATGCCCATCCATTCAAGCGCGTAGACCGGTACTTGTCAATTGCGATTCTGTAGATTGTTAACAATCTGCATTTTTATCTTGCCATAGCGGCGTATCGCGGTTACACCGCCAAAGCAGTTTCCATCGTCGCGCGCTCTCAAGACCAGGCATGGGATGTGCATAGGTTCATTTTCCATTCATAATTTTTGAGAGGTACTTGATGTCACTTTCTTCCCAACCGGCTGCCGACGATGCCAGCGTGCTGCAAAGCATGGGCTACAAGCAAGAGCTGTCGCGCACCATGAATCCGTTTTCCAACTTCGCGATTTCCTTTTCCATCATTTGTATTTTGTCGGGCGGCATCAACTCGCTGTCGCAGGGCATTTCGGGCGTGGGTGGCGCAGCGATCGGCATTGGATGGCTGATCGGCAGCGCCATCAGCCTGGTGTTTGCGCTGGGCATGGCGCAGATCGGATCGGCGTTTCCCACGGCTGGCGGCCTGTACCACTGGAGCTCGATTCTGGGCGGGCGCGGTTGGGGCTGGCTGACCGCCTGGCTGAACCTGCTGGGCCTGGTCACGGTCTTGGGTGCCATCAACGTCGGCACGTTTTACTTCTTTATAGGTGCGTTTGGCACCAGCTTGGGGTGGGAACCCAACTTTGCCACCCAGGCCGCATTTGTGGTGGGCATCACCGCCGTGCAAGCTCTGGCCAACCATGTGGGCATCAAACTGACGGCGTTTTTGACCGACATCAGCGGCTACCTGATCTTCGCCACCGCCATTGCCCTGACCGTGGCCTTGCTGGCCTACGCACCCAGCCATGACGTGTCGCGCCTGTTCACCTTCAAGAACTACAGCGGCCCCCTCGGCGGCGATGTCTGGCCCGCCACGCAAAGCATGTGGCTGCTGTTCGGCCTGGGTTTGCTGCTGCCGATCTACACCATCACCGGCTTTGACGCCTCGGCCCACACCGCCGAAGAAACCGTCGGCGCCTCCAGCGCCGTGCCCAAGGGCATCGTGACCTCGGTGCTGTACTCGTCCCTGTTTGGCTACCTGATGTTGTGCGCGTTTGTGATCGCCATCCCCGACATGGACAAAGCCGCGGCCTCGGGCGGCAACGTGTTCTTTGGCACCATGGACGCGGTGCTGCCGGCAGGCCTGAAAAATGTTCTGTACTGGGCCATCACCGCCTCGCAATTCCTCTGCGGCCTGGCCACGGTGACCTCGGCTTCGCGCATGATCTTTGCGTTTGCCCGGGATGGCGGCCTGCCCGCCTCCAATATGTTGAAGACCGTGCACGCCACGCTCAAATCCCCGGTGGCCGCCATCTGGACGGCCTGCACCATCGCCGTGCTGTTCACCCTGTACACCCCGGCGTACACCACCATCGTGTCGGTCACCGTGATCTTCATCTTCATCTCTTACGGCCTGCCGATTGCCCTGGGCGGTCTGGCCTACGGCAAGACCTGGACCAAGATGGGCCCGTGGAACATGGGGCCGGTGTTCCGCCTGATCGCGGTGCTGGTGACCTTGGCCGCAGCCTTGATCTTGTTCCTGGGCGTGCAGCCACCGAACGACGCGGCCTTGCAGATCACGCTGGGCTTTTTGGCGCTGACGGCGGTGGTCTGGTTCGGCTTTGAGCGCCGCCGTTTCAAAGGCCCACCTGTGGCCAGCATGACGGCAAAGTAGATAGAGCTGTCACTTACCCCCAGACTGCAGCGCTACGCGTCTTTCGCCAACCCCCTTGCAGGGGGCAACACCAGTAGCCTGGCAAAGCCAGTTCTGCGGTGTTTCTGGAAGGTGTTCGTTCTCGCTGTTGCGGGAGTTGGCGGTTACGAAAAGTAGATTAAATTCAGGGAATGTCAGTCCCCCATCCCACGATCGCCCTCCTGCAAACCAGTTCCCTCACCAGCGTGGTGCAGCAGGAGCTGGAGAGGGCGATTCTGGTGGGCGAATACCCCCCCGGTAGCAAACTGATCGAAGCCACGCTGGCCCTCAAACTGGGGGTTTCGCGCGGCCCGGTGCGCGAAGCCTTTCGCATGCTGGAAGAAGGCGGCCTGCTGCGGGTTGAAAAAAACCGGGGTGTGTTCGTGCGCGACATCCCCACCGCAGAAGCCATCGAGATCTTTGACCTGCGCGCCACCCTGGACGAGCTGGTGGGCCGCCAGCTGGCGGTGCACATCACCCCCGCGCAGCTCAAGGAAATCAAGGCCTTGGTGGCCGACATGGAGCGCCAGGTCAAGGCCCAGGACGCGTACAACTACCACCTGCTGAACCTGAAGTTCCACGACCGCCTGGTCGAGCTGGCGGGCAACCGCAAACTCACCGACATCTACCGCAAGCTGATCAAGGAACTGTCGCTGTTTCGCCGCCTGAACCTGGCCGACAGTTGGCTCATGCCCATCACCGCCAACGAGCACCGTCCCATCGTGGCCGCCATCGCCTCGGGTGACCCCGATGCCGCCGGCCGCGCCATGTTCGAGCACGCCATGGACAGCAAAAACCGCACCATCGCCAACGAGCTGGAGCGCGCCACCAGCGTGCCGCTACCGGTCAAAACCCCGCGCCGCAAACGCGTGTAAACGCACCTAGCGCGGCGGCCACTTCTTCGATCACCGGCCCCCAGCCACCGCCCGCCGGTTGGCGAAACAAGCGCACCGCGCCCGGATACCAGGGCGAATCGGACCGCTCTTTCAGCCAGCGCCAGTCGGGCAGATAGTCGGGCAGCAGCACCCAGCAGGGTTTGTTCAAGGCACCCGCCAGATGGGCCACGGCGGTGTCCACGCTAATGAGCAGATCCAGTTGGTCAACGATGGCCGCCGTGTCGGCGAAGTCGTGGATCTGGGGGCCCAGCGCGGTGGTCAGCCACGGTGTGGATTCGTCCTCTCCCGCGCCTTTTTGCAGGCTGATGAAAGCGATGCCCGGCACGGCGGCCAGGGGCTGCAGCGTAGCCAGGTGGGGCAGCGAGCGCTCGGCATCGTTTTCAAAGCGCGGGTTGCCCTTCCACACCAGGCCCACGCGCAATGCTTGGGTTGGCAAGTGCGGTGCCCAGGCGGCCACCAGGGCGGGCTCGGCGCGCAGGTAAGGCAAGGTGGCGGGCACCGTGTCCAGCCGCGTCTGGCACAGCGCGGGCAGGCTCAGCAGTGGGGTCCAGCAGTCGGTGGGCGGCACGTCTTCGTCAAAGCCCACCAGCGCATCCACGCCGGGCAGCGTGGCCAGCAGGCGTTTCAACGGTGGGTGGCACAGCAGGGTGACGTGCCCGGCCCCGCGCGCCTTCAGTTCGGCACAGTAGCGGCCAAACTGCAGCATGTCGCCATGCCCGGCCTCAAAGCCCACCAGCACCGACCGGCCCGCCAGCGGCTCGCCCCGCCAGCGCGGGCAGTGCAGTTGCCGGGCCAATGCTGCGTACCAGTCACGCCATTCAAACTGCGCCCAACCTTCTTCCCATTGCCCTTGGCGCAGCAGCAGATAGGCCAGGTTGAAGCGCGCCTTGGCGTGCTGCGGGTCCAGCGCGATGGCTTCACGGCAGGCTTCTTCGGACTCCAGCTCCAGCCCCATGCGGGCGTACACCGCGCCCAGGTTGCACCAGGTGTCGGGGTCGTCGCGCCGCAGCCGCAACGCCTGGGCGCAGGCCACTTCTGCATCGTCGAGCTGGCGCAGCAGCAGCAGCACCCCGGCCAGGTTGACCCAGGTTTGCGGCAGCGTGGGGTTGTGGGCGATCGCCGTGCGGTAGCAGTCTGCCGCCTCGGCCAGCGCGCCCCGGGCTTCCAGCGCGAGCCCCAGGTTGGCATGGGCCTCGGCCAGGGTGGGTGCCAGCGCAATGGCTTGGCGCAGGCAGCTTTCGGCTCCGGCGGCGTCGCCTGCGGTGAGGCGCTGGGTGCCTTCAAAAAACAGCGCTTCGGCGGTGGGTAAGGGTTTTGCCATCGGGGTATTTTCAGTCTTCCGGGCCATTCGGCAATAGTCCTAAAAAGATAGCTTTTAGTGTAGATAGCATCTGCGCTGGCACCCTATTTTTTGTAAATTCAAATAGGGACTGGATATTTAAAGACGATTGGTCTAATATTGCGGCCATGCCCTCTGTTCCCGCCCTCCACCGCCCCCGTGGCCGCCCCGCTAAAAGTGGGCGAGACCCCGCCGACACCCGTGCACTGTTGGTGCGGCGCGCCACCGAGATGCTTACGGTGCAGGGTGTGAGTGCCACGGCGCTGGACGCGGTGCTGCAGTCGGTGCAGGTGCCCAAGGGTTCGTTTTACCATTTCTTCGAGAGCAAAGATGCGTTTGTCATGGCGGCACTGGACGGCTATGCCAGCTACTTTGCGCGCAAGCTGGACCGGCATTTTTTGGAACCTGCTACCCCACCGCTGACCCGCCTGGCCCACTTTGTGGACGATGCCTGCCGGGGCATGGAGCGCTATGCTTTCCAGCGTGGATGCCTGGTGGGCAACCTGGGGCAAGAAGTCAGCGGCCTGGGCGAGCCGCTGCGCCTGCGGCTGGAGGCCGTGCTGTGCGACTGGGAGCAGCGTCTGGCGCGCTGCCTGGCCGATGCCATGGCCGCCGGGCAATTGGCTGCACAGGCCGACTGCGCTGCGCTGGCCCACGCTTTTTGGGTTGGTTGGGAGGGGGCGGTGCTGCGGGCGCGGCTGGTCCGGTCTACCGCGCCGCTGCAGGCTTTTTTTCAACTCTTTCTGGCCGCCCTGCCGCGACCGTAAATTTCAGGAGACACACCATGTTCAAAGGCATTCTGGTCACCAAAGACGACGCGGGCTACCGCGCTACGTTGCAAGACATCGACGAAGCAGTGCTGGGCGATGGCGATGTCACCGTGCAAGTGGAATGGTCCACCCTCAACTACAAAGACGGCCTGGCCCTCACCGGCGTGTCGCCCGTGGTGCGGCGCTTCCCCTTGGTTCCGGGCATCGACTTTGCGGGCACGGTGACGCACAGCGTGCACGCCGCCTGGAAGCTGGGCGACCGGGTGATTTTGAACGGCTGGGGCGTGGGCGAAAGCCACAGCGGCGGCCTGGCCCAGCAGGCCCGTGTGCCCGGCGACTGGCTGGTCGCTCTGCCCCCGGCCTTCACCACGCGCCAGGCCATGGCCATCGGCACGGCAGGCTACACCGCCATGCTGTGCGTGCTGGCCCTGGAAAAGCACGGTATCCGCCCGGCCGACGGCGAGATTTTGGTCACCGGGGCCAACGGCGGGGTCGGCAGCGTGGCCATCGCCCTGCTGGCCAAGCTAGGCTACACCGTGGTGGCCAGCACCGGCCGCCCGGCCGAGGCCGACTACCTGCACGCCCTGGGGGCCCACAACATCATCGACCGCACTGAGCTCAGCGCCCCCGGCAAACCGCTGGGCAAGGAACGCTGGGCCGGGGTGGTCGATGCCGTGGGCAGCCACACTCTGGCCAACGCCTGCGCTACCACCCGGCGCGCGGGGGCCGTAGCGGCTTGCGGACTGGCGGGGGGTATGGACTTTCCGGCCAGTGTGGCCCCGTTCATCCTGCGCGGCATCACCCTGTATGGCATTGACAGCGTGATGTGCCCCCTACCCCAGCGCCAGCAAGCCTGGCAACGGCTGGCGCAAGACCTGGACGTGGCCAAGCTGGAAGCCATGGTGCACGAAATCGGCTTGGACACCGCCGTGGCCGTGGGGGCTGAATTGCTGAAAGGCAGCGTGCGCGGACGGGTGGTGGTGGACGTGCAACGGGCGCTATAGAAAGAAGAGCTGTTTGCGCAGGTAGCACCTGCTCTGACGGCTCTTTTTATCTAAATTCGACTAGTGGTTGTGGCGCGGCGGGGTCGCGGCGATACCCCGGTATTTCAGGGCAAATTCCAGCACGCCGCCGCCGTCCAACTGGCCGGTTTTCTCCCG
>NZ_JBDTEM010000388.1:0-3753 GCF_039922535.1 Rhodoferax sp. | reverse complement strand
ACTCCCGGCGCACCGCACGCGTCCACCGCCCAACTGGCCCGCGCCCTGGAGCACCAGCGCGAACTGGTGGCCCACGCTCGCCCAGTGATGGAGTTTGTGTTTGAACAAACCCGCGATAGCAACTGCATGGTGATCCTGGCCGACAGCGGCGGCCTGCTGTTGCACACCCTGGGCGACGCGGCCTTTCTGGACCGCGCCAGCCGCGTGGCCCTGCGCCCCGGTGCCACTTGGCACGAGCAATACCGCGGCACCAATGCCATCGGCACCGCCATGGCCGAGCAGATTCCGGTGGCGGTGCACGCCAGCGAACATTACCTGGAACGCAACGGCTTCCTCACCTGCGCCGCCGCGCCCATCCACGACCCGGCAGGCCGCTTGCTGGGCGCGCTGGACATCTCGGGCGACCACCGAGGTTACCACCCGCACACTCTAGGCCTGGCCCGTTCGGCGGCCCGCATGATCGAGCACAAGCTGTTTGAAACCCGCCACGCAGGCCACATTCGGCTGCGCTTTCACAGCCAGGTCGAAGGGATTGGCAGCGTCACCGAATGCCAGTTGGCGGTATCACCCGATGGCTGGCTGCTGGGTGCCAACACCGGGGCGCTGCAGTGGCTGTGCCTGGGGCGCGACAGCATTGGCCGCGTCCAGCTCGAAGCCGTGTGGCCGCTGGCCCATGCACTGGTGCTGCAGCCTGGCCCGGCCACGGTGCGCCAGGTGTCCGGGCCCAGTGGCGGCCTGGTTTGGCTGCGGGTGGACTTTGGGCGCAGCCGCGCCTTGCCGCGTGCCGCTTCCACGCCTACGCCGACCACAGAACCTGCCGTCTGCGACGCTTTGGCGGCCCTGGACACGGGCGATACCACCTTCCGCGCCGCGCTGGACAAGGCACGCCGCGTGGTGGGCAAACCCATCGCCTTGCTGCTGCAGGGCGAATCCGGCGTGGGCAAAGAGGTGTTTGCCCGCGCCGTGCATGCTACCGGGCCCCGCAAGAATGGTCCGTTTGTGGCGGTGAACTGCGCCGCTTTGCCCGAATCGCTGATCGAAGCCGAGTTGTTTGGCTACAGCCCCGGCGCTTTTACCGGGGCGCGGCGCGAAGGCTCCCCCGGTCGCCTGCGCGAAGCCCATGGCGGCACTTTGCTGCTGGACGAGGTGGGCGACATGCCGCTGGCCTTCCAGGCGCGGCTGCTGCGCGTGCTGCAAGAGCGCCAGGTGCAACCCCTGGGCGGCGGCAAGACCGTGGCGCTGGATTTCTTTTTGGTCTGTGCCACCCACCGCCAGCTGCGCGACGAGATGCAGGCCGGGCGCTTCCGCGAAGACCTGTACTACCGCATCAACGGCCTCACGCTGCACCTGCCGCCCCTGCGCGAACGCAGCGACCAGGGCGCGTTGATCGAGCGGCTGCTGGCCACGCTGGCCCCTGGCCAAAGCCTGCAACTGGCTCCCAGCCTGGTCACCGCCTTTTTGCATTTCAATTGGCCGGGCAATGTGCGCCAACTGGCCAACGCCCTGTGCACCGCCTGCGCCTTGCTGGACGAGGGTGAAAACGTGATCGACTGGCACCACCTGCCAGACGACTTGGCGGAGGATCTGCGCCGTAACCCTGTACCGCCAGAAACGGTGCCAGACGGCCCGTTGCGCGCCCAGTCGGCACGCACCATGGAACGGGTTTTGTTGCAGTGCGACGGCAATGTGTCCCAGGCCGCGCGGCAATTGGGGGTGAGTCGCAACACTTTGTACCGCACATTGGGGGGTAAATAGTTTTATGCATAAAAATAGCCTCTAGCGCATATTGCACCTGCGCTGGCAGCTATTTATTTGATAGTTTTTAGCCTGTAATTTTTACGCCCATTTCGGGCGGTCTTTCGTACCCTACTGGTAACTCCTAAGCTGCCGACCCCTGTGGTTCCGGAGTACCATTGCGGCTGTAATTTAGTTACCAAAAAACCATGACAATCCACCCCACGGTAGCGGCGGTCACAGACCGCATTCGTGCGCGTAGCGGCCCCACCCGCAGCGCTTATCTAGAACGCCTGGATGCAGCCGCCCAGCGTAAACCGGGTGCAGAGCGCATGGGTTGCGCCAACGTGGCCCACGCGTTTGCCGGTATGCCGGTGAACGACAAGCTCAAGGTGGTGGCCGAAAAAGCCCTGAACATCGGCATCGTCACCGCCTACAACGACATGCTGTCGGCCCACACGCCGATGCAAACCTACCCCGACATCGTCAAGGCCGAGGCCCGCCGCCATGGTGCCACCGCCCAGGTCGCCGGTGGCGTGCCCGCGATGTGCGACGGCGTCACCCAGGGCACGCCCGGCATGGAACTCAGCCTGTTCAGCCGCGACGTGATCGCCATGGCCACCGCCGTGGCCCTGAGCCACGACATGTTCGATGCCGCCCTGATGCTGGGCGTGTGTGACAAGATCGTGCCTGGCCTGCTGATCGGCGCGCTGCAATTCGGCCATTTGCCTACCGTATTTGTGCCCGCAGGCCCCATGCCCACCGGCTTGTCGAACAACGCCAAATCCAAGGTGCGTGAGCAAGCTGCCCAGGGTTTGGTGGGACGTACCGAGCTGCTGCAGGCCGAATCCGCCGCTTATCACGCGGCCGGTACCTGCACCTTCTACGGCACCGCCAACAGCAACCAGATGCTGCTCGAAGCCATGGGCCTGCACGTGCCCGGCACGGCTTTTGTGGCCCCCGGCGGCGCGATGCGCGACGAGCTCACCCGCGAAGCCACCCGCACCGTGCTGGCCGACGTGAAAGCCAAGCGCTTTGCGCCCATCGGCCACGTGGTGGACGAGCGCTGCATCGTCAACGCCATGGTCGCCTTGCTGGCCACCGGCGGCTCTACCAACCACCTGATCCACTGGGTGGCTGTGGCCTCTGCCGCAGGCATCGTGATCGACTGGGACGACTTCAGCGCTTTGTCGGATGTGGTGCCCACGCTGTCGCACGTGTACCCCAACGGCAGTGCCGATGTGAACCAGTTCCAGGCCGCAGGCGGCCCCGGTTTCATCATCCGTGAGCTGATGGACGCGGGATTTATGCACGCCGACGTGCTCACCGTGCGCCCCGGCGGCCTGCGTGAATTTGCCGGTGAGCCCGCCATGGTGGGCGACACCCTAACCTGGAACACCAAGCTGGTATCCGGCGACGACACCATCGTGCGCCCCGCCAGCAACCCGTTTAGCCCCACTGGCGGCCTCAAGCTGCTCAAAGGCAATCTGGGCCGCAGTGTGATCAAGGCTTCCGCTGTACCGGCCGACCGCCACATCATCGAAGCCCCAATCCGCCTGTTTGATTCGCAAGAAGCCCTGCACCTGGCCTTCAACGCGGGCGAACTCAACCGCGACGTGGTGTGCGTGGTGCGCTGGCAAGGCCCGCAAGCCAACGGCATGCCCGAGCTGCACAAACTCACCCCCCCGCTGGCCGTATTGCAAGGCAAGGGCTACCGCGTGGCGCTGGTCACCGATGGGCGCATGAGCGGTGCGTCCGGCAAGGTGCCCGCCGCCATCCACGTATCCCCCGAAGCCCTGGCCGGTGGCCCGCTGGCCAAGTTGCTGGACGGCGACGTCGTGCGCCTGGATGCCGTAGCCGGTACGCTGCAGGCCCTGGTGCCGGATGCTGAATGGGCTGCCCGCCCCCTGGCCACCATGCCCGAAGAGCTGCGCATTGCGAACGGCTTCGGCATGGGCCGCGAACTTTTTTCGGGCATGCGCCGCAATGCCCTCACCGCTGAACAAGGAGCTCTCTCAT
>NZ_JBDTEM010000387.1:0-5411 GCF_039922535.1 Rhodoferax sp. | reverse complement strand
CACCGCCAAAGACGTGTTTGACTACGAAGAGGTCAACCTGTCCACGCCCAAAACCGCCACCAGCTCGATTCTGTCGCGGGGTGCCTTGGTGGAAGTGGGCCATGCCCGCTGGGCGACGTCGCTGGGTGCGGCGGCCCGCTCGGAGCTGCGCCGCCCGGCCCGGCTGCAGCCCGCTACCGAGGTCAAGATTGCCGTCAACCCGGCACCGCTGCACACCATCGACAGTGCCAGCGGCACCCTGGCAGGCACGCCCCTGGCCGGAGCCGCCGCGCAGTCGTACTGGGCCGCGCACGACCTGGTGGGGGCCAGCGGCAAGGCGCTGCAAATCGTCGAATCGTTTGAAACCGTACAGGCGTTTTAGCCTGCGTACCGGAGCATTCCTATGGCCACCAGTACCGCCGTTGCCTACCAGTTCATGCCCTGGGTCCGCCGGGGCCTGAGCGTGGCCCTGACCGCTAGCGACACCCTGGGCGTGGGCCCGCTGCTGCCCGCCCGCGCCACGGCGCAGATCAACGTGGCCTTAGCCGCGCCGCACGCGGGCACCGCCATCGACCCGTTGGCCCTGCAACTGCACGGCCCCGGCGACGTGATCGGTATCGACGCCCGGCTGGTGCTACGCACCGATCCCAAGCCCCAGGCGCGCAACTTCGAGCCCAATTACCTGGCCATCGTGGACTTTGATCCGCCCGACTTCCCGTGGATGCTGACCCCGGCCCTGGCCCATGCCGACGACCGCCTGCGCCCCTGGCTGGTGCTGCTGGTGCTGGAAAAATCCAAGGTGGGCACGCCCAAAATGCCACCCCAAGGCCCGCTGCCCACGGTGCGCATTGCCGCAGCCGACGTGGCTACCGAGCTGCCGCCGTTGGCCGAATCCTGGTCCTGGGCGCATGCGCAGGTGGTCAGCCACCGGGACGACGCTCCCGGCATCCAAAGCGACCTGCAAGCCGACCCCACCCGCAACGCCTCACGCCTGGTGTGCCCGCGCCGCCTGCTGCCGCTGACCGACTACGTGGCCTGCGTGGTGCCCGCCTTCGAGCCCGGGCGGCTGCGCGGCCTGGGTCTGGCCGAAGCCCAACCTGCGGCCATGGCCACCCTGGGCCCGGCCTGGGATGTGCAGCAGGCCGCCGATGTGCTGCTGCCGGTGTACTACCACTGGGAGTTTTCTACCGGGCCGGGCGGCGACTTTGAATCGCTGGCGCGGCGGCTTAAAACCCCCAACGCCTACACCGGCAACGCCGAGGTAGCCGCCTTGCTCAGCCGCGTAGGCACTGCGCCCATGGGCGTGGACCCGGTGCTGACCAGTTTTGTGCAGGGGGCCGTGGCCACCATGGAAGGCGCGCTGGTGCCCATCAGCTACACCCCTGGCAGCGCGCCCGACCCAACCCAGGCCGAAAGCCTGGCGCTGATCGTCAACACCCCGCAGGCCAACGTGGCCGACCCGGTGGCCGACGGCCCCACCAATGCCGCCGGGCGGCGCATCGAGGTCAAGCCGGACATGGTGGGCGGCTGGCATGCCAAAAAACACCAGGTAGCGCTGGCGGAGATTCCGTCGCACTGGGTAGCCGGGCTGAACCTGAACCCGCGCTACCGCGGCGCGGCGGGCTATGGGGCCGAGGTGGTGCGGCAAAACCAAGAGATCTTCATGGATGCCGCCTGGGGCCAGATTGGCCGCATCCAGGATGCCGAAATGCGCTTCAACCTGACCCGCCTGGCCATCGAGGGGCAGCGGGCATTAAAGGCCAAGCATTTCGACACCCTCCCCCCCGAGCGGCTGCTGCAGGTGATGGGGCCCGCGCTGGGCCGCATCGAAGCCCAAGTGGTCAACGGCACGGCCTACCGCATCGGCAACGTGGCCGGTTCGGTGGGCGGGCAGATCGCCCGCACCAGCCTGCCCAGCGCGCTTACCGACACGGCCATGCGCCGCGCCACCACACCGCAGCGGCGCAGCCTGCGCATGGCCGCCCGGCTCAACGCCAACCTGCCCGCGCTGGCCGGACAGACCCGGCGCTACGTAGGGGCCATGGCCGCAGCCACCCAGCGCAGCGCTGCCTTCACCGTCAACGCATTTTTGCCCGACGGCATTGTCGGCAGCAAAGCGCTGGACGCACTGAACCTGGACGGTGCCGCCGACCGCCTGCTGGACCTGCGCAACATCGGCTTGGGCCAGACCACCGTGGGCCAGGTGCGTGATTTGCAAACCGCCGCCAAGGGCTTCGAGACGGCGCTGGCCCAGCGTGGCATGCCTGGGTTGCAGATCCGCGCAGGCCAGCACCTGGGCGTGTTCACCGACTTGCATGTGGAGCGCTTCAGCCAGTTGGCCAGCGCCATGCCCACGGTGCAATCCACCGACTGGGGCGTGGTGGCCCGCACCGTCGAGTCGCTGGGCCACCGGGGTGTGGAGGGCGTTTTGGTGGAGGCCCATGCCGCGGCCGACAACCAGCAGGCCAGTCTGCAGTTCAGCACCTTGAAGCTGGATGCCCGCAGCGGCAGCCTGCGCCTGAACCGCGCGCTGGTGCGCGAGCTGGACACCGCCCGGCGTGATGTCACGCCCCCCGTCCGCAAGGGCGTGGCGGCACGCGCCGTGGTGGGTGCCAGCCTGGGCAGCCTGCGCATTGCCGATGGCCGCAAGTACAGCACCGCAGGCGTGTTTGCGGCACTGCCCTTGAACGCGGTGCAGTCGGTGGTGGCCGATGCCGAGAAGCCACATTTCAGCGTCAACACCGGGTTTGAAATCGTCGGCTCGCTGGCCGCGCAGCCCAACTTGACGGTGGCTACGCTGACCCTGCCGCCCGCACTGCGCCAGCGCGACATCCTGAACCGCTACGCCGTCGCCACCCGGGGCAGCCAGCAGCTGTGGAAAGACGGCTTTGTGCAAAGCCAGGTGCAGGTGCAGCCGGTGGACTTCAGCCTGGCGGCAGCCCGCAGCGCCATCACCGCGGCCACCCAGCCCGACACCACGCTGCGCGCGCGTCTGGCCAGCACGGTGTCGGTGGCACATCTGGCGGCCACCGAGGGCAATGCCTTTGTGTCAGCCTGTCTGTCCATCACCGATGCTTTTGCCCGCCAGCGCTTCATGGTGCCCGCGCTGTTCGACCGCGTAATGGCCTGGCCCACGCTGCCCGAGCCGCTGTACCAGCGTTTGTCCCGCTGGAACCCCAACGCCTTCATGCCAGGGGTGGACGGCATTCCACAAGACCTGGTGATGCTGGCCAAGGTAAACCAGCATTTCATCGACAGCTTCATGGCCGGAGCCAACTGCGAGATGAACCGCGAGCTGCTGTGGCGCGGCTTTCCCACCGACCTGCGTGGCACCCCGTTCCAGCGCTTTTGGGACCGCAGCAGCATTGGCCCTGCACCCACCTACACCTACACACCGCTGGACGACATCCAGCCCATCCACCAGTGGGGCGCGCAGCCGCTGGGCCTGCGCAGCGACCAGGTGAGCCCGTTCATCCGCAACGCCCAGAACAAACGTATCAACCCGGTGGTGCTGCTGGTGCGCGGCCAGTTGCTGCGCCGCTACCCCAATACCGCGGTGTACGCCTGGAAGAAAACCGCAGGGGCCGACAGCTTGCAAAAAGACGCGCAAGGCCTGCGGCCCGATGGCGCACTGGCCACGCCGCGCTTCAGCGGCACCGTCGGCGTAGACATCAGCTTCTTTGGTTTTGACATCGACGCCGCAGAAGCCGACCAATGGTGCTTTGTGCTGGAAGAGCAAATGACCGAGCCGCGCTTTGGCTTTGATGTAGACGAGCCCGCACCCGGCCAGGCCCGCACCGGCCCACCCCGGCGCAACGCCCTGCAGACCGCACTGGCCACGCCGCTGTACAGCCAGTACAACAGCTACAAGGCCTTGTCCTGGAGCCACCTGGCCGTGCCACCGGGCGGCTTTGTCACGCTGGCCGGGCTGCGCCAGGCCCCGCCCTCGGCATTCACCGGCTTCCCCATGCTGACGGCCAGCGCCAATGCCGCGGAAATCGCCCGGGCCCTGCTGCAGCAACCGTTCCGCGCCTACTTCGTGGGTGCCGATCTGAAAACCTGAGGACTTTGCCATGCCCGCACTCAACCTGAATCTGGACGCACTGCAGGCGGCCCGCGCCGACCTGGTGCGCCAGCGCGATGCCCAGCGCAGCGCCACCCTGGCCTGGCAGCAAGCCCAGGCGGCACTGGACAGCCTGGCCCGCAGCGGTGCCAACGCCGATGCGCTGCAAGCACAGCGCCAACAGGTAAGCGCACTGCGCCGTACCGCCCAGTCAGCGCTGCAAGCTACTGGCAAACAACTGCAAGGCATCCAGAACCTGTCGCAAGACCTGCTGGGCCTGCTGCAACTCCCCCCGGACAACCCGGCCCCACTGGTCGAGGCGCTGGATGCCGCCCACCCGGTAGTGTTGCTGCCGGTAGCGGTACAAACCCGCTACACGGCCGATGCAAGCCTGCTAATGGTGCGCATCTACCCCGATGCCATCCACACCTTTGGCCACGAACCGGGCCTGAGCGCAGCCGAAACTGCCGAGGGCAAGCGCTACTGGACCGAGCGCTTTACCACCCCCAGCGACACCACATCGCCCTGGCTGCAGATTGCCCGCATCTACACCCCGGCGCGCGCCGCCTGGATCGTGCGCAGCACCACACCCACGAACTTCGACCAGTTGGGCCGCCGCATCGACGATGCCAACGTGGTGCTGGCCAGCCCGCAGTTTGACGACGCAGCTATACCCCAGGCCAGCCGCGACGGCGCCACGGTGTACGCCGCCGCCCTGCCAGACCGCTTTGTGGTGGTGGGCCAGAGCCGGGGCCGCGAGGTGTTCCGCGTCTGGGGCCAGCCGGTGGCCGACCTGCTGCCCATGAACCCGGCGTTCGACCCGCTCACGGCCACCGACGAAGCCGAGGCCGACAAAGACCCGTTTGGCGGCGACCGAGCCTGGCTGGTGGACTACCCTGCCGCCGTCAAAGCCGGCATGGCCATCAATGTCACCGCCAACGACATGCGCAACGGAGCCACCCTGACCGACCCCATCGACCGCCTGGTGGTGTTGGGCGTGGACTGGACGCAAACCCCCGACTCCGCCGCCACGCTGTTCGCCAGCCTGCTGGACAACCACCAGCACAGCGCCGGGATGAAACTGGTGGCCCAGGGCACGCCCACCAACAACACCAGCAGCACCCGGTCCGCCTTTGCCGCCAACGGGGCCGATCTGCTGGCCGACCTGGACCCGCAAACCACCACCCAGCGCACGGCCGACGGGGCTTTCGAGCTGGCCACCGCCGGGGGCCGTCTGCAGGGCCTGCTGGGTCTGCCGGTAGAGGTGTTTAACGCAGGCACGGTGCCCGGTGCCACCCTGCGCGAATCGGCCAGCGCGGGCCACATGGTCAACGCTTTGTGGAGTGCCACGCTGGGCTACACCCTGCGC
>NZ_JBDTEM010000386.1:0-6684 GCF_039922535.1 Rhodoferax sp. | reverse complement strand
TTCCTTGCCCAGTTCCTGGGCCTTCTTCGGATCGTTCCAGACGCTGGGGTCTTCTAGCGAGGCATTGACGGTGCGCAGGCGTTCGGCTTTGGCATCGACGTCAAAGATACCTCCGGAGATCTTCGGTTCGCACGCTCAGGGTGCTGAGTTGGTTGCCAATGGTATTGATACGTTCTGCGTCCATGAGATTCTTTCGGGAGTGGGTGCCGGGGGCTAACCCATTATTTTCTCACGGTACACAACGCCCTCAGCGCAATCCGCGCGGTTCAGGCCAAAAGCCGTGGGCCCAGGCCCGCGCCCCCCAGCCGGAACACCGACACGGTGTGCACTAAGTCCGCCGCCTGGTGCTTCAGGCTGTCGGCGGCCGCGGCGCTTTGTTCGACCAGGGCCGCGTTTTGCTGGGTATTCTGGTCGATCTGGGTAATGGCTTCGCTGATTTGCAGCACCCCCAGGGTTTGTTCACGGCTGGCGGCGCTGATGTCACCCATGATGTCGGTAACGCGGCGGATGGAGGCCACCACTTCTTGCATGGCGGCACCGCTTTCGTCCACCAGCGCCGTGCCCTGGGCCATGCGCTGCACGCTGGTCTGGATCAGGCCCTTGATTTCGCGGGCGGCATCGGCGCTGCGCTGCGCCAGCAGGCGCACCTCGCTGGCCACCACCGCAAAGCCACGGCCCTGCTCCCCGGCGCGGGCGGCTTCGACGGCGGCGTTGAGCGCCAGGATATTGGTCTGGAAGGCAATGCCGTCGATCACGCCCACGATGTCGGCGATCTTGCTGGACGCTTGGGCGATGCCAGTCATGGTGTCGGCCGCCCGGGTGAATACCTCGGAGCCGCGCACGGCCACGCCGGAGGCCTGCAGGGCCAACTGGTTGGCGTGCTGCGCGCCGT
Source organism: Rhodoferax sp. (assembly GCF_039922535.1). Classification (GTDB taxonomy): domain Bacteria; phylum Pseudomonadota; class Gammaproteobacteria; order Burkholderiales; family Burkholderiaceae_C; genus Rhodoferax_B. The sequence continues at coordinate 5,792 of NZ_JBDTEM010000386.1, read as the reverse complement.
CGGTGTTTTGCTGGATGGTGGCCCCTAGCTCTTCCATGCTGGCGGCGGTTTCTTCCAGGGCCGAGGCCTGGGCTTCGGTGCGGGCACTCAGGTCGTGGTTGCCCATGGCGATTTCCTGGCTGGCGCTGGACACGCTTTCGGCGCTGGCGCGCACGCTGCCGACCACGATGGCCAGGCTGGTTTGCATGCGGTTCAGGGCGTTCAGCAGGTCGGCCAGCTCGTCTTTGCCCGACACTGCCTGGGCGGCAGTCAGGTCGCCGCTGGCCACCGATTGCGACACGCCCACCGCGTGGCCGATGCGGGTGGTGATGGTGCGGCTGAAGCGCCAGCTCACCAGCATCACCGCCAGGCAGACCAGCAGCATGACGCTCAGGCTGATGATAGTGGCGTGCTGGCCGTTCTGGGCGGCCAGGTCGGCCACGGCGCGGCTGTCGTTGCCAATGGCTTTTTCGGCATCGTCTAGCAGTTTGCTGGGTTCCCGGTCCATGCCTTGCACGGCTGTGTCGCCCACGGTCGGGTCGAAGTCGGCGGCTTTGAAGGCTTCCAGCCCTTTGCGGTAGGCCGCGCCCATGGTTTGGTGGGCCTGCGCAAAGCGCTCGACCAGGCTGCGCGCTTCGCCGGGCGGCAATTCCTGCTGCAGGGCGCTGGTGGCTTTGGCGATTTCGCCTTCTTTGGTTTCAAACGCCTTCCAGTAGCGCGCCAGTTGCTCGGGGTTTTTGCCGCGCAGCAAGACGTTTTTCCATTCCTGCACCTGCACCTTGAAGTCGTTGAGCAAATGGGCAATAGCGCGCTCGTTGCCGTAGCTGGCCTGCACCGTGGTTTGGTAGGTGTTCAGCGACTAGTTCAACTGGTAGATGCCAAACAGTGCGGCACACAGCACCAAAACCATGGCGGCGGCAAACGCCAGGGGAAGTTTGAGGCTCAGTTTCATGTTGAACCGCTTTGCAGCGCCCAAGTAGTCAAGGTGCTTACATACTGGCACAAATTGCCGCCAGACGCTTTAGTTTGGTTGCTACTAAATTAAGAGCTATTCACGCAGATAGAGCCTGCGCCAAAGGCCTAAAAAGCTTAAAAAGCTTAAATTATTCGACCAAAAATGCCTCGACCAACCGGGCCAGCGCTTCGGGCTGGTCGTGGTGCAGCATGTGACCCGCGTCCTGGATGACCGCCACGGTGGCCTGGGGCACGGACTGCAGGCGCTGGTGGTATTCGGCCAGCGTGTAGCCCAGGCCCCAGCGGGCCAGGCTGTCGTCGGATGCTTCGACCGACAGCGTGGGCGCGGTGATGCGCTGGTACACGGCCAGCACTTCCTCCACGCGGAATAGCTGGGGGTTGCGCAGCTTGTGGGCCGGGTCGCCCAGAATTTGCCAGGCGCTGCTGCCGTCGGCCAGGGTGTGCGGCTGTGCCCAGTGCTGGGCCAGCCAGTCGGCCTTGTCTTGGGGTAGGCGGGGGTTGGTCTTCATCAGGCGGCGGGCCACGCCGCCCAAGTCGAGATAGGTCTTTAGGCCCATCTCGCCCTGGTGCAGGCTGTGCAGCCCGTCCATCCACTGGGCGAAGCGGCCGGGTGCCTGGGACGGCTTGGTGGCGGGCATGCCAAAGCCTTCCAGGTTCACCAGGCGGCGGATGCGCTCGGGGCGGATGCCCGCGTACAGCATGGCGATGTGGCCGCCCATGCTGTGGCCGACCAGGTCCACCGCCTGGCCCGGCGCGTAGTGGTCCAGCAGAAAGTCCAGGTCGCCCAGGTAGTCGGGAATCCAGAAGCTATCGACACCGCCGCTGCCGGTCAGGCCAAAGCCGCGCCAGTCGGGGGCGATGGTGTGGCGCTCCCCGGCAAAAGCATCCACCATGAACTGGTAGCTGGCGGCCACGTCCATCCAGCCGTGCACCAGCACCAGCGGCGGCTGGCCGGGGCGGGGCTGGCCCCACTGGCGTACGTGGTAGCGGAGGGTGCGGATGGGAGTGAATTCGCTGCGCGAGGGGCGTTGGAGGGGGTACATGCTGCGATGGTAGCCAGTGCCGGCTGGGCTTGTCTGTCCGCTAGACGACTTGAACACGCGGCCTGTTGTAGGATGGAAAAATTCCCTTCTGACGATGCCTTTACCCATGAAAAAAATCCAACTCGGTCAAAGCGACCTGCAAGTCACCGCCGTTTGCCTGGGCACCATGACCTTTGGTGAGCAGGTGGATGAAGCCCACGCCCACGCCATCCTCGACCGTTCGCTGGAGCGCGGCGTGAACTTTATCGACACGGCCGAGATGTATTCCGTGCCCGCCCGCGCCGAAACCTATGGTGGTACCGAAACCATCCTCGGCCACTGGTTCCTGAAAACCCCCGGCGCGCGGCACAAAGTGGTGCTGGCTACCAAGGTAGCCGGCCCGGCGCGCGGCATGGGCTGGATCCGCAATGGCAGCCCCGACCTGACCCGCGCCGAGATCATCGATGCCTGCCACGGCAGCCTGCACCGCCTGCACACCGACGTGATCGACCTCTACCAAATCCACTGGCCGGTGCGCCATGTGCCCGCGTTTGGCGGCGTGTACTTCGACCCGGAGAAAGACCTGCCGGTGTCCTCCATCCACGAGCAGCTAGAAGCCTTGGCCGCCCTGGTCAAGCAGGGCAAGATCAAGGCCATCGGCCTGTCGAATGAAACCCCGTACGGCGTGCACGAGTTTGTGCGCCTGGCCGAGCAGCATGGCCTGCCGCGCGTGGCCACCGTGCAAAACCCCTACTGCCTGATCAACCGCACCGTAGAGAACGGCCTCGACGAAACCATGCACCGCCTGGGCGTGTCGCTGCTGGCCTATTCGCCGCTGGGCTTTGGTCTGTTGACGGGCAAGTACGATGCCTCGGGCACCACCGGCCCGGGCGCGCCAGATGGCCGGATGGCCAAGTTTGAATCCATGCGCAAACAACGCTGGGGCCGCCCCGAGGCGCTGGAGGCCGCGCGCCGCTACAACGCCCTGGCCCGCGCCAACGGCATGACCCCCACGCAAATGGCGCTGGCGTTTTGCCATTCCAAATGGCAGGTCGCCAGCACCATCATCGGGGTCACCTCGGTGGCGCAGTTGGACGAATGCCTGGATGCCTGGGGCAAGTCCTTGTCGACCGACATGCTGGCCGCAATCGACAAAATCCGCTGGGAACTGCGCGACCCCGCGCAATAACTGGCTTGCTATTTTTTAAGTAGCTGCTTGCGCAGGTGCTACCTGCGCCAGAGGCACTTTTTATATAAATATTGGACGATGGCCAAAGCTGCGCATATTTCAGAGACCCCCGCCACCCAGTTCCTCAAGGCGCAGGGCGTGGCCTTCACCGAGCACCCTTACGCCTACGTGGAGCACGGCGGGGCGCAGCACAGTGCGGAGGTGCTGGGGCTGGACCCGTTCACGGTCGTCAAAACCCTGGTGATGGAGGACGAGCACGCCAAACCATTGATCGTGCTGATGCACGGCAACCGCGCGGTGTCGCTGAAGAACCTGGCGCGGCAGATCGGCTGCAAGTCCGTCACGCCCTGCAAACCCGAGGTGGCGAACCGGCACAGTGGCTACCTGGTAGGCGGCACCTCGCCGTTCGCCACCCGCAAAACCATGCCGGTGTACATCGAAGCCGCCATTCTGGAACTGCCCCGCATCGCCATCAACGGCGGGCGGCGCGGCTACCTGGTGGGGCTGGACCCGCAGGTGTGCGTGCAGCTGTTGAATGCAAAGCTGGTGGATTGCGCCATTCCGCTCTGACAGGCTGGCAAAATGCGCTCCAGTTTGGAGACATAGTTTGACCACGATTTACCCGATCATTTACCCCGTTTTGGCCACCCTGGCCGCCTACCTGTTGGGCTCCCTGTCGTTTGCCGTCATCGTCAGCCGCGTCATGGGCCTGAACGATCCGCGCACCTTTGGCAGCAAAAACCCCGGTGCCACCAACGTGCTGCGCTCGGGCAGCAAGCCCGCTGCCATCGCCACCTTGCTGCTGGATGGCGTGAAGGGCTGGCTGCCGGTGGCGCTGGTGGGCTGGTACGGCGCGCCCTATGGCATGGAAGACGGCACCATCGCCCTGGTCGGGCTGGCGGCATTTATGGGCCATTTGTACCCGGTGTTTTTCAAGTTTGTGGGCGGTAAAGGCGTGGCCACCGCGTTGGGTGTGCTGCTGGGCATCCACCCGATACTGGGTTTGGTGGCCATGCTGACCTGGTTGCTGGTGGCCTTTGTGTTCCGGTTTTCGTCCTTGGCCTCGCTGGTTGCGGTGGCCCTGGCGCCGGTGGTCTACGTGCTGGGCAGCGGTGGGGCTTGGTACAGCGAAACTTCGGTGCTGGTGTCCATCAGCGTGATGGCCGCGCTGCTGTTTTACCGCCACCGCGAAAACATCGTGCGTTTATTGAACGGCAAAGAGTCTCGCCTGGGCAAAGGCAAGAAGCCCGCCTGAATTAGCGGGCGGCCCGGTCGGCGTAGATGCCTTGGCGCAGCAGGCTTTGGTGGTTCACGCGGACCTTCACCGCGTCTTGCGTTAGCGCGGCCTGGATCAGCGGGCTGCTGGTGGCGGTGCGGTGCAGCCGGGGCGGCATAAACGCCTCGCCCTTGCGGTTCAACAGCATGGCCACCAGCGGGTGGTTGGCCTTGGCGCTGCGGCGCAACACCACGGCGGTTTCGCCACTGTCCATGCGCACATAGGTACCGGGCGGGCACAGGCCAATGGCGCGCACCAGTGCGAAACCCACCGGGTCGTGCGCGCCCAGGGCGCTGGCCATGATGCTGCGCACCGAATCCGTCACGCTGCGCCCGGTGCGCGATTTGCGCGGGCTGACCATGGCGGCATAGCGGTCCACCACGCGCAGGGTGTGGGCCAGCCGGGGCACCAGGCCCAGGCTCTGGATGTCGCTGCGCGGGTCGTGCGCGCTGTGGTGGGTGGCGACCACGTCCAGCCAGTCAGAGTCGGTAATGCCCACGTCGGCCAGCACCTCGCAGCTGGTGGCGGCATGGGTGCGGATCTGCGCTTGCTGGGTTTCGCTGGGTTGGCTGGTTTGCACGGCCAGACTGTCTTGCAACTGGGTCATGCCAACGTTCATGGTCATGGCGGCAAACACCAGGCTGTCGCGCTCACTGTCTACCAGGTGCAGTTCGTGGGCGGTGATGTGGCACAGCACGGCGCACACCAGGGCATGCAGGGCGCTGTAGCCTACCGACGCATTGGTGGCAAGCTGGAACAGCAAATACAGCGCGGTGTCGGTGTCTTGCTGCAGCAGGTCTTGCATCCAGCGGTCGTACTGCCGGATCTTGGATTCAAAGTCGGGGATGTTGCGCGGATTGGCCAGCACCATGGCCAGGCCAGACTCCAGATCGGCCCACAGGCTGAGCAGGTCTTCGTAGTCGGCATCCTGCGGGTGGGGCACTTGGGTGGTGGGCATGTAGCGAGGGCAGTCTAGAGGGACACGCCGAATTTATCAGACACGGGGCATCAGAATCTGTGGGCGGTCTCAGTAGCGCCGTTCCAGCACCATCTGGTCGTTGATGCGGGTCATCTGGAACTGGGTCAGGAAGCTGTTGCCCAGCAGCACGTAAGGCATGGACGCGGGGGTGATGATGGCCTCTACCCCCGGTAGCTCCACATCGCCAATGCGCACCGAGGCCAGCCGTACCCGCCAGCCTACCGAGTTGCCGTTGGCCGTACTCATGCGCACCTGTTCGCCGTTTTTGTAGTTGATGCCCATGCGCTCGGCCTCGTTCACGCCCAGGCTGACTGCGGTGGCACCGGTGTCCACTACAAACTGCATGGCCTGGCCGTTGATCTTGCCGGGTCC
>NZ_JBDTEM010000385.1:0-11781 GCF_039922535.1 Rhodoferax sp. | reverse complement strand
TGCACGCCAAACAGCTCGACCTTGCCCACATCGGGCACGCGCAGCAGCTTCTGGCGCACATCGTCGGCAAATATCTTCAGCTCGGCATTGCTGAAGCCATCAGACTCCAGGGCGTAGATCACGCCGTACACGTCTCCAAAGTCGTCATTGAAAAACGGCCCTTGCACGCCCGGCGGCAGGGTGTAGGCCATGTCGCCGATCTTCTTGCGTACAACGTACCAGAGGTTGGCCACCTCACTGCCCTTGCTGTTGTCCTTGACCTGGAAAATGATCTGCGACTCGCCTGGCTTGGAGTAGCTGCGGATCTTGTCGGCACCCGGCACCTCTTGCAGGGTGCGCTCCAACTTGTCTGTGACCTGCTCGGCCACCTGTTGGGCGGTGGCCCCAGGCCAGAAGGTTTTGACCACCATGACGCGGAAGGTAAACGGTGGATCTTCGTCCTGGCCGAGCTGGAAATAGGCGGCAAAGCCCATCACCATCAACACCACCAGCAGATAGCGGGTCAGCGCGGGATGGTCCAGCGCCCATTTGGAAAGGTTAAAGCCCGGCTTGGGCTGGTCAGGGGTATGGGGTTGCGTCATCAAAAACTCACTGTGCAGCAGATGCGGACGCAGCCACGGGTGGCGCTACGTTTTCAGTAGCTGTCAGCACAGGTGCAGACTGCGATGGAGTCGGTTTTGGCTGGTAAATGGAGACTTTTTGTCCTTCGGCCAGCACATGCACACCTGCAGCCACTACCTGCATGCCGGGCCGCAAACCGCTGGCAATCACGGCATCGTTGCCGTCTGCCGTGGCCACCACCACCGGCTGGGACTTGACCGTCATCGTGGCCGGGTCTACCAGCCACACGGCCGTCTTGCCATCGGCCTCTCGCTTCAGCGCGCTGGTGGGCAGTTTGATGACCGGCGTACCTGCGCGGCTCAACGCCTGCGGCAGCACACTCACCGTGGTGCCCAAGGCAGGTGCCGTCTTTTCGTCAATCGCCACCTTTACCTGGAAAGTGCGCGTCACCGGGTCGGCACTGGCCGCCACCTCGCGCACTTTGCCTTCTAACGAAGTCTTGCTGGCCCACACACGCACCTCTACGGCCGAGCCCAAGGTGACTGCGCCCACCCGGTCTTCCGGCACCACAAACACCACGTCCCGCGCACCGTCGCGGGCCACCCGCACCACCGGCGTACCGGCTGCTACCACCTGGCCTGGCTCGGCCGCGATGGCGGTGACCACCCCGGCCACGTCCGACACCAGCCGGGTGTAGGTGGCCTGGTTGCCCTGCGACGAAAGTTGCGCCTGCGCCTGCTGCACCTGGGCCTGCGCCGACTTGAGTGCGCTGTCGCGCTGCTCCAGCTGGGCACCGCTGATGAAGTTCTGCTCTTTCAGCTCTTTGTAGCGCTTGTAGTCGGCACTGGCCAGGTCACGGTTGGTGGCCGCCGAGGCCAACTGCGCGCGGGCTGCGTCAGCGGCCAATTGGTAGTCTTTGGGGTCAAGCTGTGCCAGCACCTGGCCTACCTTGACGCGCTGGCCCAGCTCAGCCTGGCGCTGCATGATCTTGCCTGCCACCCGAAAGCCCAGTGCCGATTCGGTTTGTGGCCGGACTTCACCGGCAAATTCCAGGGTGGCCAGCATGCCGCTGGGGGCCACGGTCAAGACCTTGACGGCACGGATAGGCTCAGGCGCAGGCTCAGGCTTGGAACACGCTGCCAGCACGGCGACCATCCCAAGACAGCACACGCTGGCACGAAACAGGGGGCGCACGCTGGACGGCAACGAAAAATGGTATGACATAGCAAGCCTAAGAAAAGGGGGCTAGCGCAGTGTCCGTGTGGCGGACCAAAGACCCTTCACCGGGGCACTGCAAAAGTTGTAAAAGCGGCAAAGAATGGCGACAACCATTGTTACTGACTAACGGGTTAGTAATCTAGAAGAACGGGTAAAGCTTGTCAAGCGACAATCTGGGCGTGAATGCCCTACCCACCTTGAAACAAAATGCTACCCCACAAACGGTCAACCACTATGAAAATTTTCCGGTGGCATCGGTCTTGTGCCCGGCCCGCTTGCGCCCGCCCATCGCCGCCATCTATTGGTTTGCACGCACGGCGGACGACATCGCCGACGAGGGCACGGCCTCTGCCCAGCAGCGGCTGGACGACTTAGCCGTCTACCGCGCCGACCTGGCCGCAGCCGCCGTCCACCAGCCAACATCCACCCGCTGGCCCCAGGTCTTTGGCCCTTTGCAAGCGGCCATCGCGCAATGGAAGCTACCCCAGCCGCTGCTCGCGGATCTGCTCAGCGCCTTCACGCAGGATGTTGTCAAAACCCGGGATAAAACTGGCTATGCCGACCGCGCCGAGCTGCTGGACTACTGCCAGCGCTCCGCCGCCCCCGTGGGTCGCCTGCTGCTGCACCTGTATGGCGTGAAAAACGCACAGGCACTGCAGCAAAGCGATGCGATTTGTAATGCCTTGCAACTCATCAATTTTTGGCAAGATGTGAGCCTGGACCTGCCTCGGGGCCGGTTCTACCTGCCACAAGACCGCAGCCAACACCACGGCGTGGACCCAGCCGCACTGGACCAACAGCCCCAAAGTCCGGCCCTGACCCGCTTGATGGAAGAAAACGTCACCTGGGCCCGAGAACTCATGCACCGAGGCGCGCCCCTGGTGCACCGCGTGCCGGGCCGTGCGGGCTGGGAACTTCGCCTGGTGGTGCAAGGCGGCTTGCGCATTCTGGACAAGATCGAAGCCCTGGGCTTTGCCACCCGCCACACCCGGCCTACGTTGGGCAAAGCGGACATCCCCTTGATGCTCTGGCGCGCGCTATGGATGTAACAATCCTTCTCTAATATGACCCCCGAGCAATACGTCCAAAACAAAGCTGCGTCCTCCGGCAGCAGCGTCTACTACGCCTTTCTGTTTCTGCCCAAGCCCCGCCGGGCCGCGATTACCGCCTTCTACGCTTTCTGCCGCGAGGTGGACGACGTGGTGGACGAAACCCACGACGCGGGTGTCGCCCGCACCAAGCTAGCCTGGTGGCAAAGCGAGGTCGCCAACGCTTTTGCGGGCAACCCGACCCACCCGGTGATGAAAGCGCTGATGCCGCTGGCCGCCGATTACCACATCACGCAGCAGCACCTGCAGTCCATCATCGACGGCTGCCACATGGACCTGGAGCAAACCCGCTACCTCGACTTCCCCGGCCTGCAGCGCTACTGCCATTTGGTGGCGGGCGTGGTGGGCGAGGTATCGGCACAGATTTTTGGCCAGATAGACCCGGCCACCACCGCCTACGCCCACAAGCTCGGCCTGGCCTTCCAGCTCACCAACATCATCCGCGACGTGGGCGAAGACGCGCTGCTGGGCCGCATCTACCTGCCGGTCAACGAACTGCAGCAGTTCGACGTGAAGGCCCACGAAATCTTGAAGCGCACCTACTCCGACCGCTTTACCGCCCTGATGCGCTTCCAGGCCCAGCGCGCGCACAGCCTGTACGAAGAAGCCTTCGCCCTGCTCCCCGCCGCCGACCGCCGCACCCAAAAACCCGGCCTGATGATGGCCAGCATCTACCGTACCCTGCTGCGCGAAATCGAGGCCGACAACTTCCAGGTGCTGCACCAGCGCAACAGCCTCACGCCGCTGCGCAAGCTCTGGCTGGCTTGGCGCGTACAAGCATTGAATCGCTTATGAAGATAGCGGTGATCGGCGCAGGCTGGGCCGGTTTGGCCGCCGCCGTCACCGCCACCCAGGCAGGACACCATGCTACGGTTTTTGAAGCATCCCGTGCAGTTGGGGGGCGCGCCAGAGCCCTTTTTGATACAAATAATGTGGACGGCCTCGACAATGGCCAGCACATCCTCATTGGGGCGTACACCGACACGCTGCGGCTGATGCACACCGTCGGTATCGATCCCGAAAAATCCCTGTTGCGTCTGCCGCTGACCCTGCTGTTTCCTGACGGCCAAGGCTTGAGCCTACCGAATCTGCCCGCCCCGTTCGATGCCTTCGTCGGCATCCTCCAAGCCCGTGGCTGGGGCTGGCGTGACAAAGCGGCTTTGCTACGCACGGCGGTGGGTTGGCAACTGGCGCGCTTTCAGTGCAGCCCCCAACAATCTGTCACCGACCTATGCGCCAGGCTCACGCCGCGTGTGGTGAACGAACTGATCGAGCTCCTGTGCGTGGCCGCGCTGAACACACCCGCAGACCGCTCCAGCGGCCAGGTGTTTCTGCGGGTGATCCAGGACTCTTTGTTCGGCGCGCTGGGAGGTTCCAACTTGCTGCTGCCCCAGGTTGATCTGGGTGCCCTCTTCCCGGTTCCCGCGGTGCGCTGGCTGGAGCAGCACGGCGCGCGCGTCGTAATGGGCCACCGCGTGCAGACTATCCAGCCCCAGGGCCTGCAATGGAGCGTGGACGCAGACTGGTTCGACCACGTGTTGCTCGCCTGCCCCCCGTGGGAAGCCGCCCGGCTGGTGAAGCACAGCGGTGCCCAAGCAGATGCGTGGCTGGCGCAGGTCCGCACATTGGCATTCGAGTCCATCGCCACGGTGTACGCCACCAGCCACGCCCGCCTCGCCCAGCCCATGCTGTCGTTGCGGGGTGGACCGGCCCAGTTTGTCTTCGACCGGGGCCAGCTCGGCGGCCCGGCGGGCCTGCTGGCCTTTGTAGCCAGCGCCAGCCAGGGTGACCGGCAGGCGCTGGAAGCTGCGGTTCTGCTGCAAGGCCAGCAGCAACTGGGCTTGGACAACTTGAAGCCGTTGCGCACCGTGGTGGAAAAGCGCGCCACCTTTGCCTGTACCCCCGCATTGCAACGGCCCGCCCAACACATCGCATCCGGCCTGATGGCCTGTGGCGACTATGTGGACGGGCCGTATCCCGCGACGCTGGAGGGCGCGGTGCGCAGCGGGATTAGCAGTGTTAGCGCTGCTGCTTGTAGCCGTCGCGCAGCATCTTGATCGTGTCGTGGTTCTTTTGCACGCCTCGCATTTGCCGCGCCACGATGCCCTGAATCTCTAGCGGCAACGCTTCGCTGAGCGCCTTGCGATAGCGGCCCAAAGCGATGTCCTCGCCGCGCTCGCACTCTTCCAGCACGGCCAGGTCGGTATCACTGTCGCTGGTCAGCATGTCGCGCACGGCCACCCAACCGCGGTGCACCGTGCCACCTACGGTGCCGCTGTCTTCGGGTGTACCGCCCAGGCGCACCACCTCGCTGGCCAGTTCGGCAGCCGAACTGGCGCAATCGCGCATGCGCTCTTCAAACACGCTTTTCAGGTTCTGAGCGTTGGTGCGCGCTATGCAGGCCCTGAAACCATATTCACCGTCGTAACAGGTTTCGATCAGGTAATTCAAGGTAGAGACCACGTCGTCGTTGTGCATGGGCAGCTCGGCGGCGGTCGCCTGGACCCCCACGGGTGGTGCTTCGGCCAGTAGACCGGGGTTGAGTAATATTTCGCTGGTCATCACAATGTCCTTTAGAAGATGGAATGGAATCCGACGCGCCATGCGCGAATCGGCAGGTGGTTCCATCTTCCTGCGGGGAGCGTGGCTTGTACGTCAGCCAAGCCATGGGCTGTGTGTAGGAAAAAATGCCGTAGTCCTGGCGAAAAAAGCTATTTATTTGATAGCTACCTGCGCATATTCCAGCTGCACCAAAGGCACTTTTTATCTAAATTTTCATATCCCCAGCGCCTGGCACAGCGCCCCTAGCTCCACCACCTGCAGATGCGGCTGGATGGGATGGTTCCAGCTGTGGTCGGCGCGGTTGACCCATACCGACTGCATGCCCGCGGCCACTGCGCCCACCACATCCATCAGCGGGTCGTCACCCACGTGCAGCACCTGGTGCGGGTCCACCTGGGCAGCGCTGGCGGCGGCGTGGAAGATGCGCGGGTCGGGCTTGGCCACGCCAAATTCGCGGGCGCTCAGGGCGGCGTGGAACCAATGGCCGATGCCCACGCGGTGCACGTCGGCGTTGCCGTTGCTTAAAGCGACCAGCGGAAACCTGGCTGCCAGCCGGGCCAGCGCGGGTAGGGCATCGGGGTAAAAGTCCACGCGCTGGCGGGCGGCAAAAAAGGCCTCAAAAGCGGCTTCGGCCAGGGCCGGGTCGTCGCCCGCATGGCGCAGCGCCAGGCGGATGGATTCGCGGCGCAACGCGCTCAGGTCGTGCAGCAGATCGGGCCGCTCCAACTCCAGCTGCTCGCGCACTGCCCGCAGAGCCAGGGTACTGGGGTAGCGCGCCGCCGTGGCCGGGGCATGGTCGCTCAGCCACTGCAGCAGCGTGGCCTCGGCCCGCTCGATGGCGGGCCAGACGGGCCACAAGGTGTCGTCCAGGTCGAGGGATATGGCTTGGATGTGGGAAGTGTTCAGCATAGGTGGTTGAGAATACCGCCATGTCATTACTCGCATCGCCCTTCAAGCCAGAACCCCCTTTCAACCACGCCCAGACCGCCCGTACCGGCGTGCTGTACTGCAATCTGGGCACGCCCGACGCGGCCACGCCCACGGCAGTGCGACGCTACCTGGCGCAGTTCCTCAGCGACCACCGGGTTATCGAAATCCCCAAAGTCATCTGGAATGTGATCCTGCACGGCATTATTTTGCGCACCCGGCCCAAGCAGTCGGCGGCCAAATACGCCAGCATCTGGACCCCGCAGGGCTCGCCGCTGCGCACCGGCACGGAGCAGCAGGCCACGCTACTGCAAGGCTGGCTGGGCGAGCGCGGCCACCGGGTGCAGGTGGCGTACGCCATGCGCTACGGCAGCCCGTCCATCGCCGAACAGCTCGACAAGTTCAAGGCCCTGGGCGTGACGCGCGTGCTGATCGTGCCCGCCTACCCGCAGTACTCGGCCACCAGCACCGCCAGCGTGTTCGACGCGGTGTACGACTGGGCGGCCCACACCCGCAGCATCCCCGAGCTGCGCTTCATCAACCGCTACCATGATGACCCTGGCTACATCGCCGCCCTGGCCCGCCGTATCCGCAGCCACTGGCAGCAGCACGGCCGACCCGACAAAAGCTACCAATTGGTGATGAGCTTCCACGGCGTGCCCGCGCGCACCCTTCAGCTGGGCGACCCCTACCACTGCGAATGCCAAAAGACCGCCCGCCTGCTGGCCAACGCGCTGGACCTGACCAAAGAGCAGTACAAGCTCACCTTCCAATCCCGCCTGGGCCGTGCCAAATGGCTGGAGCCCTACACCGAGCCCAGCCTGATTGCCATGGCCAAAGCGGGCGTGAAGCGCGTCGATGTGGTCTGCCCCGGCTTCACCAGCGACTGCCTGGAAACCCTGGAAGAAATCGCCATGGAAGGCAAAGCCGCCTACCTGAACGCGGGCGGCAAAGAGTTCCACTACATCCCCTGCCTGAATGGTGAGGCCGACTGGATCACCGCCCTCAGCACCTTGGTGCAAACCCACCTGCAAGGCTGGCCGACGCAGGCGGTGCCGGATGCGCAGGCGCTGGCGGATACGCAGGCCCGCGCCAAGGCACTGGGAGCCCAACAATGATTTTGATAGCTACCACCGCCCGCTCCACCTGCGCCAGAGGCCGATTCAATGCATAAATTCGATGTCGTCGTGATCGGCGCAGGCGCCGCCGGTTTGTTCTGCGCCGGTATCGCCGGGCAACGCGGCTTGAAGGTTTTGGTCATCGACCACAGCGAGAAGGTGGCCGAGAAAATCCGCATCTCGGGCGGTGGCCGCGCCAACTTCACCAACAAGGATGTAACCCCCGCCAACTTCCTGAGTGACAACCCGCACTTCTGCCGCAGCGCCCTCAGCCGCTACACCCCCAAGGACTTCACCGCGCTGATGACGCGGCACGGAATCAGCTTCCACGAGAAGCACAAAGGCCAACTGTTTTGTGACCGCAGCGCCGAAGACCTCATCACCATGCTGCTGGCCGAATGCGCCACGGGCAACGTCACCCGCTGGCAACCCTGCAGCGTCAAAAATATAGCTTTTTCGGCCTCTGGCGCAGGCAGCTACACCATTGATAGCAGCCACGGGCAGATCAACACGCCCCAGATCGTGGTGGCCACCGGCGGCCTGTCCATCCCCAAGATCGGCGCGACCGACTTTGGTTATAGGCTCGCCCAGCAGTTTGGCCTGCGCATGGTCGCGCCCCGCCCGGCCCTGGTGCCGCTGACCTTCGACAACGAGGCCTGGGCGCCCTACGCCCACCTGTCGGGCCTGGCGCTGCCAGTGCAGATCGAAGTGGGGGCCAAAAAGACCAAAACCGCCTTTCTAGAAGACCTGCTGTTCACCCACCGCGGCCTGAGCGGCCCGGCGGTGCTGCAAATTTCCAGCTACTGGATTGAGGGCACGCCGATCCGCCTGAACCTGGCCCCCGAGGTGGATTTGCCCCCCGCCCTGGCCCGCGCCAAAGCCACGTCGCGCAAGCTGATTGCCAATGAACTGGCCCAACTCGTGCCCAGCCGCCTGGCCGACGCCTGGGCGGGCCAAGACCCCGCCTGGCAAAAACCCATTGGCGATGCCACCGACAAAGCCCTGGCCCAACTGGCCGAAAAACTCGCCCGCTGGGAGCTGACACCGAACGGGTCCGAAGGCTACAAAAAAGCCGAGGTGACCGCCGGGGGCGTGGACACGCGGGATGTGTCGTCACAAACCATGGAATCCAAGCAGCCGGGGCTGTATTTCATCGGCGAAGTGGTGGACGTGACGGGCTGGCTGGGGGGGTATAACTTCCAGTGGGCCTGGGCGAGCGGGTTTGCGTGTGGGCAGGCGCTCTCGCTTTCATCGCCTAGCCCGTATGCTCCCAATTAAGACAGCAGAAGCTAACCATGCAAAGTGGAGAAAGTTTCAACCTCTCCCGGATAGTGATAGTCGAATCACTGGAGTCCCATGAGGCCAAGACAGGACAATACATCGCCAGCCTGATCGATACATCGGACAGCGCTCGCCTTTTGGGACTCACTGTCGAGTACCACACATGCGAGCATGCCCACGACTTCACCCAATACCTAACCTCACTGACAATAGACGTCCGCGCAACAGGCCGAATCCCACTTTTGCACGTTGAATGCCACGGTGATAAGACTGATGGACTGGAGTTCGCGAACGGCAGTGTCCTGTCATGGTCCAACCTGTCCAATCAACTTGTGGACCTGAACAAAGCTACTCGGTTTAACTTAGTAGCGGTGTTTTCTGCATGCTATGGGGGACATTTTCTGTCCCAGCTAGAAAGCGTCGATCCAGCCCCTTGCTACGCGATGATTGCACCTACAGACGTAGTCAACCCCTCCGAGATATATGCTTGCTTTAGAACCTTCTATGCAACCTTATTCGAAAGTAATGATGCTGGAGTGGCGGTCGACGCAATTATGCGAATGCGTCTGGGAGAGGGGGAATGGTTCGCGCAGTTGGCAGAATTTTGGTACGAACAAGTCATCGTCGGGTACGTCGAAACACACTGCACAAATGCAGAAATGAAGGTCCGTGCTTTACGCATGCTGCGTAGGCTTATTTCCGAAGGTAAAAGCGCTAACCTTGGTAAGCTCAAACGAGGTTTAGTGCAAGCCAATCGCAGTGCCCTTCTCGGTAAGTTCTTTGACCGCTACTTTATGACAGTCGCTATTCCAGAAAACCTTCATCGATTTCGTGCGGTCCGTTCCCGAATAGAAAGCCGCATTTCACAGTTGCGCGAAACAGGTAGATATGGAATTTGAGAAACAGGCGACTGAGCGGAAGCCATGCATGTAAATCGTGACCTGCCGCCTGATCTTGGAGTAAGCAGGCCAGCTTTCGCCACAGACAACCACCGTCCGCGACACACCACCATGACCCCACCCGCCCCCCACACCATCACCGACCTGGCATCCCTGGAATCCCTGTTCGGCGCGCCGGGCGAGGCATCGATCCGCAAGGAAGTGCCCTATCTGCACCCGGTCTACCGGCAGTGGATAGAGGCTTCCCCGTTTGCGGTGCTGGCCACCCATGGGCCGGACGGCTTGGACGCATCCCCCCGGGGCGACCCGGCTCCGCTGGTGACGGTGCAAGACGCACACACCCTGTTGCTGCCGGAGCGGCGGGGCAATAACCGCATCGACAGCCTGCGCAACATCCTGTCCGACCCCCGTGTGGCGCTGCTGTTCCTCGTACCCGGCACCGGCGAGACGTTGCGAGTGAACGGGCGGGCCCGGATCTCGGTCGATCCCGAGCTGCTGGCCCGCCTGGCCATGGACGGCGTCCCACCCAAATGCGTGGTCGAAATCCAGGTGGAAACGGTGTACTTTCAGTGCGGCAAGGCACTGCAGCGCTCCAAACTGTGGGAGCCACGCGACCCTGCGCAGGCCACGCCGGTGCCCAGTGCAGGCGCGATGCTGGCAGCCCTGACACAGAACGGCATCGACGGTGCGGCTTACGACCGCGCGCTGCCCGATCGCCAACGCAGCACTTTGTACTAAGCGCGTGCTGAGAACGTGTTTAAGCCGCCGTTGGTAAGGCACCGGCAAACCGCCTGCGCCGCCGATACACTCCAGCCCTTGGGCCGATTTTCGGCTTTGTGACCACCCTACCCACCCACCTTACCCTCCATAGGCCCCGCCATGCAGACCCGCTCCGACGGCTTGCGCACCCGCGAACATTTTGAGACATTCGTCCAGACGCTGGAGTCCTCGGGCCCCCGGGATGCGCTGGCCTACATCCTGTCGCTGTCAGACTACCGGTTCATCGGCATCTTCCGTTTCCAGGATGGCAAGGCCACTGCGGCGATCCACTACGACCGGAAAAACCCCTCGGTCACCCGCTCCGACGAAGTGCCCGACACGGCCACCTATTGCTGCTTTGTGCGCAACGGCCAGGGCGTCTTCACGACGGCGAACGCGCTGGAGGATGCACGGTTGGACCACCACGTGGCACGCAGCGCCGTGCAGGCCTATTGCGGCGTGCCCATCCTGGACCCCGATGGACAGTTGTTGGGCACCTTGTGCCATTACGATGCCGTGCCCCGCAACCCCGAAACGCTGGACCTGGAGCTTTTGCTGCAGGTCGCCAGCCGCCTGCAGCAAGGCGGGCACGTTCCGCCGTACCCGCGGGCTGTAGGCTGACGCCCGCCGTCAAATCAGGCGCTAGCGCAGACCCTTTGCTCTGGACGCCATGATCGCCTCCCTCCCTATGTACGTGTCCCACCCGGCGGGCAATGGCGCGCTGTGGCAGGCGATTTCCCAGCGCCTGCAGCAAGCCGGTGTGGCGGGCGTACCGGCAGAACTCACCGAGCCGCCCAACGCCGACCTCACCGCCCACTGGCTGCGGCCCGACCTGCTGCTCAGCCAGTGCTGCGGCTACCAGATGGTGGACGCGCTACAGGGCCGGGTGCAACTGGTCGGCGCCTTCCGCTACACGGTGGCGGGCTGCGACGGCATCCATTACAGCAGCCACCTGGTGTGCCGCGCCGCCGACCCGGCCAGCACCTTGGCCGACTTTCGCCACCGGGTGGCCGCCTACAACTCCACCGATTCGCAGTCGGGCTACCGCAGTCTGCGCGACAGGGTGGCTCCGCTGGCGGTGGGCGGGCAGTTCTTTGCGCGAGCGATTCCTTCCGGCGCGCACATCGCCTCGCTGGCCCTGGTGCGCGGCGGGCAGGCGGACATTGCGGCCATCGACTGCATCAGCTACGCGCAGTTCCAGCGCTACCAGCCCGAGGTGCTGGACGGCATCCGCATCCTGGGCCGCACGGCCAGCGCGCCCGGCACGGCGCTGGTCACCGCGCTGGGCACCCCGCCCGCGCTGCTGGCCTTGCTGCGCGAAAGCCTGCACCAGGCCATGGCCGACCC
>NZ_JBDTEM010000384.1:0-2616 GCF_039922535.1 Rhodoferax sp. | reverse complement strand
TGACTGGCGCAAGGATAGGCTTCCCGTCTTGGGTCTCTGACGCCCTGGCCTCCATGAGGGATGCCCATCCCCTCTGCCCGAGCGGATCAGGATTTCGACGGGTTACCTGATTTCGGTCAGAACCTCGCCGGTGGAGAGCACGCGCCACACGCGAGGGCCGGGTGTCATGTGGTCCTTCATCACTTCAAGCTCGATGCCCGCGTCATTCTGAAAACGCCATTCGTGTGCTTCTGACTGAACTTCACTGTCACGGGCTGCGGTGGGAATGAGCCAGTAGATGTGGGTAATCTGCTGCTCGCCATTGAGGCTGCCGTGAACTCGGATTGTTGTGGTGGCTCTGTTTTGTCTCATTTTGTCGTCGCTGCTAATTGGGTTCATATCCGCCTTCAATGTGAAAAACACATCATGGCAGATCGCCTAAATTATTTGCTTTAAGGCGGCAACGCTTTTTTCGCTTTGCCTCCCCCTGGCCGGTGAGGCTGGGATTTTGCAAGTTATCGTAGCGTGGCATTTCTCTTGGCCGGTGTACGCAGAAAGGGTCACTGCCATAGGTCTTTGAATTTCTGAAGTATTCCTAAATTGATAGCTTTCAGCACAGGTGGTATATGCGCTGGAGGCATATTCTTCTTCTAATTATTTGGCAGTGCTGACATACCATTGCGTGTAGGTTCTCACCGTGACTTGCATGCTTCCGCTGCCTAGGGCGTGAACGTTCAAACGCGCAAAGCGGCCTGCATCTCGTTGGCATACACCGGCGCCAGCTTGCGAGTGACAACCCGTGCAATGCACACCCCATCCGACTGCCGCTGCAACACACTGCTGTGGCACAGCAAGCCTTCATCCGCCACCTGCGGCTGCAACTGAATTTGCACACTGTCCCCCAAATCCAGATTCCCAAAGAACACCATCTCACGCTCCCGCAAAGCTGCTGGCCGGCCCGGCGGCTGGGTGTGCAGCATCCAGGCCCACTCTGCCCGGTCCACCATGGCCTGGAAGGCGCTGAAGTACAGCAGGTCTGCGCCGTTGAAGTCGTTGTTGGGGCAGGGGGTGAAGTCCAGTATGTGGGCGGGCGCATTGGCCAATGTGGGCTCCGTCGCCCGGTGTTCTTTGCCCCGGCGTACGAAGGCTTCTGCGGCGGTCCATAGCGCCGGGTCTGGCGCTTGCGCAGATGTATCGGCCATGGCGGCGCGCACCACGCCGCGGTTGCTGCCGGGCTGGGCGCGGCGCACAAAGGCTGACAGCATTTCCACCCGCGCAGCAGTCTGGCCCTGTGCTTGCAGCAGGTGGCGGCTGTAGTGTTGGGCGCGGCCTACCGGCAGGCACTGGCTGGTGATGGTGAAGGCATCGTTCTCTGCTATCTGCTCCAGCCGCCCGGCTGTGATGCGCACCAGGGTGAAGGCGGCGTAGACCTTGTGGCCTTGTGCGTCGCGGAACTCGGGTTGCGTTTGGCCGTTGGCCTGGGCGATGCCCCGCCAATGGCGGTCGCCGCATTCCTTCAGCAGCCAGTTTTCCGACAGGCCGTTGGTGTTGAGCTGCGGCATGCCGGCGGTGTAGCGCCCGGTCTGGGCTAAGGTGGCGACGGTCACGATAGCAATAGCTCCGTCTCGGCGGTGTCTGCACTCATGTCTTGGTTACCCATGTGCGCCTCGATTTGCTCGGCCAGGTACAGGGCATCCTGCGCCACGCCTGAGAAGCGGCCCGAACCCCAGGTATGCAGCCACGGCAGGCCCAGAAAATACAGGCCGGGCTGGTGGGTTACGCCGCGCACATGCACCGGCTCACCGCGCCCGTTGAACACCGGGGCATCGACCCAGGCGAAGTCGGGCAAAAAACCGATGCACCACACCACCGTGGTGATGCCGCTGGCGGCCAGGTCCAGCGTGGTGCGTTCCTCGGCGGGCTGCCACACGGGTACATAGGGGCCGCCGGGCGGCGCGTCGATGGCGTGGGTGGCGATGTATTTGTCGATGCTGGCGTTGATGCCGTTGTAGATGCCGTCGGCGTGGTCCAGGTGGGCTTGCAGATTGGGCTGGAACTGCAGGGTGTCGCCCTGCAGATCGGTCAGCAGGCCGTAAAGCTCCATGCCCTCCAGCGCAAAGCGGCGCAGGTCGATGTCGCGCCCGCCATCGCGGCCTGTGACGTAGTGGTTGGTGTTGTCGCGCACGCCTTCGCGCAGCGGGTGCTGGGTGACGGGCAGCTTGTAGTAGTCCATGTCGGCCAGCCAGTCCACCACGTCTTTGCCGCGGTAAAAGCGGGCGCAGCGCGGGGCATCGCCGGTGGCTACAAACACTTTGCGGCCTGCCAGGTGCAGGTCTTCGGCAATTTGCGAGCCGGATTGGCCGCAGCCCACCACCAGCACCGCGCCCTCGGGCAGGGCCTGCGGGTTACGGTACTCGGCCGAATGCATTTGCGTGATGTGGGCGGGCAGACGTTCGGCCAGGCGCGGCACGATGGGCTTGTGGTAGCCACCTGATGCCACCACTACCTGGTCGGCGGTGAAGTCGCCCTGGCTGGTGGTCACGGAAAACGGTTTGTGGCTGTGCGGACGGGCGATTTTGTGTACCGACACGCCTTCCAGCGCGGGCGCATCCACGTGGGCCACAAAGCCCTCCAGCC
>NZ_JBDTEM010000383.1:0-1986 GCF_039922535.1 Rhodoferax sp. | reverse complement strand
GGGCCGCATGGCAGCGCTTGCACCAGCCCAGTGCTGCGGCCAAGGCTTTGCTGCGTACGCTGGTGGTACCGGTGGCCATTGCCGCCATCACCGCCTGGGCTGCGCCACGGCAGTTTCCGCTGCTGGTGCAAGCCTTGCTCAGCGTCTGCATCGTTACCGCCTTCGGCCCGCTGATGTACCGCGTGGTGTACCAGTCGCTGGCCGATACCAGCACCCTGGTGTTGCTGATCGTGTCGGTGGGCGTGCACTTTGCCATGACCGGCCTGGGCCTGCTGTTCTTTGGTGCCGAGGGTTTTCGCAACCCCACCTTCTGGGACCAGCGCTTCCAGCTGGGTGCGGTGAACCTGAATGGCCAGGCCATCATCATCTGCACGGCTTCACTGGCCTTGATCGTGCTGCTGTGGCTGTTCTTTGAACGCACGCTGTTCGGCAAGGCCTTGCGCGCCACGGCCATCAACCGCCTGGGCGCACGCCTGATGGGCATCTCCACCCATACCGCGGGCAGCCTCACGCTGGCCATGGCGGCCTTGATTGGCGCGCTGTCTGGCTTGCTGATCGGCCCGACCACCACCATCTTTTACGACTCGGGCTTTCTGATCGGCCTGAAGGGTTTTGTGGCCGCCGTGATTGGCGGGCTGGCGAGCTATCCGGCGGCGGCGATTGGCGCACTGTTTGTCGGCATCGTCGAAGCCTTCTCCTCGTTCTGGGCCAGCGCCTTCAAGGAAGTGATTGTCTTCACGCTGATTCTGCCCATCCTGCTATGGCGCTCGCTCGCCAGCGGCCATTCGGACGACGACCACTGAACCGCAGGCCCAAGCTATGACCCACATTTTCAACCATACCGTGACGCGGCTGCTGCTACTGGCCGCCGTGGCGCTGATCGCCTGCTTGCCCTTGCCCGACTTCTGGGTCACCCAACTCAACTACATCGGGATGTACAGCCTGGTCGTGCTGGGCCTGGTGTTGCTCACCGGCATTGGCGGACTCACCTCCTTCGGCCAGGCGGCTTTCGTCGGCGTGGGGGCCTATACCAGCGCCTACCTGTGCACCCAGTACGGCCTGTCGCCCTGGCTCACCGTCTTCATCGGCCTGGCGATTACCGGCACCAGCGCCATGCTGCTGGGCGTGATGACCTTGCGCATGTCCGGCCACTACCTGCCCTTGGCCACGATTGCCTGGGGTCTGTCGCTGTACTACCTGATGGGCAACCTGGACGCGCTGGGCAAATACGACGGCCTGTTGGGCGTGCCCAGCATCACGCTGTTCGGCGCGGACCTGGGCGGCGGCAAACCCTTCTTTGTGCTGACCTGGGTGCTGGTCTTGCTGGGCGCGTTTGCACTCACCAACCTGCTGGACTCGCGCACCGGCCGGGCCATCCGCTCCCTGCGCACCGGCGCGCTGATGGCCGAGGCCATGGGCATCAACACCTTACGCTTCAAGATCGGCATCTTCACGCTTGCGGCGATGTTCGCCAGCGTGTCGGGCTGGCTGTTTGCGCACTTCCAGCGCACCGTCAACCCCTCGCCCTTCGGTCTGAAGATGGGTATCGAATACCTGTTCATGGCCGTGCTGGGGGGCGTAGGCCAGATCTGGGGGGCCATCACCGGCGCCTTCCTCACCAAGCTGCTCGAAGACCAGCTGCAGGTGCTGTTGCCCAAGCTGATCGGTACCAGCGGCAACTTTGAAACCATTGTGTTTGGCATTGTGCTGGTGCTGGTGCTGAAGTACCTGCCCGACGGTCTGTGGTCGCTGGTGGCGCGCTGGTTTCCCAAAAAACCACGGGCCGAAGACTGGACCCAGGCCACCCGCCTGCCCGAGCGTACCAAGCCCGAGGCCAGCAGCACGGTGCTGGAGGTCCGCGCCATCCGCAAGCAGTTCGGCGGGCTGACGGCGGTGAACGACATCAGCTTCGCGATCCAGGCCGGGCAAATCACCGGGCTGATCGGCCCGAATGGTGCGGGCAAATCCACCACCTTCAACCTGATC
>NZ_JBDTEM010000382.1:0-3777 GCF_039922535.1 Rhodoferax sp. | reverse complement strand
AGCAGTGTCGAACTGCGCCTGCGAAATAACCCCCACGCTCAACATGCGGCCCAGCACCAGTTGCTGGCGGCGGGTGGCACGCTCCAAGTTGGTGATGGGGTTGGCGTAGGCCGGGTTTTGCGGTAGCCCGGCCAGCATGGCCATTTCGGCAATCGACAGATCGGCCAGCGGCTTGCCAAAGTACACCTGCGAGGCCGCACCAAAGCCGTAGGCCCGGTGGCCCAGGTAGATCTGGTTCATGTAGAGCTCCAGAATCTGGTCCTTGGTCAGGGACTTTTCGATCTTCAGCGCCAGCATGGCTTCTTTGAACTTGCGCTCTATCGTCTTGCGATTGCTCAGAAAGAAGTTGCGCGCCACCTGCTGGGTGATGGTGGATGCCCCTTGGCGCACCCCCCCGGTGAGGTTGGACACCACCGCCCGCAGCACGCCGATGGGGTCGATGCCGCTGTGTTCGCGAAAGCGCGTGTCCTCAATCGCCAGCAAGGCTTCTTGCATCAGCGGTGGGATCTGGGCGATGGGCAAGAAGACCCGCCGCTCGGAGCCAAACTGCGCAATCTCCACCCCGTCGCTGGTGTACACCTGCATGGCCTGCTGTGGCTGGTAGCGGGTCACCTTGTCGAGGTCGGGCAGGCTGGGGTAGTACCAGGCAGCGGCAATGGCGATGAGCAGGCCGCCGATCAGGCCCAGACCCCCGCAAACCCACAGGGCGGTGAGCCAGAGTTTGCCGGATTGGGTGCGAGGGGTGGGAGTGTGGTGTGTGTGTAGGGACATGGAACCTGGGTCGCGCAGCAACCGGCGGGAGCCGGGGCCGGGGTCATAGAGAGGGCGGCCAAATTATGGACCAGAGCCCAAAACCGCCAAGGGGACAAGCTTAATGGCGTCTTGTGAAGAGAGTGTGAAGTGAACTTTACTATTAAATAAATAGCTGCTAGCGCAGGCACAATATGCGCTGGAGGCCTAAAAAGCTTGTAATTTATTTGCAGCAAAGTTTTCTCCAGCCCCATTCGCCATTTTGGAACGGGCTCTTGGAACGGGTTCTTGGGGAGCGCTGTGTAAAGACCTATCGGTATTGGTCGATACTTGGGTCATGCAAATTTCATCGTCTACCTCCACCAGCGTGCAAGGCTCTCAGGGCAGCAAACAGATTGCGGCCCTGATGAAGCAGGTACGCCAGTTGACCGAGCAGTTGAAAAACGTGGCATCCCAAGACATGGACCCCAAAGCCAAAGAGGAGCGGGTCAAACTGCTGCAGGCCCAGATCCAGATGGTCGAGGCGCAGATCGCCGCCATCCAGCGCCAACAACAGCAAGAACAGCTCAGCCAGCAGCAAGAGGCCCAAGCCGCCAAGGATGCCCAGGCTGCCAAGGACGCACCCCGCCGTGCGCCCGGCTTGGGCGAGAACCTCGATACCTACGCCTGAGCCGCGCCGCCACCGGGCTTTTAATGCCCGGGTGCCTGGTCATTTGGGCACGTAATACCTGTATGTTCGTTGCCGCACAGACTCCTCGCATCTTTGGGCTTACAAGCAATATTGGCCTGGACCGTAGATCCGATGTTCGGCAGGTCTCATGTGCAGGGTGGTGACTTCAGTCGCTATGCCCCCAACAGGAGCTTCCCCATGCTGTCACTTCGTACTTTGGCCTTTGCGGTCGCCACCGTCACGGTTGGCCTTGCTGGATGTGCGCAGCCTGCCGTCGATCACGGCGCACGATCCCCGGCGGCGGGCCCGCTGTGAAAGGGCCGCAATGCACGCATCCTCTACACCGGTTGTCGCTCTGCCAAGCGCGGCCTATGGCTTCTATTGCACGCTCACGGGCTTGGGGCATCGTGCGCCTAGAGGTCAACGCCGACCAAACGGTGGGCTTCATGGACCCGGTCGCTGTGATGCAAATGACCGACGATTCCGAGGTCGCGAAGGTGGCCGCTGAAGTTCGGGAGCGTCTTCAACGCGTGCGCACCGCGTTGATGGCTTCCGCGACCCCCTTAACGTGAAACAACTTGCATGGCTCGGGGTGCTCTGCACCCAAGTCCATGAAAGCTAGAAAGGATGACTCCATGGACATGCACACAGAACACCGAGGCGATGCGGAAGCTGCGAAGACGGGCAAACCTCACGATACCGCCGAGGCAACCGACAAGTTAAAGGACCCGGTCTGCGGCATGGCCGTGACGGCTGCTTCCTCGCACCACTTGGAGCACGCAGGCAGGCCGTATTACTTCTGCAGTGCGGGTTGCCAATCGAAGTTCGCGGCCGATCCTGCGGTCTATGTTGCCAAGCCGACTGCCCCCGCTGCGCAAGCCGTAGCTGTCACGCCGTCGAAGACAGAGTCGGCGGCTGCGGTCTACACCTGTCCGATGCACCCCGAGATCCGGCAAGACCACCCGGGCAATTGCCCAAAGTGCGGCATGGCGCTGGAACCCATGGTGCCGACCCTCGACGACGACGAGAACCCGGAACTCGCCTCCTTCACCCACCGTTTCTGGTGGACCTTGCCGCTGACGGTAGTGGTCGCCACGCTGTCCATGTTCGGCCATCGGCTGGGCTGGTTCGATATGGCCACACAGAGCTGGGTCGAGCTGGCCCTGTCCTTGCCCGTGGTGCTGTGGGCAGGCTGGCCGTTCTTTGTGCGCGGCGCGCAGTCGGTGGTGGCACGCAGTCCTAATATGTGGACGCTGATCAGCTTGGGCACGGGTGCTGCGTTCCTCTATAGCGTGGTGGCGACGCTGGCGCCGGGCGTGTTCCCGGCGTCTTTCATCTCAATGGGCCGTGTGGCGGTCTATTTTGAAGCATCCGTGGTCATCATTTCGTTGACGCTGTGCGGTCAGCTGCTGGAATTGAAGGCGCGCTCAAAGACCTCGGCGGCCATCAAATCACTGCTTGGCCTGGCACCCAAGACGGCGCGCCGCGTGAAGCCGGACGGCAGCGAGGAAGACGTGCCTCTGGCCGACGTGGTGGAGGGCGACAGCCTGCGCGTGCGCCCTGGCGAGAAGGTGCCGGTGGACGGCGTGGTGCTAGAAGGCAGCAGTGCGCTCGACGAATCCATGCTGACCGGCGAGCCCCTGCCCGTCACCAAGCGGGTGGGCGACAAGCTCATCGGTGCCACGCTCAACACCAGTGGTGCTTTGCTGATGCGATCCGAGCACGTGGGGTCGGCCACCGTGTTGTCGCAGATCGTCCAGATGGTGGCGCAGGCGCAGCGCTCCAAAGCACCCATGCAGCGCATGGCCGACACGGTAGCGGCGTATTTCGTCTATGGGGTGGTGGGCATCGCGCTGCTGACCTTCTTTGCGTGGGGAATTTTCGGGCCGCAGCCGAGTTGGGTCTATGGGCTGATCACGGCGGTGACAGTGCTGATCATCGCCTGCCCGTGCGCGCTGGGGCTGGCCACACCCATGTCCATCATGGTGGCCAGCGGTCGCGGTGCGACGCAGGGCGTGCTGTTTCGCGACGCGGCCGCCATCGAGAACCTTTGCAAGGTCGATACGCTGATTGTCGACAAGACAGGTACGCTGACCGAAGGCAAGCCGACGTTCGAGAAGGCGCTGGGCACCCAGGGCTTCAGCGAGGACGAGGTGCTGCGCCTGGCAGCCAGCCTGGACCAGGGCAGTGAGCACCCTCTGGCAGCGGCCATCGTCAACGCGGCACGGGATCGCACACTGGCGCTGGAGAAGGTCGAACAGTTCGACTCCGCGTCGGGCATCGGTGTAAAGGGTGTGGTGGGAGGCAAGTCATTGGCCATTGGCAACGCGACACTGATGCAGCAGCTGGGTGTTGAT
>NZ_JBDTEM010000381.1:0-14889 GCF_039922535.1 Rhodoferax sp. | reverse complement strand
GCCGCCATCGCGGCCCAGGTGTCAATGGAGGATTTATCGGACGCTGGACAGCAGCTTGTTGACGCGTTCTTCGGCCGACTTTTGCACTGCGTCGATCGGCTTTTTAGCGACCAGCATATTGACCATTTCTTCGCCCACGATGGCCTCAATGGCGCGCTGGCGCGGTACGTTGCTGGGCACCGACACGCCGATGCTGCCGATCTCCAGAATGTTGTTGCGGAAGGGCAGCTTCTTGAAGTCGTCGCGGGCGGTGGCGGCGGTGTTGGCAGGCAGGTGGCCGGTGCGGGCCCATTCGTAGTCGCGGTCCCACAAGAACTTCAGGAAGGTGAACGCCGCCTTGCGGGTCTTTTCATCCTTGGCACCGCCCTTGACCATCACCCAGCTGTGGCCGTCGGCAAAGGCGGCTTTCTTGGCGTAGATCTTGGCAAATGGCACGACCGAGTAGCCGCCATGCAGCGGAGAGTCGGCTTTTTCGGCGGCATCGACAAAGTCGCCAATCGTCCAGGTGCCCACAATTTGTACGCCAACGTCGCCGTTGATGAAGGCTTGGTTGGCTGCGCCGTAGTCCATATTGGGTTTGACTAGGCCTTCGGAGTACAGCGTGTTCATCAGCTCCAACGCGTTGTGGACGGGCTTGGACTGCATATCGATTTGCTTGCCGTTGGCTGAGAACAACGTACCGTTTTGCTGTGCCACCAAGGTGACCAAGTTACGGAAGTTGGCTGCGGTGTCGGAGGCGGGCCAACCCAAGTACGCTTTGCCGGTGGCGGCCTTGAACTTGCGGGCCTGGGCCAGCAGCTCTTCGGGGCTTTGCGGCAGGACGACTGTGCCGTCCGCATTCGCCAGCCCGGCTTTTTTCATCAGGTTGCCGTTGATGTGCCATAGCCAGGACCAGGTGTCGAAGGGCAGGGCGTAGGTTTTGCCACCAATCTGCGTGCCGCGCTTGGCTTGTTCGCTGAACTGGTCGGTGCTGATGCCCACCGACTTGAAGCCATCGTCCAGCGGCTCCACCAGCTTGCGGGCCACGTAGTCGCCCAGCACCGACTCGTGCATCACGGTGATGGTGGGCACGTCTTTGGCGACGATGCGGGCGCTGAGCTGGTCGTAGAACGGACCCCATTCGGCAATTTGCGGCTTGACCACAATGCCGTCTTTGTTGGTGGCGTTGAATTCATTGATCAGCGTGGTGATGATGCCGCACTCGCCGCGCGCCTTGCTGGCATCCACGGCCTTGCCGTAATCTGCATCGCAGGCACCGAAGAAGCGGGCCACCGTGATCTCGGTCTTGGCCTGTGCGGCGCACAGGGCGCTGCCGGTGGCCAGTGTGATCGCAACCAGGCTGGCTGCTAGCGTTTTCAGTCTCATGCTTGTCTCCTCTTTTTAAGGCCGTGGCCATTTTTTGGATGTGCAGCGGATCGGCGCTGCCCCGGTTTGAACTCAACGTACCGCCGTGCCCGCCACGGCGGTAACGATGTATTTCTGGAAAAACAGGTACAGGATGAACAGGGGCAGCCCGGCAAACACGGCCTGCGACATCAGGTAGCCAATGCCCTCGCTTTGGGCAAAGTTCGACTGGCTGGAGGCCAGCCCCAGGGTGATGGTGTACATCTCGGACTTGGAGGCCGACACCAGCGGCCAGAGGTAGTCGTTCCAGGCATTCAAAAAGGTAAAGATGCCCAGCGTGGCCTGCGCTGGCACCGACAGCGGCAGGATGATGCGCCAGAAGATTTTGAGGCGCGAGGCGTTGTCTAGCAGCGCGGCCTCTTCCAGCTCCACCGGAATACCCCGGAAATATTGCGCCATCAGGAACACACCAAACGGTGCCGCCAGCTTGGGCAAGATCAAGGCGCTGTAGGTGTTGTGCATGTCCAGGTCGGCAAACAAACGGTGCAGCGGCACCAAAATGGCCTGCTCGGGCACCGCCAGCCCGGCCAGCACACAGGCAAACAGCCAGCGCCGCCCAGGGAAGGAAGTGCGCGCAAAGCCGTAGCCTGCCAGCGAGGCAATCACCAGGGTCAAAAAGGTCTGCCCCAGCGAGACGATGGCGCTGTTGAGCAGCCAGCGGAACACCTGCGAGGTGCCCAGGATGTCGGTGTAGTTCTTCAGCGTGAACGGCGGCGAAAACAGCACGTCGGTGCGCGCCATCAGCGCCGCGTTCGGCTTGAACGACAGCATGAAGATCCAGAACAACGGTGCCACCCACACGCAGGCCAGGGCAATGGCCGCAGCCAGAATCAGCCGGTCACCCCAGCCGGTTTTCAACATACGGCTCATGGCTTTTGCTCCTGTTTATCTTCTGCAGCGCGCTGGCGGCCCAGCCAGGCCTGGATGCTGACTCCGATCAACATCAAACCAAACAGTACCTGTGCCGCGGCGGCCGAATAGCCCAGCGCCCATTGGGTAAAGCCGGTTTCGTAAATGAACTGCACGATGGGCCGCGAGCTGTTGTTGGGTCCACCCTGGGTCATCAGGTACGACTGGCCAAACAGCTGGAACTGCTGGATCACCTCGATCACCGCCACCAGCGCCACCGTGCGCTTGATAGAGGGCAGGGTGATGGACGCAAAGGTGCGCCAGCGGCTGGCGTTGTCGAGTGCGGCGGCCTCGTACATCTCTTGCGGAATCTGCTGCAGCGCGGCCAGAAACAGCATCATCGGCAGACCAATGATCCACCACACGGTGACCAGCGCCACCGACGGCAAGGCCAGCGATTCGATAACCAGCGGGGCCAGCGGATGCAGCCCCGCGCCAATCATCAGGTTAGACAGCAAGCCCTTGTCGGGCATCAGCACCAGCCGCCACACCAGGGTGACGATGGTGACCGACAGCACCGACGAGCCAAAAAAGATCGCCCGCAGCACGGCACCGGTGCGCCCAGGCCGGTTCAAGGCCAGTGCCAGCGCCAGCCCCAGGGCCACGAACACCGGCGTGGTCAGGCCGACGAAGTAGAAGGTGTTGCGCACCGCACCCATGAAGATGTCGTCGTGCAGCAGGTCGGCGTAGTTCTTCAGTCCAATGAAGTCGCTGGTGTCCGCCAGCATGTCCACGTCGCGCAGGCTGAGCCACCAGCCCAGCACCAACGGCAGGACCAGTAGCAGGACGTAGACCACCAGATAGGGCAGAACGAACAGGCCGTTCAGCCAATGTTGGGGTTGTTTGCGTGCCATGGTTGCCTTACTGTGGCGCGTGGTGCGGCGCATGGTGGGCCACGCCCGCTACGTCAAACACATGCAGGCGTGCGCTGTCTATGCGCAGCGCCACGGTTTCGCCAGGGGCTACGCCGCTGTCGCGGTGCGCCTCGGCCACCACGTTGCTGCCGTCGGCCAGGCCTACGTGCACCAGGGTGCGGTCACCCAGGCGCTCCACCACGTCCACCCGGCCTGGCAGTTCACCCTGGGGATCCAGGGTGATGGATTCGGCGCGCACACCCAGCGTCAGTGGGCCCGCGGACACCTCGGCATCCAGCAACCCGGTCTGGAAAATGCTGCCGTGGGCCAGGCGCAGGCACAGCCGCCCGTCTTGCGGGGCTGCCCGCTCGGTGTCCAAAAAGTTCATCGCAGGCTGGCCGATAAAGCCCGCCACAAAGCGGGTCGATGGGCGGCGGTAGATGTCCATGGGCGCGCCGATCTGCTCGATGCAGCCCTTGTTCATCACCACGATGCGGGTGGCCAGCGTCATGGCCTCGACCTGGTCGTGGGTGACGAACACCATGGTCGATTGCAGCCGCTGGTGCAGCCGCGCCAACTCGACCCGGGTGCGGGTACGCAGGGCGGCATCCAGATTGGACAGCGGCTCGTCAAACAAAAAGGCGCTGGGGTTTTTGACGATGGACCGGCCAATCGCCACCCGCTGGCGCTGCCCGCCGGACAGTTGGCCGGGCTTGCGCTGCAGCAGGGCGTCCAGCTCCAGCATGCGGGCTGCGTCGGTAATGCGCGTGGTGATTTCGGCCTCGGCCAGGCCGATGTTGCGCATGCCGAAGGCCATGTTGTCGAACACCGTCATGTGCGGGTACAGCGCGTAGTGCTGGAACACCATGGCCACGCCGCGCTGGCCGGGGGGCAGGTCGGTCACGTCTTTGTTGTTGATGGTGATGCTGCCGCTGGTCACCGGCTCTAGCCCCGCCATCATGCGCAGCAGGGTGGATTTGCCGCAGCCCGAGGGGCCGAGGAACACCAGGAATTCGCCCTGCGCGATGTCCAGCGAAAGGTCGCTCATCACTACGACGTTGCCGTAATGTTTGCTGACCCGGTTCAGTTGAATGCCTGCCACGTCTTGTCTCCTGTCCAAAATGTCTTTGGTATTATGAAAGACGATTCTAGAAGGGCATAGTTTGAGCTGTCAACACAGTTCGATGCTGCGGTGCAGCACGCTGGGGCCAGGATTCCTTGGTGGTATTTCTACCAAGTTTTAGGCGTAAAAAAAGCTACCAGGGCAGGTGGTACCTGCGCTGGCAGCTATTGATTCGGGAGCAATGAGGCTCCCGGTCAGTGGTGGCGGTTTAGACCACTTTGGCGATGCACGCGCAGACGTAGTCGATGTTTTTGCTGTTCAGCGCGGCCACACACATGCGGCCGGTGTCGGTGCCGTACACGCCAAATTCTTCGCGCAGGCGCACCATCTGGTCCTTGCTCAGGCCGGAGTAGCTGAACATGCCAATCTGCTGGGTGATGAAAGACATGTCTTGCTTGACACCGGCAGCCTTCAGGCCGTCCACCAGCTTTTGGCGCATGGCCTTGATGCGCACGCGCATTTCGCCCAGCTCGCCTTCCCACTGGGAGCGCAACTCGGGGGTGTTGAGCACCGTGGCCACCACGGTCGCACCGTGGATTTGCGGGTTGCTGTAGTTAGTGCGGATGCAGATCTTCAGCTGGCTCAGCACGCGGCCGGCTTCTTCTTTGGATTCGCACAGCACCGTTAAAGCGCCCACGCGTTCGCCGTACAGACTGAAGCTCTTGCTGAACGAGGTGGACACAAAGAAGCTCAGGCCTGCGGCCACAAACTTGCCGATGACGGCACCGTCCTCGGTGATGCCGTAGCCAAAGCCCTGGTAGGCCATGTCCAGGAAAGGGGTCAGCTTGCGGGCCTTGACCACGTCGACCACCTGGTCCCACTGGGCGGCGGTGATGTCGTAACCCGTGGGGTTGTGGCAGCAGGCGTGCAGGACCACGATGGTGCCTGCGACGGCGGCGTTCAACGAGGCCAGCATGCCGTCGAAGTTCACGCCACGGGCGGCCGCGTCGTAGTAGGTGTAGCTTTCGACCTCGAAACCGGCGTTCTGGAACAGTGCGCGGTGGTTTTCCCAGCTGGGGTCGCTGATCATTACCTTGGCGTTGGGGCTGAGCTTCTTCAAGAAGTCAGCGCCAATCTTCAGGCCACCGGTGCCGCCAATGCCTTGTACGGTGACCGCGCGGCCCGAGGTGACGGGTTCGGATTCAGCACCGAACACCAGTCCTTTAACGGCCGAGTCGTACGCCGCCACACCGTCGATGGGCAGGTAGCCACGCGGCTTGGGCGCATCGGTCATTTGCTTCTCTACGGTTTGCACACAGGCCAGCAGGGGCAGTTTGCCGTTGTCGTCGAAGTACACGCCCACGCCCAGGTTGACCTTGTTGGGGTTGGTGTCGGCATTGAATTGCTCGTTCAGGCCCAGAATCGGGTCGCGCGGTGCCATTTCGACGGCGGTAAACAGTGACATGGAAAAATCCTTTGGGGGTTGTCAATAGCGGCTTGCCCGCGGCTACGGGCAGCCCAGGATTTTAGCTGCCGTGGCGCGCGGCTCTGTAGGACATTGTGTCAAATACTATGTTTTTTATAGCTTCTAGCGCAGGTTTTGTATGTGCTGGAGGTCGATTTGACATGTATTTTTTGGGGCCACCAGCAGCCAGGTGAATGCAGCCGCAGCGGCACCGCGCTGTATCGGTGAAGGCGGCAAGCGCGCAAGCAAGCCTGTATTCCTATACAGTATCGGGTTTTGCTGTTTTGAGAGGCTGTGCGCCATGGCTGAAATTGTGTCCCTGTACCCATCTACCTCCCCTGAGCAGCCCGAAGGCGAGTTCGTCAGCTTTCCCGGTTCGCCGTTTGAGCTGTTCATGCCATATCCACCGGCAGGCGACCAGCCCGAGGCCATCCGGCAATTGGTGGACGGCGTGAACGACGGTGAGGTGTTTCAAACCCTGCTGGGCGTGACTGGCTCGGGCAAGACCTTCACCATGGCCAACGTGATTGCTAGATTGGGCCGCCCAGCCATTATTTTTGCGCCCAACAAAACCCTGGCGGCGCAGCTGTACAGCGAGTTTCGCGAGTTCTTTCCCAAGAACGCGGTGGAATACTTCGTCAGTTACTACGACTACTACCAGCCCGAGGCCTACGTGCCGCAGCGCGACCTGTTCATCGAAAAAGACAGCGCCATCAACGAGCATATCGAGCAGATGCGCCTGAGCTGCACCAAGAGCGTGCTGGAGCGGCGCGACGTGGTCATCGTGGCCACGGTGTCGGCCATCTACGGCATCGGCCAGCCCGAGGCCTACCACCAGATGGTTATGACGCTGCGCCATGGCGACAAAATGGGCCAGCGCGATGTGATTGCCCAGCTCATCCGCATGCAGTACCAGCGCAACGACATGGAGTTCAGCCGGGGCAAGTTTCGGGTGCGCGGCGACACGATTGACGTGTTTCCGGCCGAGCATTCCGAGCTGGCCATCCGCATCGAGTTGTTTGACGACGAGATCGAATCCCTGCAGCTGTTTGACCCGCTGACCGGCCGCATCCGCCAGAAGATTCCGCGCTTCACCGTCTACCCCAGCAGCCACTACGTCACCCCGCGCGACAAGGTGCTGGCTGCGGTGGAAACCATCAAGATGGAGCTGTCGGACCGGCTCAAAGAACTGGTCGGCATGGGCAAGCTGGTGGAGGCCCAGCGGCTGGAGCAGCGCACCCGGTTTGACCTGGAAATGCTCACCGAGATCGGCCATTGCAAGGGCATTGAGAACTACACCCGCCACCTTAGCGCCGCGCTGCCCGGCATGCCGCCGTCTACGCTCACCGACTACCTGCCCAAAGACGCGCTGATGTTTCTGGACGAAAGCCACATCCTGATCGGTCAGTTTGGCGGCATGTACAACGGCGATAGGGCGCGCAAGACCACGCTGGTGGAGTACGGCTTTCGCTTGCCCAGTGCGCTGGACAACCGCCCGCTGAAGTTTGAAGAATTTGAAACCAAGATGCGCCAGGCGGTTTTCGTCTCGGCTACGCCCGGCAATTGGGAAAAGGAGCACACCGGCCAGGTGGTGGAGCAATTGGTGCGCCCCACCGGCCTGGTCGATCCGCAGGTGGAGGTGCGCCCCGCCACCCACCAGGTGGACGATGTGCTGCAAGAAATCCGCATCCGCGTGGAAAAGAGCGAGCGCGTCTTCATCACCACGCTGACCAAGCGCATGGCCGAGCAGCTGACCGACTACCTGACGGAAAACGGCGTGAAGGTGCGCTACCTGCACAGCGATGTGGACACGGTGGAACGGGTGGAAATCTTGCGCGATCTGCGCCTGGGCACCTTCGACGTGCTGGTGGGTATCAACCTGCTGCGCGAAGGCCTGGACGTGCCCGAGGTGTCGCTGGTGGCGATTCTGGATGCCGACAAAGAAGGCTTTTTGCGCTCCGAGCGCTCGCTGATCCAGACCATTGGCCGGGCCGCCCGCAACCTGAATGGCCGGGCCATTCTGTACGCCGACAAGGTCACCGACTCGATGCGCAAGGCCATCGACGAGACCGAGCGCCGCCGTACCAAGCAAATCGCCCACAACCTGGAGCAGGGCATCACGCCGCGCAGCATCGTCAAGCAGGTGAAGGACCTGATCGACGGCGTGTACAGCGAGAAGTCAGGCCGCGAAGCCGAGAAACTGGCGCAAGACGCGATCCAGCGCGCCAAGGTGGAAGACATGGGCGAAAAAGACATCGCCCGCGAAATCAAGCGGCTGGAAAAGCTCATGCTGGAGCACGCCCGCAACCTCGAATTCGAAAAAGCCGCACGGGTGCGCGACCAGTTGGCAGTGCTCAAGACCCAGGCCTTTGGGGCATCGGGGCACGACAACATCGCCCTGTGAGACCAATCGTTCTAAAATAAGACTGGTCAGTATGCTTACCCGACGAATTTGTTAGGCTTCTCTGCTATAATGGCTACTGTCAATAAAGAAAAACCAGAAGTTGAGGGCGTGCTGCCGTGACATAAACACGGCAAGCAAGCTGGAGGAAGCGGAGTTGAGACTGTTCAGACACAGTTTTGGTTCCATGTGTCACCCCAGTAATGCCTAAAAGACCGGCGTGGCCACCACGTCGGACCTGGCCAACTAAATAGGAGCTTGCGATGCGACTCACCACGAAAGGCCGTTTTGCGGTCACTGCCATGATTGATTTGGCCCTGCGCCAGAACAACGGCCCCGTCACGTTGGCGGCGATCAGCCAACGGCAACAAATTTCTCTCTCGTACCTGGAGCAACTGTTCGGCAAACTGCGCCGCCACGAGCTGGTCGAGTCCACCCGGGGCCCCGGCGGCGGTTACACCCTCGGCCGCAAGGCCGCAGAGATTACCGTGGCCGACATCATCGTTTCGGTAGACGAGCCGATGGATGCCACCCAGTGCGGCGGCAAGGAAAACTGCCTGGGCGAAGCCGGCCGTTGCATGACGCACGACCTGTGGGCCTCGCTGAACACCCGCATGGTCGAATTCTTGGACTCCGTGAGCCTGCAAAAGCTGGTGGACGAGCAACTCGCCAAGGGCGTGCAGATCGAAAGCAAGCCCATGGTCAAGCGTGCCATCTCCAGCATGCCGGTCGTCAAGCCCATGCGCATCACCGGGCCCAATTCGGTGTTTGCCCTTGGCAACGTATTTGCCAAGTCCTAATGCTTGCAATGTATTTGCCAAGTCCTAATTTCTTCAGAGCGCTTTTTTAAAGCCAGCCGTCACCAAAAGTTATTGAGAGCTAGCCAATGGATACCCCACACTTCCCCATTTACATGGACTACAGCGCCACCAACCCCTGCGACGAGCGGGTGGTGGATGCCATGATTCCCTGGTTGCGCGAACATTTCGGCAACCCCGCGTCGCGCAGCCATGCATGGGGCTGGGAGGCCGAAGCTGCGGTAGAAAAGGCCCGCGAACAGGTGGCCGCATTGATTGGTGCCGACCCGCGTGAAATCGTCTGGACTTCGGGCGCGACCGAATCCAACAACCTGGCACTCAAGGGTGCCGCCCAGTTTTACAAAACCAAGGGCAAACACATCATCACGGTGAAGACCGAGCACAAAGCCGTGCTCGACACCTGCCGTGAGTTGGAGCGCCAAGGTTTTGAAGTCACCTACCTGGACGTGCAGGCCGATGGCCTGGTCGATCTGGAAGTCTTTAAGGCCGCCATCCGCCCCGACACCATTCTGGCCAGCGTGATGTTCGTGAACAACGAAATCGGCGTGATCCAGGACATCGCTACCATCGGTGCCATCTGCCGCGAAAAGGGTGTGATCTTCCACTCCGATGCCGCGCAAGCCACCGGCCGTGTCGAATTTGATCTGTCCACCATGCCCGTCGATTTGATGAGCCTGACCTCGCACAAAACCTACGGCCCCAAAGGCATAGGTGCGCTGTTCGTCCGCCGCAAGCCCCGTAGCCGCCTGGAAGCGCAAATGCACGGTGGCGGTCACGAGCGCGGTATGCGCTCCGGCACCTTGCCTACGCACCAGATCGTCGGCATGGGCGAGGCCTACCGCATTGCCAAGGAAGAAATGGGCGTGGAAAACCTGCGCATCCAAGCCTTGCACGACCGCATGCTGGCCGGTTTGAAAGACGTGGAGCAGGTGTTTATCAACGGCCACGAAACCAAGCGCGTGCCACACAACCTGAACATGAGCTTCAACTACGTCGAAGGCGAGTCGCTGATCATGGGCATCAAGGGTTTGGCTGTTTCCAGCGGTTCGGCTTGCACATCTGCCAGCCTGGAGCCCAGCTATGTGCTGCGCGCCCTGGGCCGCAGCGACGAGCTGGCCCACAGCAGCCTGCGCATGACCATTGGCCGCTGGACCACCGAAGCTGACATCGACTACGCGGTCGATACCATCAAGGTCAACGTGGCCAAGCTGCGCGACCTGAGCCCTTTGTGGGAAATGTACCAAGATGGTATTGATATCAGCACGATCCAATGGTCGGCTCACTGATTTGAATTGAAGAGGTAAACAAAATGGCATACAGCGAAAAAGTGGTAGACCACTATGAAAACCCCCGCAACGTCGGCTCGTTTGAAAAAGGCGACGACAGCGTAGGCACCGGCATGGTCGGCGCACCGGCTTGCGGCGACGTGATGAAGCTGCAAATCAAGGTCAACCCCGTCACCGGCGTGATCGAAGACGCACGTTTCAAAACCTACGGCTGCGGCTCGGCTATTGCCTCCAGCTCGCTGGTGACCGAATGGGTCAAGGGTAAGACGCTGGACGAAGCGGCAGCTTTGAAAAACAGCCAGATCGCTGAAGAACTGGCCCTGCCTCCAGTCAAGATCCACTGCTCCATCCTGGCCGAAGACGCCATCAAGGCCGCAGTCAGCGACTACAAGCAAAAACACGCTGCGGCGGCTGCCCAGGTCCACTGAACATGGCTGTCACGCTGACTGAGGCTGCCGCCCGGCATGTCACCCGCTACCTGGCCAAACGTGGTCGGGGTGTGGGTGTGCGCCTGGGTGTCAAAACCACGGGTTGCTCGGGTTTGGCTTACAAGCTGGAGTACGTGGACGAGTTCGCTCCCGAAGACGTGGTCTTTGAAGGCCATGGCGTGAAGGTGTTGGTAGACCCGAAAAGCCTGGCCTACATCGACGGTACCCAGCTCGACTTTGTGCGCGAAGGCCTTAACGAAGGCTTCAAGTTCGAAAATCCGAACGAACGCGACAAGTGTGGCTGCGGCGAGAGCTTCCGCATTTAAGAGCCCTGTCGCCCACCATCAACCGCCCGCGCCCCGTGTGCTGGCGGTTTTTTAATGTATGAACCTCCAATCCAACGATTTCGAGCTATTTGAGCTGCCGCAGCAGTTCGCGCAGGACCACGCCGCCATGCAGACCCGCTGGCAGGCGCTGCAGCGCGAGGCCCATCCAGACCGTTTTGCCGCCCAGGCCGGAGCCGCGCAGCGCGTGGCGATGCAGTGGTCGGTGCGTATCAACGAGGCCTGGGCGCGGCTGAAAGACCCGCTCAAGCGCGCCGCTTACCTGTG
Source organism: Rhodoferax sp. (assembly GCF_039922535.1). Taxonomy (GTDB): domain Bacteria; phylum Pseudomonadota; class Gammaproteobacteria; order Burkholderiales; family Burkholderiaceae_C; genus Rhodoferax_B. Next base: position 3,650 of record NZ_JBDTEM010000381.1, on the reverse strand, counting down.
CGAACTGCACGGTGCGCCCATCCAGGCCGAGAACAACACCGCCATGCCCGGCGCATTCCTGATGCAGCAGATGGAATGGCGCGAAGCCTTGGACGATGCCACAAGTGCGGCCACGTTGGAGGCTTTGAATACCGAGGTAATGCAAGCTCGGCGCGACGGTCTGGCCCAGTGCGCTCAGTTGCTCGATGTTGCCCACGACTACGCCGCTGCCGCCCAGCAGGTCCGGGCTTTGATGTTCATCGAGCGCTTTGCCAGCGACGTAGACGACCGCCTTGACGCAATGGATACCCTGTCCAACGGACAATAAAGTCCCCTCGAAAAAATACTCTCATGGCGCTCCTCCAAATCTCCGAACCCGGCCAGTCGCCCGACCCGCACCAGCGCCGCCATGCCGTCGGCATCGACCTAGGCACCACCCATTCGCTGGTCGCCACCGTGCGCAGCGGCGAAGCCGTGTGCCTGCCCGACGACCAGGGCCGGGTGATCTTGCCCAGCGTGGTGCGTTACCTGGCGGGCGACAAACGCCAGATCGGCTTTGATGCACTGGTCGCGCAAGCCAGTGACCCCGAAAACACCATTGCCTCGGTGAAGCGCTTCATGGGTCGGGGCCTGGCCGACATTGCCCAGCGCGAGAAGCTGCCTTACGTGTTCGTCGACAAGCCCGGCATGGTGGGTTTGCAAACGGTGCACGGCGAAAAATCTCCGGTCGAAGTCAGCGCCGAGATTCTGGCGACCCTGCGCTTCCGGGCCGAAGACAGCTTTCTGGACGACGTGTACGGCGCGGTCATCACCGTACCTGCCTACTTCGACGATGCCCAGCGCCAGGCCACCAAGGACGCGGCGCAATTGGCAGGGCTGAACGTGCTGCGCCTGATCAACGAGCCTACCGCTGCGGCCATCGCCTACGGCCTGGACAACGGTAGCGAAGGTATTTACGCGGTGTACGACCTGGGCGGTGGCACTTTTGACATCAGTATCCTGCGCTTGAGCCAGGGCGTGTTCGAGGTCATTGCCACCGGTGGCGACGCAGCCCTTGGCGGCGACGACTACGACCGCGCGCTGGCCGACTGGGTGCTGGCGCAGACCGGCCAGCAGGCTGTCACCGCCTCCGACAAGGTGGCTCTGAACGCCGCAGCCCGCGCCGGTAAGGAAGCCTTATCTGCTACGGAATTGGTAGCTGTCCGTGCAGATCTATCCAGCGCCAGCATCCAATTTGACGTTAAAAAATCAGACTTTGAAGCCGCCACCGCCCATCTGACCGCGCGCACCATGGCCGCTGTGCGCAAAGCGCTGCGCGATGCCAAGCTGTCGGTGGACGAGGTGCAGGGCACGGTGATGGTCGGTGGCTCCACCCGCATGCCGCAGATCCAGCGCGCCGTGGCCGATTTTTTTGGCCGCGCGCCGCTCACCAACCTGAACCCGGACGAAGTCGTCGCCCTCGGTGCCGCCATCCAGGCGAACCAGTTGGCGGGTAACAGCGGTGCCGGGGACTTGCTGCTGCTGGACGTGATCCCGCTCTCGCTGGGTATCGAAACCATGGGCGGCCTGGTCGAGCGCATCGTGCCGCGCAACCAGACCATTCCCACCGCCATGGCGCAAGATTTCACCACCTACCAGGACGGCCAGACTGCCCTGGCGCTGCACGTGGTACAGGGTGAGCGAGACCTGGTGGCCGACTGCCGCAGCCTGGCCCGTTTCGAGCTGCGCGGCATCCCGCCCATGGCCGCCGGCGCGGCTCGCATCCGTGTCACCTTCACGGTGGATGCCGACGGCCTGCTCAGCGTGGCCGCGAAAGAGCAGGGCAGTGGCGTGGAGTCGCAAATCACCGTCAAGCCGTCTTACGGCCTGAGCGACGCGCAGATTGCGCAAATGCTGCAAGACAGCTTCCACACCGCCGCCCAAGACATGCAGGCCCGTGCCCTGGTCGAAGCCCGCGTGGATGCCGACCGCATGCTGCTGGCCACCCAAAGTGCGCTGGCGGCGGACGGCGATTTGCTGACCGCTGTCGAATTGGCCGAAGTGGAGGCGTTGCGGGCCGAGTTGGTCCAGGCCAAGCTGCTCACCGATGCCAAGCTGGTCGAAGCCGCCACCAAAAAATTGGCCGACGGCACCGAAGCCTTCGCCGCCGCCCGCATGAACCGGGGCATCCAGCAAGCCCTGTCCGGCAAGAACATAGAAACGATCTGATATGCCAATCATTAAAATATTGCCCCACCCCGAATACTGCCCGCAAGGTGCCGAGATCAGCGCGCCCGCGGGCACCTCGATCTGCGAGGCCATGCTGGACAACCACATCAACATCGAGCACGCATGCGACATGAGCTGTGCCTGCACCACCTGCCACGTGATCGTGCGCGAAGGTTTTGCATCGCTGGGTGAGCTGGACGAAAACGAAGAAGATCTGCTGGACCGCGCCTGGGGCCTGGAGCCGCAGTCGCGCTTGGGCTGCCAGGCCTTCCTGAGTCAGCAGAATGTGACGGTGGAAATTCCCAAGTACACCATCAACCACGCCAAAGAACTTCATTGATAAAAAAGGTTGCTAGCGCAGGCGCTACCTGCGCGGGCAGCTATTAAAAAGATAGTTTATGCGCCAAATCATTCTGGATACCGAAACCACCGGCCTGTCGGCGGCGGGCGGCGACCGTATTCTGGAAATCGGCTGCGTCGAGCTGCTCAACCGCAAGCTCACCGGCCACCATTTCCACCACTACATCAACCCCGAGCGCGACAGCCACGAAGACGCGCTGCGGGTGCACGGCATTACCACCGAATTCCTGCGCGATAAACCCAAGTTCGCCGAGATCGTGGACGCTTTCTTGGCCTACTGCCAGGATGCCGAGCTCGTCATCCACAACGCCGCCTTCGACGTTGGCTTTCTGAACAAAGAGCTGGAGCGCCTGGGCAAGCCGCCACTGAAGAGCTTTGTCAGCGGCGTGATCGACACGCTGGCCATGGCCAAAGAGCTGTACCCCGGCAAGCGTAATTCGTTGGACGCCCTGTGTGATCGGCTGGAAGTGGACCGTTCGGGCCGCGACGTGCACGGTGCTTTGCTGGATGCCGAGCTGCTGTCGCAGGTCTACATCAATCTCACGCGCGGCCAGGATGCGCTGCTGATCGACGTGGGCGATGAAGACACTACGGTCGCCGCCGTGCCACAGATGGATTTGAGCGGTTTTGTACTGCCCGTGCTGCACACCACCGAGGAAGAGGCCGCAGCCCACCAGGACCTGCTGAAGCAACTCGATAAATCGAGCGGTGGAAAGACAGTCTGGCGAATTCTCGAAAAAGATGTTGTACAATTTGAGGCTTACCTGATGGCGATTAACAAGTCGTAGTCAAACGAATATCAGGGCGATTAGCTCAGGGGTAGAGCACTGCATTCACACTGCAGGGGTCGCAAGTTCGAAACTTGCATCGCCCACCACATCAAAGCACCTAGCGCCAGCCGCTAGGTGCTTTTTTTTCGTCCGCATGCGCTGCCGCCATGCACCGGTAAAGATGGCTTTACAGACGTAAACCACCCCTAGAATTCTTGGAATTTGAGGGACCCTGCCAGGGTTTCGTCCGCTACGCCATCTGTAGCATTTCTCTGTAATCCACCCCCATGACCTTATTGAATGTGCTGGTCCTTGCGTTTGTACAAGGCATTT
>NZ_JBDTEM010000380.1:0-28681 GCF_039922535.1 Rhodoferax sp. | reverse complement strand
ACCAATGCCTACAGCTCGTCGATGTTCTATGTCATTACCTACGTGCTGACCACCTTGGCCAGTTTCGGTGTGATTTTGTTGCTGGCCCGTGAAGGCTTTGAGAGCGAAGAAATCTCCGATCTGGCTGGCTTGAATGAACGCAGCCCTTTGTACGCCGCGGTGATGGCGATCTGCCTGTTCTCCATGGCCGGTATCCCGCCCATGGTCGGCTTCTACGCCAAGCTGTCGGTGTTGCAGGCGTTGATTGCCTCCGGCTATACCGGTTACATCGCGCTGGCGGTGTTCGCGGTGATGATGTCGCTGATTGGTGCCTTCTACTACCTGCGTGTGGTTAAGGTCATGTACTTCGATGCGCCTATCACCGCAACCACAGTGTCAGCACCCTTGGATGTTCGCGCAGTGTTGTCGGTTAACGGCGCGCTGGTGCTGATTTTGGGCATCGTGCCCGGCGGCCTGATGACCCTGTGCGCACGCGCGATCGTGCTGACATTGGGCACCTGATGCGCGCAGGCTGGGTGACGGGCAGGGCGGTTTAGGTGACACAGACCGTTTCCGTGTGGTTGGTGCTGTTGGCGGCCGTATGTGCTGCCAATTTGCCGTTTATGAGCCACCGCCTCTTCCTCGTTCTCAAGCTGGCCCAGCCCAAGTCCTTGGCTATGCGTTTGGGTGAACTGGTGGTCTACTACTTTGCGGTAGGGGGCCTGGGCTTGCTGCTGGAAAACCACGGCGGGCAGATCGCTCCCCAGGGCTGGGAGTTTTATGCCATCACCGGTACTTTGTTCATTACCTTGGCGTTTCCTGGCTTTATTGCCCGGTATCTGCTCAAGCAGCGCATTTAACTTCCGCTGAAACGCCGCCAGCCATGCTGTCGGCTCCCCCGAATGCCCTCTATGTCTACCCCCGACCAGCACCTCGTTGAGCACAAGACCGGCAGCGAAGAGCTGCTCAAAGGCCGCTTCCTGCATGCCTTTCGTGACACCGTGCAACTGCCCGACGGTGGCACTTCCACCCGTGAGTTCATCAAGCACCCCGGTGCGGTGATGGTCGTCCCCATGCTGGATGATGGACGCCTAGTGCTGGAGCGCCAATACCGCTATCCGCTGCAAAGGGTGATGGTCGAGTTTCCAGCGGGCAAGCTGGATGCAGGGGAGTCCACCTTCACCTGCGCCCAGCGCGAGCTACTTGAAGAAACCGGTTATTCCGCCACCGAATGGGCGCGGGCTGGCATGCTGCATCCGGTGATTGCCTACTCCACCGAATTTATCGATATCTGGTTTGCGCGCGGGCTGAGCTTGGGAGAGCGCAAGCTGGACGCAGGCGAATTTCTGGATGTGTTCACCGCCACCTTGCCCGAGCTGCTGGACTGGTGCCGCGATGGCCAGGTGACTGACAGCAAAACCCTCACGGCGGCCCTGTGGCTGCAAAACCTGGCCTCGGGTGCCTGGTCTCTGGATTGGCAGCCTACCGCGTCCGTGGTAGCCTAAAGCGCCATGAAAGTCTTGGACCTCCAATGCGCCCACCAGCACACCTTTGAAGGCTGGTTCGGCTCAGAGGACGATTTCCAGAGCCAACTCGCCCGCGGCCTGGTGGAGTGCCCGCTGTGCGGCAGCAGCGAGATTGTCAAAAAACTCAGCGCCCCGCGCCTGAATTTGGGTGCGGTACAAGTCCCCACCAAGACCGACGCAGCACCTGCAGCCGAACCCAGCCCCACTCCAGTTGCTGCTCCGGCACCGTCGCTCGAAGTCCAGGCCGCCTGGATGAAGATGGTCCGCCACGTGATTGCCAACACCGAAGATGTCGGCAGCCAGTTCGCCGAAGAGGCCCGCAAGATCCATTACGGCGAGCGCAAGGAGCGCAACATCCGGGGCGAGGCCACAGCGGAGGAAACCGAAGCTTTGCTGGACGAGGGCATTGATGTGCTGCCGCTGCCGATCCCTGCGGCACTGAAAAGGCCGCTGCAGTAGCCACCCGCTATCTTTATTGAAAAAATAAAGATAGCACCTGGCGCTGATTGAATAAGCGCTAGGTGCTAATTTTATGCTTGAAAAATGGCCTAAAAACCACCAGCTTGGCGCTTTAACACCCCTTCCAGAACACCGCAGAACCGGCTTCGCCGGGCTGCAGGTGTTGCCCCCTGCAAGGGGGTTGGCGAAAAGTGCATAGCACTGTAGCCTGGGGGTGTGCCAATTTCAGGGGTACAAACCGCGCAGTTCGCGGGTATGCAAAATCCGCTTGCAGGCCACGATAAAGGTGGCGGTGCGCAGGCTTACCTTGTTCTCTTGGGCCACCAACCAGACGGCGTTGAAGGCCTCTTTCATGATGCGCACCAGGCGGGCGTTGATCTCGTCTTCGTCCCAGAAGAAGCTTGAAAAGTCCTGCACCCATTCAAAGTAGCTCACCGTCACGCCGCCGGCATTGGCGATCACGTCGGGCAGCACCAAGATGTTGCGTTCTTGCAGGATGTCGTCGGCCTCGGGGGTGGTCGGGCCGTTTGCGCCCTCGATCACCATGCGGGCAGTGATGCGTCCGGCGTTGTCTTTGGTAATTTGCTGCTCCAGCGCGGCCGGAATCAAAATATCGCAGGGCACGTCCCAGAACGCGTCCTTGGCAATCACCTCGGCACCGGCAAAGCCGCCCACGCCACCCGCGTTTTTCACATGCTGCAGCAGGGCGGGCACGTTGAAGCCGCCTTCACAGTAGATGGTACCGCTGTGGTCCTGCACGGCCACCACGCGGGCACCGGCTTCGGCAAACAACTTGCCGGCCACGCCACCCACATTGCCAAAACCCTGCACCGCAATGCGGGCGGTGGACACGTCCAGGCCGATGTGTTTGGCGGCTTCCACGCCCACGGTGAATACGCCGCGGCCCGTGGCTTCACGGCGGCCCAGCGAGCCACCCAGATCGACCGGCTTGCCGGTGACCACACCGGTGGCGGTGGAGCCCTGGTTCATGGAGTAGGTGTCCATCATCCAGGCCATGATCTGTTCGTTGGTGTTCACATCGGGGGCCGGAATGTCCTTGTTCGGGCCGATGATGATGCCGATCTCGCTGGTGTAGCGGCGCGTCATGCGCTCCAGCTCGCCGCGCGACAGGGTTTTCGGGTCCACGCGGATGCCGCCCTTGGCACCGCCGTAGGGCACGTTGACGGCCGCGTTCTTGATCGACATCCAGGCCGACAGCGCCATTACTTCCGACAGCGTCACGTCCTGGTGGAAACGCACTCCGCCCTTGCCCGGGCCGCGCGAGGTGTTGTGCTGCACGCGGTAGCCTTCAAAGTGGGCGATGGAGCCGTCGTCCAGGTGGATCGGCACATCAACTACCAAGATGCGCTTGGGGCGCTTCAGGGTTTCTACCCAGCGTGCCAGATTGCCCAGATAGGGTTCGACCCGGTCCACTTGCTGGAGAAAAATGCCCCACGGACCCACGTGGTCCGGATTGAGGTACGAGGGCAGGGCGTGCTGGGTAGGCGCTTGGTTGGACATGGAATAAATCCCTTGTGTAGATAGAGAGGCGAAGCTTAAAACCCGTACCTCCATCTGTCCAAGGCCAGCTTTAAGGCCATCTATGCAAAAAATGTATGGCGATGCAGGGAGCCGGTTCAGCCCGCTGGGTCCGCCGCCAGCAGCCGCCCGGCCTGCACCCGTAGCGGCGGCAGCAATTGGCCGATCAAGGCCAGCTGGGATTGCACCACCCGGTGGGTTGCGTCGGTGGGGGCGGCGCACAACGTTTCCAGTACAGCCTCTTCTTCGGCATTGGCGGGTGGCACGGCCTGGCTGGTGGCCAGGCTGGTGGCTAACTCGTCCAGCACCTTGCCCACTAAGGCGGCGGCCTGCTCCGTGGACGCGTCGCCAGGGGCATTTTGCAAGGCCTCTCGGTGTGCGCCCAGGCCGGACAGGTAGTTCAGCAGGGTGTGCGAGAGCAGCAAAAACCGCAAACCGCTGTCGCTGCGGCCCTGCAGAAAACCTGGCTCCTGGAACAGGTTGGACAGCGCGGTAGACAGTGCCGCGTCCGCATTGTGCGCATTGCGCCGGGCCGTGCGGTAGGCCAGATCGTCGCGCTGGCCGCCATGGCCACTTTGGTACTGCGCCATGATCTGGCGCAGGTACAGGTTGCAGGTAGTCAGGGTGCGGGCGGCCACCTCGTGCATGCGGCGGCCCTGCCAGTCGGGCAGTATCAAAAACACCGCCAGCCCGGCGATCAGGCTGCCCACCACGGTGTCCACCAGGCGCGGCACGATCAGGCCGTAGCCATCGCCAATCTGGTTAAAGCTCAGCAGCACCAGCAGCGTCATGGAGCCCGTCGCCAGCGCGTAGTGCCGGGTGCGGTTGCCAAAGAACACCACGCCCGCCGCCACCGCAAACATGGCCTGCAGCAGCAGGCTGGGGAACAGCCGGAACAGCGCCCAGCCGACCACCAGCCCGGCCAGCGTGCCTACCACCCGCTGCACCATGCGCCTGCGGGTGGCGCCAAAGCTTTGCTGGCACACAAACACGGTGGTCAGCAAAATCCAGTAGCCCTGGCGCGCATGCAGCCAGTGCAGCAGCCCATATCCCACGGCCAGTGCAATGCTCAGGCGCACCGCGTGTCGAAACAGCGGCGTGGCCGGGGTCAGCTGCCGCCACACGCGGTCAAACGCGTCGCGCAGCGACTGGGGCGAGCGGTCCAGCAGGGCGTGGTCTTGCACCTCTGCCTCGGGCGCGGGCAGGCTGGCGCTGGTGAGCCGGGTTTGCAGCGTGCCCAGGTTTTTGGCCAAGGCCGTTAACGTGGCCAGCAGGCGCTGCCAATGCGGTTGTTGCAAGCCCTCCAGATGCGCCAGGGAATCTTGCAAGTCCTGCTGCGCCTGGGCGCTCACCGTGTCGGGAATCACCGCCACGCGCAGCAAAATCGCCCGCGCTAGCCGCTCGCAGGCGTGGCCTTGCAGGCGCAAAAGGCGCTGGCAGCGGAACAGCACATCGCTGTGGAAAAACGTCTCGGTCAGCTCGCTGTACGGTGAATGCGACGAGCTGGCCCGCTCATGCACCTCTTGGGCGATGAAATACAGCCGCAGGTAGTACTGCATGCGGTGGCTGGGCACGGCCTCCAGCCGGTTCAGGATGCTTTCCTTGGTGGTATTCAGCGCGGTAACCACCGCGCCGTTACGCTGCGCCAGGGCTAGGCGCTTGACCTCCTGGTCCACACCCCGCACCGGCTCGAACAGCGATGCCTTCAGCGTCAAATAGCCGCCCAGCACCCGGTACAAGGCGGCCAGATTCTGCTGCACGGGTTGGTGGGTAAACAGCGCGCACCACAGCACCGACAGGAATCCGTACCAGGTGGCACCGGTCAGCAGCAACGCGGGCTCCAGCCACTCGGCGTTGCCCGAGCCGCCGCGCTGGTCCATGCCGATGGTGGTGTAGATGGACAAAATCAGCGTGCCGTAGGCAATCGCCTGGTAGCGCGGGCTGATGGCGCCCAGCATGGTCAGGCCAAAGGTGGCCAGCACCATGGCAATCGGGAACAGCCAGGGGTGTGGAAACAACGCCTGCACTGCAAACGCCGCCAGCGCAAAGCACAGCAGCGTGACCAGCAGCGCCCGCAGACGCCCGCGCCAGTTGTCGTCGGTTTCGGCCAGTGCGCAGGCGATGGTGCCCAGAAACACCGGCATCACCAGCGCCATCTGGTCGTTCACCCAGCCCACCGCCATGGTGGTGCTCAGCGCAATGAAGATGCGCAGGCTGTAGGGAAACGTGTCCAGCGCCCACAGGCGGCGCAGAGACTGGGAGAGGGGCAAGAAGGGCATGCGGGCGTTGTGTACTATGAAAAATATAGCTGCTAGCGCAGGTGTAATCTGCGCCAGAGCCCTATTTTATGCACAAACCATGCCACATCCTAGACCGTAAATTGCAGCGCCGCCAGCCGGGCGTACACCCCATCTTGTGCCACCAGGGCCGCATGCGTGCCTTGCTCGACGATGCGGCCATGCTCCAGTACCACGATGCGGTTCGCCTGCTGCACGGTGGCCAGGCGGTGGGCAATCACCAGCGTGGTACGGCCGCGCATGGCCGATTCCAGGGCGGCTTGCACCATGCGTTCGCTTTCGGCGTCCAACGCGCTGGTGGCTTCGTCCAGCAGCAGCAGCGGGGCGTTTTTCAGCATGGCGCGGGCAATCGCCACGCGCTGGCGCTGGCCGCCGCTCAGGCGCACGCCACGCTCGCCCAGAAAGGTGTTGTAGCCCTCGGGCAGGGCGGTAATGAAGGCGTGGGCAAAGGCCGATTCGGCCGCCGCCATCACCTCGGCATCGGTCGCGTCGGGGCGGCCATAGCGGATGTTTTCCATCGCGCTGGTCGAGAACATCACCGCATCTTGCGGCACGATGCCGATGTGCTGGCGCAGGTCTTCCAGCGCCAAGTCGGGAGTGGCCACGCCGTCCAGCCGGATGCTGCCGCTCTGCGGGTCGTAAAAGCGCAGCAGCAGCTGGAATACCGTGCTCTTGCCCGCGCCGCTGGCCCCCACCAGGGCCACGGTTTCGCCGGGGGCCACGTTCAGGCTGAAATCTGCCAACGCGGCCTGCAGCGGGCGCGACGGGTAGTTGAAGTTGATATTTTCAAAATCAATAGCGCTCCCCGCAGATGTAATAAGCGCTGGAGCCGGATTAGGCGCAGATTGGATGGGCGACTCGGTGGCCAGCAGCTCCATCAGCCGCTCGCTGGCACCGGCGGCGCGCAGCACGTCGCCATACACCTCGCCCAGCACCGCGGTGGCACTGGCCAGAATGATCACGTACACCACGGTCTGCCCCAGGTGTCCGGCGGTAATGCTGCCCTGCAGTACCGCCTGCGTGCCCTGGTACAGGCCCCACAGCAGCGCGGCCGAGGTGGCGATGATGATGAAGGCCACCAGCACCGAGCGCGCCTTGCTGCGCCCCACGGCAGTCTGGAAGGCGGCGGCGGTGGAGGCGCTGAAGCGGGCGGCCTCGCGGCCCTCGGCGGTGTAGCTCTGTACCACCGGAATGGCGTTGAGCACCTCGGCGGCGATGGCGCTGCTGTCGGCCATCCGGTCCTGGCTGGCGCGCGACAGCTTGCGCACCCGGCGGCCAAACCAGGCACTGGGCAGCACGATCAACACCAAGATGCCAAACACCTGGGTCATCACCACCGGGTTGGTCCATACCAGCACGCCTAAAGCGCCGATGCCCATCACCGCATTGCGCAGGCCCATGCTCAGCGACGAGCCCACTACCGTTTGCACCAGCGTGGTGTCTACCGTCAGGCGCGACAGTACTTCGCCGGTCTGGGTGGTTTCAAAAAATTCCGGGCTTTGGCGCAGCACGTGGGCGTAGACGGCATTGCGAATGTCGGCGGTCACCCGTTCGCCCAGCCAGCTCACGGTGTAAAAACGCGCCGCTGAAAACAGGCCTAGGGCCGCCGCCACCGCAAACAAACCAAAGAAATGGTCGCGCAGCGCCAGCACCTGCGCGCCTTTGTCCACACTGCCGTCGGCACCGGTGTGCACCAGCCCCTGGTCGATCAGCGTGCGCAATGCCAGCGGAAACGCCAGCGTGGCCGCCGCCGCCAGGACCAAAAAAACGATCGCCAGCCCTACGCGGATGCGGTAGGGCCGCAGGAACGGCAGCAGCCCTGACAGCGAGCGCGGGGACCCCTTGGCCCCGGCCGATGCGGGCGCGGATGCAGAGCTGGGGGAGGGCGAAGACGTCGAAGGGGGGAGTGCGGAGGTGGCCATGCCTGCAGTGTAGCCAAATCAAATGCACAAACAAACAAAGACTTGACAGTAATTGCTTAGGCAATTAATAATACGGGCCATGAACACACGCTCAATCTCTGCGCCAGCGTCTGCCCCGGCGTTCTACGCGGCAGACAACTATGTTGCCGGGAACGATGGCGTTGGCCACCTGCTGTCGCGGCTCTTCAACACCATGATCCAGGAACTGGAGCGCCAGTTTGAGCCCAGCGGCCTGACCAATGCGCAATGGAAGCCCTTGTTCAAAATGTCCACCGGCGAGGCATCCACCGTGGCCGAACTGGCCCGCTTTTGCACGCTGGATGCCGGTGGCATGACCCGCATGCTCGACCGCCTGGAGGCCAAAGGCCTGTGCCAGCGGGTGCGCTCCAACGAAGACCGTCGGGTGGTCAACCTGGAGATCACCGAAGCCGGGCGCGATGCCGCTAAGGCCATACCCGAAGTGCTCAGCCGGGTGCAAAACGCCTACCTCGCGGGCTTCTCGGTCGAAGAATGGGAGGCCCTGAAAAGCTACCTGCGCCGCATGCTAGACAACGCCAACGATTTCCAACAAGCCCAACAAACAACATCTGCTGACGGAGAAAACAATGCTTCTTAAATCTATGAATGCCATGCCCCGCCTGGCTTTGGCCGCAGTCGCCTTGGCCGGCCTAGCGGCCTGCGCCAATTACTCGGGCATCACGCCACAGGCCCACATGCAGCCCGCCAGCGTGGTGGGTGTGTCGGATGTGGCCGCTGTCGATGCCGAGTGGTGGCATGGTTTTGGCGACGCGCAGCTCGACCGCCTCGTCACCCAGGCGCTGGACGGCAGCCCCAGTCTGAAGCTGGCGCAGGCCCGCCTGCGCCGCGCCCAGGCGGCCACTGAAGGGGCCCGCTCTGCCACGTTGCCCCAGGTGGGGGCAGATGTGTCGGGCACGCGCCAGCTCTACACCGCCCACGGCCTGTACCCGGCTCCGCTGGCGGGTAATATTTACAACAGCGGCACGGCCCAGCTCAGCGCTAGCTGGGAACTCGACTTTTTTGGCAAAAACCGCGCAGCACTCGATGCCGCCCTGGGCCAAACCCAAGCCGCCCAGGCCGACGCGCAAGCGGCCCGCGTGCTGCTGGTCAGCCAGGTGGCGCGCAGCTACTTCCAACTGCTGCGTTTGAACGGCCAACTGGAGCTGGCCAACCGTACTCTGGCCCAGCGCAACGAGTTGCTGTCGCTGGTGCGCGACCGTGTGAATGCCGGGCTGGACACCCACCTGGAGCTGAACCAAAGCCAGGGCGGCCTGCCCGAAGCCCGCCAGCAGATCGAAGCCCTGAACGAGCAAATCGCCCTGGGCCGCAACGCTTTGTCGGCGCTGGTAGGACAGCCCAATGCGGCAGATGCGCTGGTACTGCCTGCGCTGTCAGCTATTAAAACCGCAGCAAATGCGCAGGCTATTCCCGCCGACCTGCTGGGCCGCCGGGCCGACATCGCTGCCGCCCGCTGGCGCGTAGCAGCCGCCGGCGCCGATATCAATAGCGCCAAAGCCCAGTTCTATCCCGACATCAACCTGGTGGGCTTTGCCGGCTTCTCCAGCATCGGCCTGGGCAACCTGCTGCATGCGGGCAGCGAGCAATGGGGCATTGGCCCGGCCCTCCATTTGCCGATCTTTGACGCGGGCCGTTTGCGCGCCGGCCTGAAGGTCAAAACCGCCGACCTGGATGCCGCGGTCGAGAGCTACAACGCCGCGCTGGTCGATGCCGTGCGCGACGTGGCCGACCAGCTCACTTCGCAGCAGTCCATCGTGCGCCAGCAAGCCGAGCAGCGCGCCGCACAGCAATCCGCCGAAGCCGCTTACGAGATTGCCGTGCAGCGCTACCGCGCCGGGCTGGGCAACTACCTGAACGTATTGACCGCGGAGACCGCCGTGCTGGCCCAACGCCGTTCGCAGGTCGATCTGGCCGCTCGCGCACTGGACACGCAGGTGGCGCTGGTGCGCTCGTTGGGTGGCGGTTACAACGCATCTGCTACTGAATCAATAGCTGCCAGCGCATATTAAACCTGCGCTAGAGCCCTGTTTTTTATAAATTTATCTGAGGTGAACACCATGTCTGATTCCACAACCAACGCTGCCCCCGTTACGCCCGAGGCCGCCGCCGCCAACCCCCAGCGCAAAAAATCCCTGATCACCATCGCCGCCGTGGTGGTGCTGGCCGGGCTGGGCTGGATCGCCTACGACGCCGTCATCGCCAGCCACTATGAAGACACCGACAACGCCTACGTGCAGGGCAATGTGATCCAGATCACCCCGCAGGTCGGTGGCACCGTGATGGCCATCCTGGCCGACGACACCGACTTCGTGAAAGCCGGTCAGCCGCTGGTCAAGCTGGACCCAGCCGACTCCAAGCTGGCCCTGGACCAGGCCGAGGCCAATCTGGCCCAGGCCGTGCGCCAGGTGCGCACCTTTTACGCCAACAACGGCACGCTGACCGCCCAGATCGCCCTGCGTACGGCAGACGTGACGCGCAGCCAAACCGACATCGCCCGCGCCCAAAGCGAAGTCGCCCGTGCGCAGGACGACTTGCGCCGCCGCCAGGCCCTGACCGGCAACGGCGCGGTCTCCAAAGAAGAACTCAGCCACGCCCAAACCCAGTTGGCCACCGCCCAAAGCGGCTTGTCCTCGGTGCAGGCCAGCGTGGCCGCTGCCCAGGCCGGTGTGGCCGCCGCCAAAGAGCAGCTCACCAGCAACCAGGCCATGACCGACGGCACCAGCATCGACCAGCACCCCAGCGTGCTGGCCGCGGCCGCCAAGGTCCGCGAGGCCTACCTGGCCAGCCAGCGTGCGGCCATCCTGGCCCCGGTGGACGGCTATGTCGCCAAGCGCACCATCCAGCTCGGCCAGCGCATCGCGGCGGGCACACCCATGATGTCCATCATCCCGCTGAGCCAGGTGTGGGTGGATGCCAACTACAAAGAAGTGCAGCTGCGCAACATCCGCATCGGCCAAAGCGTCAAGTTGACCGCCGACCTGTACGGCAAGAAGATGGAATACACCGGCACCGTGGCCGGGCTGGGTGTGGGTACGGGTGCGGCCTTTGCGCTGTTGCCCGCGCAAAACGCCACCGGCAACTGGATCAAGGTGGTGCAGCGCGTACCCGTGCGCATCGCCCTGGACCCGCAGCAGCTGGTGAGCCACCCGCTGCGTGTGGGCCTGTCGATGGATGCCACGATTGACGTGACCAAGCAAGACGGCCAGATGCTGGCCGAGGCGCCGCGCAGTGTGGCCTTGTCCACCATGCAGGTGGGTGCCACCCCTGAGAGCGCGGCCGATGCCGATGTGCAGCGTGTGATCACCGCCAACCTGGGCCATGCCGCGGGCAAGAGCAGCAGCAAGGCGATGGCTGTGGCCGCCGCCCCGTCCGCCGCCGTGGCGCAAGCCCAGTAAACCTTTCGGACGGATTGCCTCGCCATGTCCACTGCAGCCTCTGCATTTGCCTACACGCCGCCGCCCCCGCTAGAGGGTTCGGCCCGCATGTGGGGCACCATCGCTTTGTCCACCGCCACGTTCATGAATGTGCTGGACTCGTCGATTGCCAACGTGTCCCTGTCGGCCATCGCCGGGGACCTGGGCGTCAGCCCCAACCAGGGCACCTGGGTGATTACCAGCTTTGCCGTGGCCAACGCCATCTCGGTGCCGCTCACCGGTTGGCTGTCGCAGCGCTTCGGCCAGGTACGGCTGTTCACCATCAGCATTTTGCTGTTCGTACTGGCATCGTGGATGTGCGGCCTGGCCCCCAACATGAGTACGCTGATCGCCTTTCGCATCTTGCAGGGCTTTGTGGCCGGGCCGATGATTCCGTTGTCGCAGGCGCTGCTGCTGTCCAGCTACCCCAAAGCGCTGGCGGGCACGGCGATGGCTATGTGGGCCATGACCACGCTGATAGCGCCGGTGGTGGGCCCGCTGCTGGGCGGCTGGATTACCGACAACATCTCTTGGCCGTGGATTTTCTACATCAACATTCCGGTGGGCTTTCTGGCTGCTGCGGCCACCTGGAACCTGTACCGCAAACGCGAAACGGCCACCAAAAAGCTGCCCATCGACAGCGTGGGCCTGGCCCTGCTGGTCATCTGGGTGGGCGCGCTGCAGATCATGCTGGACAAGGGCAAGGAACTGGACTGGTTCAACTCTACCGAAGTGCAGATATTGGCCGCAGTGGCGTTGGTAGGCTTTTTGTTCTTCGTGGCCTGGGAGCTGACCGACAAGCACCCGGTCACCGACCTGAGCCTGTTTGCCCGGCGCAACTTCTGGGCGGGCACGCTGGCCACCTCGGTAGGTTACGGCTTGTTCTTTGGCAACGTGGTGTTGCTGCCGCTGTGGTTGCAGCAGTACATGGGCTACACCGCCACGCAGGCCGGTTTTGTGCTGGCACCGGTGGGCTTGCTGGCCATCGTGCTGTCACCCCTGGTGGGCAAGAACATCGCCAAGTTTGACCCGCGCCTGTTTGCCACCATGGCCTTCGTGGTGTTCGGCATCGTGCTGTGGATGCGCTCGCGCTTCAATGTGCAGGCCGACGAGGCCACGCTGATGGTGCCCACCATCATCCAGGGCATTGCGATGGCGTGTTTCTTTATCCCGCTGAGCATCCTGACGCTGTCGGGTCTGACCCCAGACCGCATTCCTGCTGCCTCGGGTTTGACCAACTTCGTGCGTATCACCGCCGGTGCCATGGGCACGTCCATCGTCACCACGGTGTGGGAAAGCCGCACCACCTTGCACCACGCGCAGTTGACCGAGTACATCAACGCGGGGCGGCAAACCGCCACCGGCGCGTTGAATGGTTTGGCCAGCGCAGGCATGGAGCCGCAGCAGGCGCTGGAGACAGTGAACCGGCTGATTGGCCAGCAAGCGGCAACTTTGGCGGCCAACGATGTGTTTTTTGCCTCGTCCGTGATGTTCCTGCTGCTGATCCCGCTGGTGTGGATCACCCAGCGCCCGGCCGCGATGGGCAAGGCTGCGGCCGAGGCGGCAGCGGGTGCGCATTGACGGTTAAAATCTAGGGCTCACAAGCTAGCGCGGCTTAACTTTTACGTTATCCACCGCGCTTTTTGCTTTTTAACTCCAGATACCCATGATCCACATCACGCTCCCCGATGGTTCCGTCCGCGAATTTCCTGGCCCAGTCACGGTTGCCGAAGTAGCCGCTACTATCGGCACCGGCTTGGCCAAGGCCGCGCTGGCGGGCAAGATCAACGGTGCCGTGGTGGACACCAGCTACCAGATCACCCAGGACAGCCCGCTGGCCATCATCACCGCCAAGGACGCGGACGGCCTGGACGTGATCCGCCACTCTACCGCCCACTTGCTGGCTTATGCCGTCAAGGACCTGTTTCCCGACGCGCAGGTGACCATCGGCCCGGTGATCGAAAACGGTTTCTTCTACGACTTTTCGTACAAACGCCCATTCACGCCTGACGACCTGGTCGCCATTGAGAAGAAGATGGTCGCCCTGGCCGCCAAAGACGAGCCCGTGACCCGCCGCGTACTGCCACGCGACGAGGCCGTGGCCTATTTCAAAAGCCTGGGCGAGCACTACAAGGCCGAAATCATCGCCAGTATCCCGGCCGACCAGGATGTATCGCTGTACCGCGAAGGCGCGTTCGAAGATCTGTGCCGCGGCCCCCACGTGCCCAGCACCGGCAAGCTGAAGTTCTTCAAGCTGATGAAGCTGGCCGGTGCCTACTGGCGCGGTGATCACAACAACGAAATGCTGCAACGCGTTTACGGCACGGCCTGGGCCAGCAAAGACGATCTGCAAAATTACCTGACGCAGCTGGAAGAAGCCGAAAAGCGCGACCACCGCAAGCTGGGCCGCGAGCTCGACCTGTTCCACATCGACGACCACGCCCCCGGCCTGGTGTTTTGGCACCCCAAGGGCTGGACTGTCTGGCAAGGCGTAGAGCAGTACATGCGCAAGGTGTACCAAGACAACGGCTACCAGGAAGTCAAAGGCCCGCAGGTCATCGACAAGACGCTGTGGGAGAAAACCGGCCACTGGGACAAGTACCGCGAAAACATGTTCACCACGGAATCGGAAAAGCGCGAATACGCCCTGAAACCGATGAACTGCCCCGGCCACATTCTGATTTTCAAGCAAGGCATCAAGAGCTACCGCGACCTGCCGCTGCGCTACGGCGAATTCGGCCAGTGCCATCGCAACGAGCCCTCGGGCGGCCTGCATGGCATCATGCGCGTGCGTGGTTTCACGCAGGACGACGGGCACATTTTCTGCACCGAAGACCAGATCTTGCAAGAGTGCGTGAACTACACCGCGTTGCTGCAGAAGGTCTATGCCGACTTTGGCTTCAACAACATCATCTACAAGGTGGCCACGCGCCCTGAAAAGCGCATCGGCTCGGATGAGATTTGGGACAAGGCCGAACACGCCTTGATGGAATGCCTGCGCGCGTCCGGGGTCGAGTTTGAAATTTCCCCCGGCGACGGTGCTTTCTATGGCCCCAAAATCGAATACACCCTGAAAGATGCGATTGGCCGCCAGTGGCAATGCGGCACGATGCAGGTTGATTTCTCCATGCCCGAGCGCCTGGATGCCGAGTTTGTGGGTGAAGACGGTGCCCGGCACCGCCCGGTCATGCTGCACCGCGCCATCCTTGGCAGTCTGGAGCGTTTTATCGGCATTTTGATCGAGCAACATGCTGGCGCATTGCCCACTTGGCTGGCTCCGGCGCAGGTTTCCATCCTCAATATCTCGGAGTCGCAGGACGATTACTGTCGTGAAATTGCCAAAACGCTGCAAGATCAAGGGCTTAGGGTGCAGTTGGATTTACGCAATGAAAAAATAACGCGTAAAATACGAGAGCATTCGATGCAAAAGCTTCCCTACATCCTTGTCGTAGGCGACAAAGAAAAAGAAGCTGGGTCCGTCGCAGTGCGCGCCCGGGGCAATATTGACCTCGGTGTGATGTCGCTACAGGACTTTCAGTCCAAAATTGCCAGTGACATCACTCTAAAACTGTAGTTTTTAAATAAACCTAGGCTTTAGCGCACGCCCTGTCTGCGGTAGTTGCTATTTTTACTATAGCATTCTGATTTTTAAGGATTTGAGCCATCGCTACTGAATTTCGTGACCGCCGTCACCGCGAAGAACGCAAACACCGTCTGAACCGTGAAATCATGGCCCCGGAAGTTCGTCTTTCCGGCCCAGAAAATGAGCCCTTAGGCATAGTCAGCCTGATGGAAGCTTTGCGTTTGGCCGGTGAATACGATGTGGACTTGGTTGAAATTGTTGCTACGGCGAACCCGCCGGTCTGTCGTTTGATGGACTACGGCAAGTTCAAATACCAGGAACAAAAGAAAGCGGCTGACGCGAAGTCCAAGCAAACGGTGATCGAGATCAAGGAAATCAAATTCCGTCCCGGTACCGACGATGGCGACTACAACATCAAGATGCGCAATATCAAGCGTTTCCTGGCCGACGGCGACAAGTGCAAGATCACTTTGCGTTTTCGGGGGCGAGAAATCACCCACCAGGAAATCGGTATGGCCTTGCTGCAACGCATCCGCAACGACTTGCAAGATCTGATTATCGTGGAGCAGTTTCCCAAGTTGGAAGGCCGCCAGATGATCATGATGATCGCGCCTGGCAAGAAGAAGCCAGCGTCCAGCAAGCCCGCCGCAGAAGCTGCGCCAGCGCCTGTCACGGCATCGTAAGAATTTCAGCCCGCAGGTCTCGGCTTGCGGGTTGTAAATGCAGAGAAATGCAAGTTTCTCTGCCTGAAGCGGGGGGTGAAAGCCCACCGCTCAGAAGTGGAGAGTGAAAACTCGCCACTAAGAAGTGGCTCGGGGCCAACAAGTCTGGGATCGGTTTCCAGCGCCTCACGAGCACAATGAACAGGAGCATTGAAATGCCCAAAATGAAGACCAAGAGCGCGGCGAAAAAACGCTTTCGCGTTCGTCCAGGTGGTACCGTTAAACGCGGCCACGCCTTCAAACGTCACATCTTGACCAAGAAGACCACCAAAAATAAACGCCAGTTGCGCGGTTCTACTGCAGTGCATGAGACCAATATGGGTCACATGGCGCAGATGCTGCCCGGCCGTGGTATTTGATTTAACGACGAACAAGGAGTAAATACATGCCTCGCGTCAAACGTGGTGTAACGGCTCGCGCCCGCCACAAAAAAGTTCTCGCCCTTGCTAAAGGTTTCCGCGGTCGCCGCGGTAATGTTTACCGCGTCGCCAAAGAAGCGGTAATGAAGGCTGGGCAATATGCCTACCGTGACCGTCGGACCCGCAAGCGGGTGTTCCGTCAGCTGTGGATTGCCCGTATCAACGCCGCCGCGCGTGAATGCGGTTTGACCTACAGCCAGTTCGCCAATGGCCTGAAGAAGGCAGCCATCGAGATCGACCGCAAAGTGCTGTCCGATATCGCTGTGCACGACAAGGCGGCTTTTGCCAGCATCGTGGAGCAAGTCAAGGCCCGTCTGGCTGCTTGATTCCCCACGCTAGTTTGCTATTCTTTGAGTAGCATTCTGTGCAAGTAAACCAAGGGCTAGAGCTTGAAAAGGCGCTAGCCCTTTGTCATTTCCAAGAGATCTTATGAACGAGTTGGACGCGATTGTCAGTGCAGCACACAGCAGTTTCCTGGGGGCCAGCACGCCCGCCGATCTGGAGAATGCCAAAGCCCAGTTTTTAGGTAAATCCGGTCGCATCACCGAGCTGATGAAGGGCATGGGGGCCCTGAGCGTAGAAGAAAAAAAATCACGCGGTGCCGCCATCAACCTGGCCAAACAGGCCATCGAAGCCGCTTTGACCGCACGCCGCAAAGCCTTGGCCGATGCCGAGCTGGAGCAGCAACTCAAGGCCGAGGCCCTCGACGTGACCTTGCCGGGCCGCCAGCGCGGGCAGGGCGGTTTGCACCCCGTGTCCCTGACGCTGGAGCGCATCGAGGCTATCTTCGGCTCCATGGGTTTTGAAGTTGCCCAAGGCCCTGAGATCGAGTCCGACTGGTTCAACTTCACCGCGCTGAACACGCCTGAAGACCATCCTGCGCGCTCTATGCACGATACGTTTTACGTCGAAGGCGGCACAGCCACCGCGCCCAACTTGCTGCGCACCCACACCAGTCCGATGCAGATCCGCCATGCGGTGACGCACGTGAAAAAACACCGCGCCGCCATTGACGCGGGTCAGGTCATGCCCGAGATCCGCGTGATCGCGCCCGGCCGCACTTACCGCGTGGACAGCGATGCCACCCACTCGCCGATGTTCCACCAGTGCGAAGGCTTGTGGATCGGCGAGAACGTTAGCTTCAAAGACCTGAAAGTAGTCTTCACCGATTTCTGCCGTACCTTCTTTGAGTCGGATGACCTGGTACTGCGTTTTCGCCCCAGCTTCTTTCCGTTCACCGAGCCCAGTGCCGAAATCGACATCCAGTTCCAGAGTGGCCCCTTGTCGGGTCGTTGGCTGGAAGTGGCCGGCTCCGGCCAGGTGCACCCGAACGTGGTGCGCAATATGGGTCTGGACCCCGAAAAATACATCGGCTTTGCCTTCGGCATGGGCCCGGACCGTCTAACCATGCTGCGCTACGGTGTGAACGACCTGCGATTGTTTTTTGATGGCGACATCCGTTTCCTCAGCCAGTTTCAATAAATCCAAGAGTTACGCTAGCCACCTGATCGCCCGGACGACATCAAGGTGCACTGCGTAAGTTCTACAACTTTTCAGCAGAACTAGACCATGCAATTTCCCGAATCCTGGTTGCGCGCTTTCTGCAACCCCGACCTGACCACCGAGCAACTGGCCGACACCTTGACCATGGCCGGGTTGGAGGTTGAAGAACTCAAACCCGTGGCCCCGCCGTTTACCGGCATCGTCGTGGGAGAAATCAAGACTGCCGAACAGCACCCGAATGCCGACCGCCTGCGTATCTGTAACGTCGATGTCGGCCAAGCGGAGCTGCTAAACATCGTTTGCGGTGCACCGAATGCCCGCGTCGGTATCCGTGTGCCCTGCGCGCTGGTGGGTGCCGAATTGCCGCCTGGTGAAGATGGAAAGCCTTTCGTGATTAAGGTTGGCAAGCTGCGCGGCGTTGAAAGCCAAGGCATGCTGTGCTCGGCCCGCGAACTCAAGCTGTCCGAAGACCAAGGGGGCCTGCTGGAGCTGGCGGCCGATGCGCCTCTGGGCCAGAACATCCGCGAATATTTGACGCTGGATGACACCTTGTTCACCCTCAAGCTCACGCCAAATTTGGCGCACTGCCTGAGCGTGTTTGGCGTAGCCCGCGAAGTCGCCGCGCTGACCGGTGCACCCTTGCTGCAGCCCAGCTTCCCCGCTGTGGCGGTGAAAAGAACCGACCGCGTGCCAGTCAAAATCAGCGCCCCCGACCTGTGTGGCCGTTTTTCGGGCCGTGTGGTGCGCAACGTCAATCCCAAAGCCACCACCCCGCAATGGATGGTGGACCGCTTAGCGCGCTGCGGCCAACGCAGCGTGACGGCATTGGTGGACATCTCCAACTACGTGATGTTTGAGCTGGGCCGCCCCTCGCATATTTTTGATCTGGACAAAATCCACGGGGGACTCGATGTGCGCTGGGGCCAGCCCGGCGAGCAGCTCAAGCTGCTGAACGGCAACACCGTTACCGTCGACGAAAAAGTCGGTGTGATTGCCGATGACAGTCAGGTCGAGTCACTGGCGGGCATCATGGGCGGCGATGCAACGGCCGTGTCGGACGATACAGTCAACATCTATGCTGAAGCCGCTTTCTGGTGGCCCAAGTCGATTGCGGGCCGTTCGCGCCGTTACAACTTCTCTACCGATGCTGGGCACCGCTTCGAGCGCGGCGTGGATGCTAGCAACACCGTGGAGCACTTGGAACGTATCACGCAATTGATTTTGGACATCTGCGGTGGCGAAGCCGGTCCGATGGACGACACCCAGGTTAACGTGCCGAAAGCTGTGCCAGTCACTTTGCGCGTGGCACGGGCCGTCAAAGTCATCGGCATGCCGCTGACCCAGGCGCAGTGCGCCGACGCATTGATCCGCCTCGGTTTGCCAGTGGTGGAGGGCGATGGCGTGCTGACCGTGACCCCGCCGTCTTACCGTTTCGATCTGACCATTGAAGAAGATTTGATCGAGGAAATCGTGCGTATGGTGGGCTACAACCAGTTGCCCACTACGCCACCGCTGGCCCCCATCACCGCCAAAATCCGCACTGAAGCACAGCGCAGCCCATTCGCTGTGCGCCGTGCTTTGGCGGGTTTGGGTTACCAGGAAACCATCAACTTCAGCTTTGTCGAAGAACGCTGGGAGAAAGAGCTGGCGGGCAACCCTAACCCCATCCAGCTGCTGAATCCGATTGCAAGCCAAATGAGTGTCATGCGCTCGTCCCTTATGGGTTCTTTGCTACAAGTTTTGAAGTTTAATCTTGACCGAAAAGCGAACCGGGTGCGGGTGTTTGAGTTAGGCCGCGTGTTTTTGCGCGATGCCAACGCCGTGAACTCCGACACCACTGTGGCGGGCTTTCACCAGCCCATGCGGGTGGCGGGCATCAGCTTCGGTGCGGCCGACCGGCTGCAATGGGGGCGCAGTGAACAGGCGGCTGACTTCTTCGATATGAAGGGCGACGTGGAGGCGCTACTGGCGCCGCTGCCCGTCCAGTTTGAGGCGGCTGAACATCCTGCTTTGCACCCTGGCCGTTGCGCGCGGGTGCTGGTGGGTGGACAGGTGATTGGTTTTATCGGCGAACTGCATCCGCAATGGCGCCAGGCCTATGACTTGGCGCAGGCGCCGATGCTGTTTGAGCTGGAGCTGGATGCCGTACTGCAACGGCCCGTACCGGTATTTGCGCCTGTGGCCAAGCACCAGTCGGTTGAACGCGATATTGCCGTCATCGTGGCCGAAGCGGTTGGCCATGGTGCACTGTTGGCAGCCACACAGGCTGCCGCTACGGATGGGTTGTTGCGCGACACCGTGGTGTTTGACATCTACCGCCCTAAGCCTTCGCCCAAAGGCACTGAGCCTGTGCCTACAGGCGGCTTGGCGCAAGGTGAGAAGAGCGTTGCGCTGCGTCTCACGCTCAACAGTCTGGATGGCACGCTGACCGAGCTGCAGATCGAGTCTACGGTGCAGGCGATACTGGCCCAGCTCGGTACGCAATGCGGTGCGCGTCTGCGCGCCTGAGCGCAGCGGTTTTGATCTCACACGACAACCTGGAGAAAGCCGTGGAAATTGCGGTTGAAAGTCTGGAAACCCCAGCCCTGACCAAGGCCCAACTGGCCGATTTGCTGTTCGAGCAAATCGGCCTGAACAAGCGCGAGTCTAAAGATATGGTGGATGCCTTTTTTGACCTGGTCAGCACCAGCCTGGTCGAGGGCACGGATGTCAAGATTTCAGGTTTCGGTAACTTCCAAATTCGCATCAAAGCCCCCCGGCCTGGCCGCAACCCGCGCACGGGCGAAGCGATTCCCATTGATGCCCGCCGGGTCGTGACTTTCCACGCCAGCCACAAGCTCAAAGAGCAAATCCAGGGCTGAAAGAATTTTTGCTGTACCCATATTGGCGTGATATTTTTCACGCAGGTGGCCGAGGTGCTGCGAACTAATTTTCCGTCTATGTGTTACTTCGGGTACCCTTGTGGGTTGCTCGCGCATTCCACAGGATCACATTGATTTTTATGGGAAATTCCCTCCCGTCCATCCCCGCCAAACGCTACTTCACCATTGGCGAGGTGGCGGATCTGTGCGGGGTGAAACCGCACGTGCTGCGCTATTGGGAGCAGGAATTCACCCAGTTGCGGCCCATGAAGCGGCGTGGTAACCGGCGCTACTACCAGCACCACGAAGTGCTGATGATCCGCCGGATCCGCGACCTTCTCTATGACCAGGGCTTCACCATCAGTGGTGCGCGCAACAAGCTGCAGGAACTTGTGCAAGGCGACCGCGACAAGCAGCGCCTGGGGGATGTTATGTTGGACGACATGGATGCTCTGGACGAAGGTGACACATCGTTTGAGCGCCTGGAGGATGTGGTCACGCTGGACTATGACGACGCTGCCGCCCAGCACCTTTTATCGGTACGCCAAGAATTATTCGAAATTCGTGACTTGCTCTCAGAAGTGCTCTAAGCGCAGGCTATAATACAAGGCTTGATCGGTGTGTGGCGCAGCCTGGTAGCGCACTTGCATGGGGTGCAAGGGGTCGAAGGTTCGAATCCTTTCACACCGACCATTTAATACCCAAAAACCTCTAAGAAATTTTTTCTTAGAGGTTTTTTTTATGGGCGATAAAAAATGTCTTTAGGGCATTCGGGATATTCAACCGCGCAGGTTCTGGTTGAAGAACGCCAGGGTCCGCTCCCATGCGAGTTTGGCCGCCGCCGCGTCATAGCGGGGCGTGGTGTCGTTATTGAATCCGTGTTGTGTGCCTGGATATTGGTAGGCGGTGTAGCGCACGGCAGCGGCTTTCAGGGCGGCTTCGTACACCGGCCAAGAGGCATTGATGCGTTCATCGACGGCGGCAAAGTGCATTAGCAAGGGTGCTTTGACCTGGCTGGCGGCGCTGGCGGCGGGTTGGTTGCCGTAGAAGGGCACGGCGGCACCCAGGTCGGGCAGGCGCGTTGAGAGTATGTGGGCCACGCCACCACCGAAGCAGAAACCGACCACGCCGATTTTGCCGACCGCCTCGGGGCGGGCTTTGAGGAAGTTGGCTGCTGCTACAAAGTCTTCCGCGGTTTTGGTCTGGTCGAGCTGGGCAAACAAGGCCACGGCTTTTTGCTCATCACCGGGGTATCCGCCGAGCGGCGTTAGTGCGTCGGGCGCGAAGGCGACGAAGTTGTCCAGTGCCAAGCGCCGAGCGATGTCTTCGATGTGGGGGTTCAGGCCGCGGTTTTCGTGCACCACCAAGATGGCGGGCAGGGGGCCTGTGGCGTTGGCGGGGCGGGCCAAGTAGCCTTTGACCGTACCGGAGCCGTTAGGAGACGCGTAGGACAGCGTTTCGGTGGCGATACGAGGGTCGGTGGGGGTGACTTGCTGGCCTAGCGCGAAATTGGGGCTGAGCGCTCCGAGCAGCATGGTGGCGGTAACGCCGCCTACGGCAAACTTTTGGGCTTTCTCCAGAAAACCTCTGCGGTCCAGTGTGCCGTGCACGTAGGCATCGAACAATATCAGCAGTTCCTGGTCGAAATCCTGGGCGGTTTTTCGCTGCATGGGCTGTCTCCAAAAGAATGGAGCTTATC
This sequence comes from Rhodoferax sp., assembly GCF_039922535.1. Classification (GTDB taxonomy): domain Bacteria; phylum Pseudomonadota; class Gammaproteobacteria; order Burkholderiales; family Burkholderiaceae_C; genus Rhodoferax_B. The sequence continues at coordinate 6,723 of NZ_JBDTEM010000380.1, read as the reverse complement.
GGCTTGGCCGATTTCCGCAAAGACCGTCAGAACTGGCAGGTTTTACCGCCGAAGCTACTTGGTCGAAGGGATATCAGCTTCGGCGTTGGGGGTGACGCGGCGGGCGCCATCAAAGCGGCGTTGCCAGTAAGCAGTACGCATGTCTTCTACGCGGACTTCGGAACCGGTGCGGGGAGCGTGGATGAATTTACCATCGCCCACATAAATACCCACATGGCTGAAGGCTCTGCGCATGGTGTTGAAGAACACCAGGTCGCCAGGGCGCAATTCGCTTTTTTCAATACGGTCGGTGGCGGCCGCTTGTTCGTTGGCACGGCGAGGCAGAACCAAACCGACGGTTTGCTCGTACATGGCGCGAACAAAGCCGCTGCAATCGAAGCCGGTTTCGGCTGAAGTGCCACCAAATTTGTACGGTACGCCCAGGAACCCCATCGCGTTAACCACCAAGTCCGAAGCCCGGGTGCTAACGGTTTGCCGTACCTGTTCCAGCTGGTCAATGGTATGGGTTAGCAGACCGCGATCGGCCAGTAACTTGTCCATGTCTTCTTGGATGGTGGTCTGAGGCGCAGCGTGTACAGATGCGCATACAAGAGATAAAACAGCGAGCCATTTATGCATCGGTCGAAGGTTAGAGGCTATGGCGAGATTAGTCAAGTCTGGAGGGCTGCGTAAGCTGTTGATTCATAATGAACTTTACCATAAGGTTCGAAAATATCAGGATACAAGATGGTTTTTGGGTGCTTGGCCGGGCAGCAAAGACATTGCAACCCAGGGTTTACGCGGGCAAACCCGTGGTTGGATGGAATTTTGGCAGTTGGTGCAAGTTCAATATGCGCTAGTAGCTATTATTTAAATAGCAAATGGAGGCGGCTGTTTGGACTACCCGAATGCCGGTTCGCGCATCATCTTTTCGGCACCGTTCATGGCAAAGACAGCCGCCCGGCCCCAAATACGCCATGCACACGTTCTCGCGCCTCAAATATGGCGCCGGTGGCACCACGCTCGCAGAGGCTGTTTACGATTTATTCCACCCCCCAACACATCGTAAACAGACTCTTGGACACTGGCGCTTTGTTTGCCGGGGGTGACGCGCCCCGGCACCGACATGCAATCGAATGTAGCTTTCTGCCGCCAAACTACAAGCAGGCCGAGCACGCCGCGTGCCAACTATGTCCGACGGAGAGGGCTAATTTTTGACTTGGACGTGCCAGTCCATGCGCTTGAGATGTTTAAGTAATAAACAACTGAGAATTCATTCGTTCCAGTTTTGATGGTTGGCTTTCAGAATCCAACCCATCGCACTTTATCTGGAACTGTAATCCTCTATGTTGACCCGCCGCCATCTCTCTAAAGCCCTTGTCGCCATCGCCGCCGCCGCCGCAGGTCTGTCGGTTCATGCCCAGGCACCCGCCCCGGTGACCTTGCTCAACGTGTCTTACGACCCGACCCGCGAGTTCTACAAAGACTTTAACGCCGCCTTTGCCAAAGACTGGCTGGCCAAGAACAAGCAAGAGGTCACCATCAAGCAGTCGCACGGTGGCTCGGGCAAGCAGGCGCGCTCGGTAATTGACGGGCTGGAGGCCGATGTGGTTACCCTGGCCCTGGCCTACGACGTAGACGCGCTGCATGAATACGGCAAGCTGATTCCCGCCGACTGGCAAAAGCGCCTGCCGCAAAACGCCTCGCCCTACACCAGCACCATCGTGTTTCTGGTGCGCAAGGGCAACCCCAAGAAGATTGCCGACTGGTCCGACCTGGTGCGCCCCGGCATCGGCATCGTCACGCCCAACCCCAAAACCTCCGGCGGCGCCCGCTGGAACTACCTGGCCGCCTGGGGCTTTGCCGTGAAGAAGAACGGGGCCGATGAAGCCCATGCCCGCGACTTCGTGAAAGCCCTGTACAGCAACGCCGTCACGCTGGATTCCGGTGCCCGCGGTGCCACCACCAGCTTTACCGAACGCGGCCAGGGCGACGTTCTGATCGCCTGGGAAAACGAGGCCTACCTGGCGCTGCAAGAGTTTGGCAAAGACAAGTTCGAGATCGTCACCCCCAGCCTGTCCATCCTGGCCGAGCCACCCGTAAGCGTGGTCGACAAAGTGGTGGACAAGCGCGGCACCCGCAAGGTGGCCGAGGCCTACCTGCAGTACCTGTACAGCCCCGTGGGCCAGGACCTGGCAGGCAAGAACTTTTACCGCCCGCGGGACAAAGCCGCCGCTGCCAAGTACGCCAAGCAGTTTGGCAATGTGAACCTGTTCACCATCGACGAACTCTTCGGCGGTTGGACCAAGGCACAAAAGACCCATTTCGCCGATGGTGGCGTGTTCGATCAAATCTACGGCAAAAAGTAAGGAGCCCGGCATGTCCATTCTTCTGATTGCCGGTAGCCCGTCCGAGCGCTCGCGCTCCGCCGCCTTGTTGGATGCGGTGCAACTGCACCTGGCGCTGCGCGGGGCCGAGGTAGAGCGGGTGCTGATCCGCGACCTGTCGCCCCAGGCGCTGGTGTTGGCCGACGTGGCCCACCCCAGCATTGCGCAGGCGGTGGCCAAGGTGGCGCGGGCGCAGGCCATCGTAGTGGCCACGCCCATCTACAAAGCAGCCTACAGCGGTGTGCTGAAGCTGTTTCTAGACCTGTTGCCGCAGACCGGCTTCAAAGGCAAAACCATCTTGCCCATGGCCACCGGTGGCAGCCCGCACCACATGCTGGCGCTGGACTATGCGCTGCGCCCCGTGCTGCAGTCGCTGGGGGCCGACCACATTCTGCCGGGGGTGTTTGCCACCGATGGACAGGTGGTTTTGCTACCGCCCGATGGCCACCAGTTGGACGATGACCTGGCGCAGCGCCTAAAGCGTGCGGCCGGTTTGCTGCCAGTGTCCAAGGACTGGGGCAAGCAAGCGGCCAACGCCCCCATCCATTTCTCCCGCGTGCGCTGTAGCGTTTAAACGCTCCCTCGGCTCCCTACTTTTTTGACATGGCTGCAACGCGGCAGGGCGAAGCCTTGCCTGCGCACCACCCCAAGGACTTTTTATGAACGCATCCAAGCTGATCTCCCGCCGCCACGTGCTGGCCGCCAGCGCGCTGGCCGTACCCGCTTTCAACAGCTTCGCCCAGGCCCCACGCGTCTTCCGCATCGGCAACCAGAAAGGCGTTTTGAGCTTTTTGAAAGCCCGTGGCACGCTGGAAAAGCGCCTGGCTCCGCTGGGTGCCAGCGTGACCTGGACCGAATTCAACGCCGGGCCGGTGCAGCTCGAAGCGCTCAACGTCGGTGCCATCGACTTCGGCGACGTGGGCGAAGCCCCGCCGATCTTTGCCCAGGCCGCCGGTGCGCCGCTGGTCTACGTGGCCGCCACCGCGCCGCTGGTCGCCAGTGAGGCGATCATCGTGCCCAAGGGCTCGGCCATCCAGAAGCTGGCGGACCTGAAGGGCAAGAAAGTCGCCTACAACAAGGGCTCGAACGTGCAGTTCTTCCTGGCCAAGCTGCTGGAGAAAAACGGCCTGGCCTACACCGACGTGCAGCACATCCACCTGGCACCTGCCGATGCACGCGCCGCTTTCACCCAGGGCTCGGTGGATGCCTGGGTGATCTGGGACCCGTTCCTCGCGGCGGCGCAAAAGACGCTGGATGCCCGCCTGCTGGCCGATGCCACTGGCGTGGTCAACAACCGGGGTTACTACTTCAGTTCGCGCAGCTTTGCCGACAAGAACGCCGACATCCTGCGCATCGCGGTGGAGGAGGTCACGGCCATTGACAAATGGTTTGGCACCGACCGTGCCGCCGCTGCCGCCGAATACGCCGCCATCCTGGGGCTGGACCGCAGTGTGGCCGAGCTGAGCTTGCAGCGCCGCCCCATCGGCACGGTGGTCGTCACCAAATCCATCCTGGCCGAGCAGCAGCAGATTGCCGACACCTTCTTTGAGCTGAAGCTGCTGCCGCGCAAGATCAGCATTCTGGAAGCCGCCCAGGCGGGCGTGGCCTGAGGAGCACGGCCATGCACCACCCCAACGACCGGCGCAACGCTTTGCGCCTGCTGGCGGCCAGTGCCGCAAGTTTTGGGCTTTTTAGCCCTCTGGCGCTGATTCCACCTGCGCAGGCAGCTACTAAAAACGTAGCGAATGCGCCTTTGCAGCAACTCCAGCAATTACGTATTGGCTACCAAAAGTCCGCCGTCAACCTGGTCATCGCCAAGCAACTGGGCTGGCTGGAGAAGCGCCTGCCCGCCACCAAGATCAGCTGGCTGGAGTTTCCTGCCGGGCCGCAACTGCTGGAGGCCTTGTCGGTCGGCAGCCTGGAATTTGGCCTCACTGGCGATGCACCCCCGGTGTTCGCCCAGGCCGCAGGCAAAGACCTGGTCTACGTAGGGGCCGAGCCGCCCAAGCCCGACAGCTCCGCCATCCTGACCCAGGCCGATTCACCCCTGCGCACTCTGGCCGACCTGAAGGGCCGCAAGGTGGCGCTGCAAAAGGGGTCGAGTGCGCACTTTCTGCTGGTGCGGGCCGTGGAAAAGGCCGGTTTGCAGTGGGGCGACATCCAGCCCATCTACCTCACACCCGCCGATGCGCGGGCCGCGTTCGAGCGCAAAAGTGTGGATGCCTGGGCCATTTGGGACCCGTTCTACGCCGCCACCGAGCTGGCGGTGCAGCCCCGCGTGCTGGCCAATGGCCGGGGCCTGTCGAACAACAACTCGTTTTACCTGGCATCAAGAACCTTTGCCAGCCAGCACCCGCAGGCGATTGCCGTGCTGTTTGAAGAGCTGACCCACGCCGACCGCCTGGCCCAGGACGACCGCAAGCAGGCCATCCAGCTGATTGCAGACTTCAGCGGGCTGGATGCGGGCGTGGTCAGCCTGTTTTTGACCCGCCGCCCGCGCTCGCCCGTGGCCCCGCTGGCGGCAGCCACCGTGGCCGACCAGCAGCGCGTGGCGCAGGCGTTTTTCAAGATCGGCCTGGTCCCCAAACCCCTCAACGTGGCCGATGCCGTGTTGAAAACCTAACTTTCACGTTCATTTTTTGAGGTTGCCATGCAAGTTTTCTGGTTCATCCCCACCCACGGCGACAGCCGCTACCTCGGCACGGCGCAAGGCGCGCGCGAGATCGACCACAACTACCTGAAGCAAGTCGCCCAGGCGGCCGACAGCCTGGGCTATGAAGGCGTGTTGCTACCCACCGGCCGCTCGTGTGAAGACCCCTGGGTCGTGGCGGCCAGCCTGTTGCCCGTCACCCAACGCCTGAAGTTCCTGGTCGCCGTGCGCCCCGGCCTGCACCAGCCCAGCCTGGCTGCACGCATGGCGGCTACCTTCGACCGGCTTTCTGGCGGGCGGCTGATGATCAACCTGGTGACCGGCGGCGACCAGACCGAGCTGGAAGGCGACGGCGTGTACCTGGACCACGCCCAGCGCTACCAGCAGTCGGCCGAGTTCATCCGCATCTGGCGCGAGATTCTGGCCCGCAGCCACAACGGCGAGAGCTTTGACTTTGAAGGCGAACACCTCAGCGTCAAGGGGGCCAAGCTGCTGTACCCGCCAGTGCAAAAGCCGTATCCACCGGTGTACTTTGGCGGCTCGTCGGACGCGGCGCACGACCTGGCCGCCGAGCAGGTCGATACCTACCTGACCTGGGGCGAACCGCCTGCCGAAGTGGCGAAGAAGGTGGCCGACGTGCGCGCCCGTGCCGCCAAACACGGCCGCACGGTCAAGTTCGGCATCCGCCTGCACGTCATCGTGCGCGAAACCGATGCCGAGGCCTGGGCCGCTGCCGACAGCCTGATCAGCAAGCTGGACGACGACACCGTCATCCGTGCCCAGGCTGCGTTTGCCAGGATGGACTCGGCAGGCCAGCGCCGCATGGCCGCGCTGCACGGCAGTGGCAAAAAGCGCACCCGGGCCGACCTGGAAATCAGCCCCAACCTGTGGGCGGGCGTGGGCCTGGTGCGCGGTGGCGCGGGCACGGCCCTGGTGGGCGACCCGCAAACCGTGGCCGCCCGCATGCAGGAGTACGCCGACATCGGGCTGGACACCTTTGTGCTGTCCGGCTACCCGCACCTGGAAGAGGCCTACCGCTTCGCCGAACTGGTGTTCCCGCTGCTGCCAAATAAGTTGCAAGAGAAGTTGCAAGGCCAGTTACCCGGCCAGCGCCTTACCGGCCCGTTTGGCGAAGTAGTGGCCAACGAATACCTGCCCCGTGTATCCCAAAGCTAAAGATCAAGCCGAAGCAAGGAAACCCATGACCATCCACTCCATACACCACGCCCAGCTGCCGTTCCGCGCGGGCGACGAGGCGCAAATCCGGCGCTTTTATAACCAGTTGATCGGCCTGACCGAGTTCCACGGGGGGGCGCCCGCCGGAGCGCCGCTGCGTTTTGTGGCCGGGCAGCAGCGCATCGACCTGGTGCCTACCGACAACTGGCAGCCCAACCCCATCCCCAACCATTTGGCGTTCGAGGTGCAAGGCCTGCCTACGTTGCGCAGCCGCCTGCTGCAGGCCCAGGTGCCGCTGGAAGAAAGCCGCCCGCTGGTGGGCTACCTGCGCTTTTACGTCAAAGACCCGGCGGGCAACCAGCTGGAGTTTTTGGAACCCGACGCTTCACAGGCGAGCACGGTATGAGCGGCCCCCTGACCTACGAGCGTGAGCTGCAAATCACGCCATTCCCCACCACCGTGGCCGACGCACCCGACACGCCAGAAACTCCATTCCCCTTCAAGGCCTTCGCCGCCAGCGTGGGCCAGGGC
>NZ_JBDTEM010000379.1:0-6757 GCF_039922535.1 Rhodoferax sp. | reverse complement strand
GCTGGGCGTTGCCAGCATTCCCAGAGAGATCCAGATCGAGGTGCTGCTGCACACCGATATGGAGACGGCGCGCCGGGCGCTGTTTGACAGCATCGGGCTGCTGCACCCCACCGATGGTGGCACCCTGCTGCACAGCCAGGCCGACGATGTGGACTGGTTTGCCCGCGAACTGGCGCGCCTGCCGTTTACTTTTGAAATCCGCCAGCCCGCGGCCTTGCGCACTGCCCTGTCGGCACTGGCGCAGCGCTTGCAGCAACTGGCGGCGGTGGCTCCGTAGACCGGGCGATATACCGCGTTATGCTACGATTTTTCGCATCAAAATAAATAGCTGCCTGCGCAGGTAGAGTCTGCGTTAACTGCCATTTTTATGCCGTAAATAATGCCCTGATTTGCAAAAATCTTACCCGCGCTGAAACTTGAACACCGCCGTGCCCGCCATGGCATTTGGCAAAAAGCGCACTTCGCGCCCTTCTTGCAGGCCAAAGGCATCCAGGATGTGCAAGTTGTTCTTGCCCGCCAGCACCTCAAAGTCCTTGAAGGTGCCCACGCGGATATTCGGCGTGTCGTACCACTGGTAGGGCAGGCGTTTGGTCACCGGCATGCGGCCGCGCAAGATGCTCAAGCGGTTGGGCCAGTGGGCAAAGTTGGGAAAGGCCAGCACGCCCATGCGGCCTACGCGGGCGGTCTCGCGCAGCATGACTTCGGCGTTGCGCAGGTGCTGCAGGGTGTCGATTTGCAGCACCACGTCGAAAGATGCGTCGTCGAACAGGGCCAGGCCCTCGTCCAGGTTGAGCTGCACCACGTTCACGCCGCGCTGCACGCATTTCAGCAGCTTGGCATCGTCGATTTCCACGCCGTAGCCGGTGCAGCCGCGCGTGGCCTGCAAATGGGCCAGCAGTGCGCCGTCGCCACAGCCCAGGTCGAGCACGCGGGAGCCTACGGGCACCAGGCGGGCGATGGATTCCATGGTGGACTGTGCGCTCATGCCACCACCTCGCCCGCGATGCGGTCAAAGTAGGCACGAACGGTGGCCAGGTAGCGGGCATCGTCCAGTAAAAATGCATCGTGGCCGTGGGGCGCGTCGATTTCGGCGTAGCTGACGGTGTGGTGGTGGTCCAGCAAAGCTTTGACCATTTCGCGGCTGCGCTGGGGCGAGAAGCGCCAGTCGGTGGTAAAGCTGACCAGCAGAAACTTGGCTTTGACCTGGGCAAACGCGGCGCTCAGGCTGCCGCCAAAGTGCCGCGCCGGGTCGAAGTAGTCCAGCGCGCGGGTGATCAGCAGGTAGGTGTTGGCATCGAAGTATTCGCTGAACTTGTCGCCCTGGTAGCGCAGATAGCTTTCGATCTGGAACTCCGCATCCTGCGTGGTGTAGCGGTAGCTGTCCGCCACCAACTGCCTGCCAAACTTGGTGTTCATCACGTCATCGCTCAAATACGTGATGTGGCCAATCATGCGGGCGATGCGCAGGCCGCGCTGGGGTACCACGCCGTGCTGGTAAAAGTGGCCGCCGTGGAAATCGGGGTCGGTGACGATGGCGCGGCGGGCGACTTCGTTGAAGGCAATGTTCTCAGCCGTGAGGTTGGGCGCGCTGGCAATCACCACCGCATGCCGCACCCGCTCTGGAAACTGTAGCGTCCAGCCCAGTGCCTGCATGCCACCCAAGCTGCCGCCCATTACGGCGGCCAGGGTCTGGATACCCAGGTGGTCGAGCAGGCGGGCCTGGGCGTTGACCCAGTCTTCTACCGTGACCACCGGAAAGTCGGCCCCGTAGACCTGGCCGGTGTCGGGGTGGATGTGCATCGGCCCGGTGGAGCCAAAGCAGGAGCCCAGGTTGTTCACGCCGATGACGAAAAAGCGGTTCGTGTCCAGCGGCTTGCCGGGGCCGACCATGTTGTCCCACCAGCCCGCCGACTTGGCCTGGCCTTCGTAGCTGCCCGCCACGTGGTGCGACGCATTCAGCGCGTGGCACACCAGCACGGCGTTGGATTGGTCGGCATTCAGCGTGCCGTAGGTCTCATAGGCCAGGTCGTAGGCGCGGATGGAGCCGCCGCCTTGCAGGGGCAGCGGGTCGGCGAAGTGGTGGAACTGCGGTGTGGCGATCAAAACCGTGCTCACACCGGCTTTGTATCGATAAAACTCTGGCGCTGCATGAGTTTGTCTTGCAGCTTGGCCAGATTCGGGTGGCGGGCGCGCCAGTCCAACTCGGGGAAGCGGAATTCCAGCCAGCCCAGCGCGCAGCCTACCGAAATATCCGACAGGCTGAGATGGATGCCGCTGCAGTAGGGCTTTTCGGCCAGGCCGCGGGCCATGGCTTTCAGGCTGTCATCGACCTTGCCCATCTGGCGGTCGATCCAGGCCTGGCTGCGCTGCTCGACAAAGCGCTCGGTCCACACCGATTCCATGCGCGCCAGGATGCCCGCGTCGGACATGCCGTCGGCCAGGGCTTCCCAGGTTTTGACCTCGACCCGCTCGCGGCTTTGCGACGGGATGAGCTTGCCAACGGGCGACAAGGTGTCTAAATACTCCACGATCACTCGCGAATCGAAGATCGCTTCGCCCGCTTCCATCACCAGGCAGGGCACTTTGCCCAGCGGGTTGGATTCGGCGATAACGGTGTCGCGCGCCCACACGTCATCCAGCACAAACTGGTAGTCGAGCTTTTTTTCGGCCATCACGACGCGTACCTTACGTACGTAGGGGCTGGTCAGCGATCCGATAAGTTTCATGGGCACGGTGGTTATGGGGCAAGGATCTGGGATGAAGCCATTCTAGCGATTCACCCCTGCCAGCAAGCCCTGCTTTGCCAAGGGTGGCGCGCATCCTACAATTCAGACTATGAATCTCTCCACGATCTCGGCCCTGTCGCCACTGGATGGCCGCTACGCCGCCAAACTCGCCTCCCTGCGCCCTTTGATGAGCGAACTGGGCTATATGCAACGCCGCGTCCAGGTCGAAGTGGCCTGGTTCATCGCCCTGAGCGATGCCGGTTTTGCCGAATTCAAGCCGCTCACCCCCGGCGCACGCACCTATTTGCTCAATCTGGTCACCAAGTTCAGCGAAGCGGATGGCCGCGCCATCAAAGACATCGAAAAAGTCACCAACCACGATGTGAAAGCCGTCGAATACTGGATCAAGTCCAAATTCGAAGCCCGGCCCGAGCTGGAGCACGCCAGCGAATTCGTTCACTTTGCCTGCACCAGCGAAGACATTAACAACACCAGCCACGCGCTGCAACTCAAGGGCGCACGCAACCAGGTCATCCTGCCGGGACTGGACGCATTGATTACCAAGCTGCGCGAAATGGCCCACGCGTTTGCCGACGTGCCCATGCTCAGCCGCACCCACGGCCAAACCGCCAGCCCCACCACCGTGGGCAAGGAAGTGGCCAACGTGCTGGTGCGCGTGGCCGCCGCCCGCGAAAAGATCGCCAACATCCCATTGATGGCCAAGATGAACGGGGCCGTGGGCAACTACAACGCCCACCTGTCCGCCTGGCCCGACTTCGACTGGGAGGCCTTCAGCCGCAAGGTCATTGAAACCCCCGAGCACGGCCCCGACACTGGCATCAATCCCTGGGGCCTGGGCCTGACCTTCCAGCCCTACAGCATCCAGATCGAGCCGCACGACTACATGGCCGAACTGTTTGACGCCATCGCCCGCACCAACACCATCCTGATCGACTGGTCGCGCGACGTGTGGGGCTACGTGAGCCTGGGCTACTTCAAGCAGCGCCTGAAAGACGGCGAAATCGGCTCCAGCACCATGCCGCATAAGGTCAACCCGATCGACTTTGAAAACGCCGAAGGCAACCTCGGCCTGGCCAACGCCGTGCTGCGCCACCTGAGCGAAAAGCTGCCCATCAGCCGCATGCAGCGGGACCTGACCGACTCCACCGTGCTGCGCAACATGGGCGTGGCCGTGGGCTACGCTGCGCTGGCCTACCAGTCGCTGCTGACCGGCTTGAACAAGCTGGAACTGAACGAAGAAGCCCTGGCGGCCGACCTCGACAGCTCGTGGGAAGTGCTGGCCGAGCCGATCCAGACCGTGATGCGCCGCTTTGGCGTGTCGGGTGCCTACGAGCAGCTGAAGGAAGTCACCCGCGGCAAGACTGTCACCGCTGAAGCCCTGCACGGCCTGATCAATTCGCTGGCGATTCCCGATGCCGAGAAGCAGCGCCTGCTGGCGATGACCCCCGGCAGCTACACCGGCATCGCCGCAGACTTGGCTAGACGGGCATAAAAAGAAAGGCACTCCCAGCACCCGCGCACTGCAACAACGCCCCTTCCAGAACACCGCAGAACCGGCTCCGCCGGGCTGCCAGTGTTGCCCCCGGTAGGGGGTTGGCGAAGCGACACGCAGTGCGCGCAGACTGGGGGAGAACAATATATGGCCCTCAAATCCACGATCTTTAAGGCCAACCTGCAAATTGCAGACATTGACCACGGCTACTACGCCGACCACGCCCTGACCCTGGCGCGCCACCCCAGCGAAACCGACGAACGCATGATGATCCGGTTGGTCGCCCTGGCGCTGCAGGCGCACCAGCTGCAAAGCGTGCTGGGCGGCGACGGCGTGCTGGCGTTTGGCGCGGGCCTCTCCAACCCCGACGACCCGGACCTGAGCCTGCGCGACTACACCGGCCGCACCCGCCTGTGGGTGGAAGTCGGCCAGCCCGAGGACAAACCGCTCATCAAAGCCTGCGGCAAAGCCGACCAGGTGTTGCTGTACTGCTTTAGCCACTCGGCCGAAATCTGGTGGCGCGGCATGGAAAGCAAGCTAAGCCGCCCGCAAAACTTGCAGGTCTGGCGCGTGCCCACCGACGCGTCCCAAGCCCTGGCGGCCTTGGCCGAACGCAGCATGCAGCTGCAAGCCACGGTGCAAGAAGGCGCGCTGACACTGGGCAGTGAAAAAGGCAGCGTCGAGGTCGAGTGCGTCCGCTGGAAATAGTGGTCTTTTAGGCCTCCGGCGCAGAATCCATCTGCACAAGCAGCTACTTAATCAATAGCGGGCATGCGCCCTTCGGCGGCGCGCTCGGCGTAACGGTTGAAACGCCACGAGTTGCCTTCCAGCGTGATGCGCCGCCACGTGGCGCGTTTGTCGGCTGGACCCATGGCGGGCCAGAGCTGGACTTCTTCAAAGGTTCGCCCGCAGCCTTTGCAGACCGCATCGCCCTGGAAGGTGGAGCAGATGGCGATGCAGGGCGTGTCGGGGGTTGTATCAAACCACACCAGCCAGGCCGCGCGGGCCGCAGGGGGCATGGACACATCGTCCACCGTGTCTTCGTGGTGGTAGACCATCAGGGCGTACACCTCGGCCAGGGCGCGCAATTCGGCGCACAGGGTGAAGCCGTCCGGCGACGGCTTTTGGATGCGCCAGTAGTTGATGGCGGCTTCGATGTCGGTGATGTGGAGTCCGGCCATGAACACGATGTAAGCAAAAGGACGCTGATTGTGCTCTAATCCAGCCTCCTGAAGGGGAGTAGCTCCCGCCCGCCATCCCAGCGGGCATCCACTGGTCGTCAATACGTTGCCCCGCGCGGGCTTCCGGACAGTGGGGCCGTGTTGAACATGTTTCACCATGCCGAGCAAGACCTTCGATTTCCACCTGCAAAGGTGGGTTTCGAAGCGTGCTTGCTGGTCCCCTCGGCCATCTTCCACCCGCCTTTCGATCCCTGCCTTTGCCGGTTTTTAACTGCAAAGGAGTGTTTCTATGGAATTTTTATCCGCCCCGTGGTGGTCGGCCCTGCTGGCCATCATTTTGATTGACCTGGTGCTGGCAGGCGACAACGCCATCGTCATCGCCTTGGCGGCGCGCAACCTGCCGCCGCATCTGCAAAAGAAAGCCATCCTGTGGGGCACGGTGGGTGCCATCGCGGTGCGCTCGGTCATGACCGTCGGCGTGGTCTGGCTGCTGAAGATCCCCGGCCTGATGCTGGTCGGTGGCCTGGGCCTGCTGTGGATTGCCTACAAGCTGCTGGCCGACCAGGGCAGTGAGGACGGGCATGACGGCCCGGTGGTCAGCACCTTCTGGGGCGCGATGAAAACCATTCTGGTGGCCGACGCGCTGATGGGTGTGGACAACGTGCTGGGCGTGGCCGGTGCCGCGCACGGCGCGTTTGATTTGGTCGTCATCGGCCTGCTGGTGAGTGTGCCGATCGTGGTGCTGGGTAGCACGGTGGTGCTGAAGCTGGTGGAGCGCTTCCCGGCCATCATCCAGATCGGCGCTGCCGTGCTGGCCTTTACCGCCGCCAAGATGATCGTGGGCGAGCCGGTGCTGGCCAGCGTATTTGGCCCGGATGCACCCTGGAGCACCGCCGCCCACTGGACGCTTTACGCGGTGGCCGTGGCCGGTGTGCTGGCGACCGGTAGCTGGGCGGCCCGCCGCAAAGTGTCGGCAGCGTAATGTTGGGGTGCGGGTGGCTTAATCGCGCTATCCTCGCCCGCATGAAACTCATCTTCAAATGGCTGCTCAGCGCAGCCGCATTGCTTCTGGTGGCGCATTTGTACAGCGGGGTGCAGGTGCAGAACTTCACCGCTGCGCTGATCGCCGCGCTGGTGATTGGCCTGCTCAACACGGTGCTGCGGCCGGTGCTGGTGGTGTTGACACTGCCGGTCACCATCCTCACGCTGGGGCTGTTCTTGTTTGTGGTGAACGCGTTGATGTTCTGGTTCGCCTCAGGCCTGTTGGCGGGCTTTCATGTGACCGGGTTTGCCGCGGCTTTGATTGGCTCGCTGCTGTATTCGGCCCTGGGTATCGT
>NZ_JBDTEM010000378.1:0-2664 GCF_039922535.1 Rhodoferax sp. | reverse complement strand
GGCACAGCCGGCTGCGGGAGTGGGCGCTGGGCGGCGTCACCCGGTCTTTGCTGCTGCAAACCGGCCGGTGTGCGCTGGTCTCGCATTGATGGACAACAGTCAACTCAGGCCATCTGGCTAATCGTCTTGCGAAAGCGTGCCAGGGAAGCAAAGAAAAATACGGTACCGATCACGAGAATAGCCAGTAGCTGCGGCCAGACCACGGCTATGCCTGCACCCCGGTACAAGATGGCCTGGCCCACAGAAACGAAATGGGTGGTGGGCGCAAACAGCATCACGTTCTGTACCAATGCCGGCATGCTTTCCCGCGGTGTCGCCCCGCCCGACAGCATCTGCAGCGGCAGAAGCACCAATACCAGCAGCATGCCAAACTGCGGCATGGAGCGCGCCAAGGTTGCCAAAAAAATCCCCAGTGAGGTCGTGGCAAACAGGTGCAGCGCAGCCGCCAGCATGAACAAAGCCACCGAACCTTCGATTGGTACCCCCAACGCGCCCTGGACCACAAACACCAGCGCCATCAGTGCAGCCAACAGCACCACCAGGCCCATCGACCACACCTTGGCCAGCATGATCTCGGTGGGAGTCACGGGCATCACCAGCAGATGCTCCAGCGTGCCGTGCTCGCGTTCGCGTATCAGTGCTGCACCGGTGAGGATGATGGACAGCATGGTGACGTTGTTGATGATCTCCATCAACGACCCAAACCAGGCTTGCTCCAGATTCGGGTTGAAGCGCATGTGCAGCACCAGGTCTACCGGAGCTGCTGCGCTGCTGCGGTAGCGCTGCACAAACTCGCTCACCTCGCTGGTAATAATCTGCTGGATGTAGCCATTGCCGGTAAAGGCCTGGCTCATCAGCGTGGCGTCCACGTTCAGCTGCAAGGCGGGCGTGTGGCCGGCCAACACATCACGCTGAAAGTTGGGTGGAATATCCAGCACAAAGGTGTATTGGCCGCTGTCCATGCCTGCATCCACTTCAGCCAGCGACACCATGGAAGGGGGCTTGAAGTGCGGCGGGTACAGGCTGGAAATAATGCGTGCCGACAGCGGCGATCCATCCTCGTCCACGATGGCAATCGGTGCGTTGTGCAGGCTCTCTGGCATGGCCGTGGCCGCCACGTAGATTGACAGGGTGAATGTGTAGGCGATCAGCACCAGCATCATCGGGTCGCGCACCAGACTCCACAATTCCTTGACACCCAGGCGGTAGATGTTGGGGATGCGCATTCAGCGGGCCTGCTTTTTCAGCAGCCATATGGACATGACCAAGATGACGGGCGCGGCGATCAGCAAAGGCCAGAATGATGAACCCAGGCTGGAGAAATCCAGCGCCTTGTTGAATACGCCCCGGCATATCGTCAAGAAGTGGGTGGCGGGATAGATGTGCCCAATCGTCGCACCTATGCCTTCGAGGGACGACACGGGATTCGTCAGGCCCGCAAACTGCACGCAGGGAATGATGGTGCCGATCATGGTCACAAATATTGCGGCGATCTGGCTCTTGGTGAACGTGGACGCCAGCAGCCCAATGCCGGTTGAGCTGACCACAAACAACAGTGCAGCCAGTGCCAGGGTGGCAAAGCTGCCCTTCATGGGCACGTCAAACACGGTAACGGCCAGCGCCGCCATCAAGAGAAAGTTGAACATGGCTAGCGCGATGTACGGCAGCTGCTTGCCCAGCAGGAACTCGCTGCGGGTGACGGGGGTGACGTAGAGGTTGATGATGGAGCCCATCTCTTTCTCCCGCACCACCGACAGTGCGGTCAGCATGGCTGGAATCATCATCAACAGCATGGGGATGACCGCTGGCACCATGGCGGGCAGGCTTCTGACGTCGGGGTTGTAGCGGTAGCGGCTTTCGATGCTGGCGGGTGCCGCGATGGATTGGCCGAGCCGGTGCACAGCCATGTCGCTCAGCCAGATGGCATGCATGGCCTGTACGTAGCCGCGCACGGTTTCAGCGCGGGCGGGCATGGCACCGTCGACCCACGCACCCATTTGCACCGGTGTGCCGCGTTCGATGTCGCGGCCGAAACCATGGGGTATTTCCAGGGCCAGCGACAGCTCGCCGCTGCGCATACGCCGGTCCAGTTCGGCATAGCTGGTGATGGGCGGCTTCTCGATAAAGTAGCGCGAACCCGAGAGGTTGAGTGTGTAGTTTTGGCTCAGCGCTGTTTGGTCCTGGTCCATCACGGCGTATGAGAGGTTTTCCACATCCAGATTGATGCCGTAGCCCATGATGCACATCAAAAATGCCGTGCCCAGCAGCGCCAGCGCGGCGCGTACCGGGTCACGCTGCAGCTCCAGTGACTCGCGTAGCGTGTAGCTCCAGGCACGCGCAAAACTGAAGCCGCGTGTGCGACGTGCGGGGCCGGCGTTGCCGCGGGGTGCGGGGGCCGCATCGGCGTTGGGTGCGGGAGGCGCGGCTTCTTCCAGGTAAGCGATGAAGGCCTGCTCCAGATTCTCGGTACCACGCTGCTGCACCAGCCCGGCCGGACTGTTGGTTACCAACACCCGGCCAGCGTGCATCAGCGAGATGCGGTCGCAGCGCTCGGCCTCGTTCATGAAATGGGTGGAGATAAAGATCGTCACCAGGTCGTTGCGGGCCAGGTCGATCATCAGCTGCCAAAACATGTCGCGCGCTACCGGGTCCACGCCCGAAGTG
>NZ_JBDTEM010000377.1:0-4444 GCF_039922535.1 Rhodoferax sp. | reverse complement strand
AGCGTGCGACTCGGGGTGCACGCCGCGCAGCTGCAGATTGGCGCGGCTGGTCAGGTCCAGCATGCCGTTGCCGTGCTGGCGGGCCAGCGCAGCGATACCTGCCGCCTGGGCCGGTGTGAGCCGACCTGCATACGGGCGCACCCGCACCACCAGGCCGTCGCCCGACAGCATCGGGCGCAGGGCACCAGGGCACCAGCCTTGGGTCTGCGGCAGTAGTGCGGTAGCGAGGGGCGGCGTGGCTATGGCGGTTCGCATCCGGGGGCGGCTGGTTTCTGGAAGTTGGGTGGGGGCGGATGGTGCGCCCGTCGGCGCAAACGCCGGGTGTGCAGGCCCGTGGCAGGGGGTAACCCGATCCACTGGGCAAGGCCTCAAGTATCGCATTAGTGCCAGGCCGCCCGTCTTGCCAGACCCGCCGTGACGGGCACGTACCACCCGCACCCACTGCGTACCGACGGCCCGGAACAGAAATTTATAAAAAAAGAGGCTCTGGCGCAGGAAGCACCTGCACTGGCAGCTATCAAAAGAGTAGTAAGTGTGAAGCAGGCTGCACCGTTCTTTACCCCCACTTCACTACCGTGGCCGGTGCAAGCATTGAATTTACAGGGTGGGGCGGTATCTATATTGCATTGACCACCACCGTTGAGGTTTCTATGAACACCCAAGAGCGCGACCAACTCAGTACTTTTTTGCAGCAGCTCGGCCAAGCGCGGGCCACCGCGAAGGACCCGGAGGCGCAGGCGCTGATCGATACCGCGGTAGCGCGCCAGCCCGACGCAGCCTATCTGTTGGTGCAGCGCAGCCTGCTGCAAGACAACGCCTTGCAAGCCGCCCAGGCGCAAATCGCCAGCTTGCAGGCGGAGTTGCTGCGGGCCCAATCGGCCGCTGCCTCGGCACCCGCAAGTGCTGGTTTTCTGGATGCCAACGGCTGGGGCCGGGCCCCGGTGGCGCCTTCTTACGGGGCTGCACCCGCAGCAGCTTACGCACCGGCACCCGGCTATCCGCAGGCGGCACCGGTCGCGGCGGCAGCGCCACGCTTCCAGGCACCCAGCTTTTTGACCAGCATGGCCACCACCGCTGCGGGCGTGGCCGCCGGGGCATTTTTGTTCCAGGGAATCGAGAATTTGATGGGCCACCACGGCAGCAACGGCAGCATCAACAGCAGCAATGGCCTGGCGGGCGCATCGGCGTTTGGCCTGAGCGAGCCTACCGCCCCATCGTCCCTGCTGGACGGCAACGAGTCTAAGGACAGCGGTGCATCCGCATCCAATGACACCGCGTTGCTGTCAAATGACGACAGTGTCGATGCCTTTGGCAACGACGACGGGCTGGATATCGGCGGCGACAGCTCCAGCGACTGGGCTTGAACCTTATTTGACGGGAATCACCGTCGCGCGGTCTACCGCCACGGCGGTGACGGCGTTTTCCGGCGAGCCGTCGATCAGCTTGTCGGAGTAGGTCAGGTAGACCAGGGCATTGCGCTTTTTGTCCACCATGCGCACGATGCGCAGCTTTTTGAACAGAATGGACAGGCGTTCGTTGAACACCTCGTCGCTTTGCGGCAGCGGTTTGGTGAAGCTGATGGGGCCGACCTGGCGGCAGGCAATCGAGGCCTCGGCCTTGTCTTCGGCCAGTCCCAAAGCGCCCTTGATCCCACCGGTTTTGGCCCGCGATACAAAGCAGGTTACCCCCTGCACCAGCGGATCGTCAAAGGCATCGACGACGATTTTGTGGTCGGGTCCGATCCACTGGAAAGCCGTATCCACCGCGCCAATTTGCTCGGCTTTGGACGAGCAAGCGCACAGAGCCGCCAGGCCCAGGGCGGCGGTCCAGGCTTTCACCGCAATGCCTCTGGCAGTTCGATTTTGACTTCTAGCACTTCCAGGTTGTCCTGGCGTTCCAGGTGGACCTTGATGTCTTCTGCGTTGATCGACACGTATTTGCTGATCACTGCCAGCAACTCTCGCTGCAGGGCGGGCAGGTAGTCGGGACGGCTGGCACCCCGGCCACTGCGCTCGTGCGCCAGGATGATCTGCAGCCGCTCTTTGGCCACAGAGGCGGTTTTTTTCTTTTCCCCGAGCAGGAAAGACAGGAACGACATGGCTTATCTCCCACCGAACATGCGCTTGAAGAAACCGGGCTTGACGGCCGCCACAAAGCGCATGGGTTTGTCTTCACCCAGGAAGCGGGCGACCACATCTTTGTAGGCTTCGGACACATCGGTTTCTGCCAGGTGGATGGCGGGCAGACCCTGGTTGGATGCCTGTAACACCGTTTCCGACTCAGGAATCACGCCCATCAGCGGAATGCGCAGGATGTCCTGGATGTCTTCCAGCGACAGCATCTGGCCGTCTTCTACCCGCACCGGGTTGTAGCGGGTGATGACCAGGTGCTCTTTGATGGGTTCTTTGCCTTCAATGGCGCGCTTGGTCTTGGAGCCCAGCATGCCCAGGATACGGTCCGAGTCGCGCACCGAAGACACTTCGGGGTTGGTCACCACCAGCGCTTCGTCGGCAAAGTGCATGGCCATCAGCGCACCGGTCTCGATGCCTGCAGGCGAGTCGCAGACGATGTATTCAAAGCCCATGTCGCCCAGGTCTTTCAGCACGCGCTCCACGCCGTCTTGCGTCAGCGCGTCTTTGTCGCGGGTTTGCGAGGCGGCCAGCACGAATAGGTTGTCGCACTGCTTGTCTTTGATCAGCGCCTGGTTCAGGTTGGCTTCGTTATGGATGACGTTGATCAGGTCGTACACCACGCGGCGTTCGCAGCCCATGATCAGGTCAAGGTTGCGCAGGCCGACGTCAAAGTCGATCACGGCGGTTTTGTGGCCGCGCAACGCGAGGCCGGAGGCAAAGCTGGCGCTGGTGGTGGTTTTGCCAACGCCACCTTTGCCGGATGTCACCACAATGATCTTGGTCATGGGTTGCGGGTCTTTCAGGGTTCTGGGTTTGAATGGGGTGATAGATGCGGATGGCGGCGGGCGGCGCACAGGGGTTTGCTTGCGTCGTGTCGCCATTACAGGGCTTCCATGACCAGTTTTTCGCTGAGCAGCCGTACCTGGGCCGGTTTACCCAGCACCTCGGCGGGCAGGGGGATTTCTGAGGTGCGGTAGACCCCGGCGATGGAGACCAGCTCGGCCTCCAGGCAGGTGCTGAAAATACGCGCGTCTTCGTTGCCCTTGGCTCCAGCAATGGCGCGGCCACGCAGCGGGGCGTAAACGTGGATGCTGCCATCGGCCAGCACTTCGGCCCCGTTGCTCACCATCGCCAGCACCACCAGGTCGGTGCCGCGGGCGTACACCTGCTGGCCCGAGCGCAAGGGTTTATCGATAACCAGCGCGCCGGATGGCACCACCACGGCGGGTTCGGGCGGCGGTGCGGCCACGGGGGCTGCCGCCTGCGGCAGGGGTGCGGCGTTGGTGATGTCGGGTGCGTCCACCAACCCGGCTTTCAAAGCCGCCTGCCGCTGCGCCGCGCTGCCACCGTGCACGGCGATGGGCTGCATGCGGTAACTGCGCAGCAGCACGGCCAGTTGCTTGAAGTCGATGGGGTCGGTGGTATCTGCGACCGGTACCAGGTTGATGACGACCGGGTCTTGGTCAAAAAAATCGGGGGTGTCGCCGAAGCGGGTTTCCATCTCTTGGGCCAGAGCGGCCAAGTCGGCGGTTTTCAGCACCACCGCAATCAGGGGTAGCGTGGCGCTTTTCAGGTCAAAGCAGGCCCGGGTAGACCCGGCGGTTACAGACGACATGGATGGAGGGGGAGGGGCGACAAAGGCGCGATTTTAGCGCTGCCTGTGTCCCCGGCCCGTGCCCCGGCAAGGGGTTGGTGTCGGCCATGCGGGTTGGTGCAGCCCTGCATGGCCATTTTTGCCGCTAGAAGTGGTAGTCGGCGCGGAGCATCGGCGTTTTGGCCGTGGTGCCGGTGATGGTGCCGGGGTTGCCAAACTTGTTGCGCCAGTACTGGTAGCCCACGCCCACGCGGAAGGTGTTCTTGCCGGCACCGACAAATGGGCTAACGTCGTAGAACACCGAACCATCGAAATTGGTTTCGGGCGAGGTCGGATTACCAAACTCGTCGTTGCCCTTGGTGCCGATGTAGTTCATGTAGCCCTCGAACGACAGGCCGGTACCACCGATGGGGACACCCCAGGCTGCGGTCAGCATGGGATGGGTTTTGTAGCTGTAACGGCTGGCGATGCCGACAGGGAAGTTGCTTTCCTTCAGCAGCAGCAGGCTGACGTTCAAGAAGCCGGGTACGTCCACCATCAGCGTTGGGCCGACGACAAACATGCGCTTTTTGGAGGCGTAGCCAGGGTCGTTCTTGGTGTTCCAGTCAAAACCAGCCGTCAGGCCCAGGCCACGCACCGGGCCGAAAGCAAAGCTTTTGCCGGTGACTTTGCCCAAGTCCAGGGTGTTGCGATAGACCAGATAGGCCTCTTGGGCACC
>NZ_JBDTEM010000376.1:0-2185 GCF_039922535.1 Rhodoferax sp. | reverse complement strand
GGGTGGTGCTGGGCGTGGTCAAGATGCTGGGCGGTGCCTTGCTGGCCTACCTGGCCATCAGCCATGCAGTGCCAGTGGACCGCGCCGTGGATCCAAACCAGATGTACCTGGCGGCCTATGAATACGTGTTTCCGCAGTACGGCTGGGCGGTGGCGGCCACGGCCTTGTTTGTGGTGCTGTCGCAGCTGAAGATCAACGTCACCAACGCCTACGCCGGGTCGCTGGCCTGGTCCAACTTCTTCTCGCGCATCACGCACAGCCACCCGGGGCGGGTGGTGTGGGTGGTGTTCAACACGCTGATCGCCTTCATGTTGATGGAGATGAACGTGTTTGAGGCCCTGGGCGACGTGCTGGGGCTGTATTCCAACATCGCCATCGCCTGGATCATGACCGTGGTGGCAGATTTGGTCATCAACAAGCCGCTGGGCCTGTCGCCACCGGGCATCGAGTTCAAGCGGGCGTATTTGTACGACATCAACCCGGTTGGCGTGGGCGCGATGGGCCTGGCTTCCACCGTGTCCATGCTGGCCTACCTGGGCCTATTCGGGCCTATGGCGCAGGCGTTCTCGGCGCTGATTGCCTTGGGCACGGCCATGTTGGCATCGCCTTTCCTGGCGTGGTGGACCAAGGGCCGTTACTACATTGCGCGTGGGCCCCAGTCCGATTGGCGAGGCATCACCCAACCCCTGGCCGACAGCAGCTACCAGCGCCTGCGCGTGCAGCGCTGCGTGATTTGCGAGCGCGAGTACGAAGCGCCCGACATGGCCCAATGCCCCGCCTACCAAGGTGCCATCTGCTCGCTGTGCTGCACCTTGGATGCGCGCTGTGGCGACCTCTGCAAACCCCAGGCCAGCCTGAAAGTGCAGTGGGCCGCGGCCATGCGCTGGCTGCTGCCCCAGCGCGCCTGGCCGTACCTGGAAACGGGTTTGGCGCATTTCATTTTGCTGATGCTGGTGGTCGTGCCGATTTTGGCTACGTTGTTTGGTTTGCTCTATTTTCAGGAGCTGCAGGCGCTGGTGCAGTCTGCGCTAGAGGCCGATTTCGATCCAAGTTCCGCGCTGCGCTCGGGCTTCATCAAAGCCTACATGGCCCTGGTCTTGATGGCCTGCATCGTGGCCTGGTGGTTTGTGCTGGCGCACAAAAGCCGCCAGGTGGCGCAAGAAGAATCCAACCGCCAAACCCATTTGCTGCAGCGTGAAATCGCCTCGCACGCGCAAACCGACAAAGCCTTGCAAGCCGCCAAATTGGTGGCCGACCAGGCCCGCGCGATTGCAGAGCAGGCCAAGCGCGCGGCCGACCACGCCAACCTGGCCAAAAGCCGCTACATCAGCGCTATCAGCCACGAACTGCGCACCCCGCTCAACAGCATCCTGGGCTACGCGCAGCTGATGGGCGAAGACACCGGCGTGCCGCCGCACCGGCAGCAGGCCATTGGCGTGATCAAGCGCGGCGGCGAACATCTGCTGTCGCTGATCGAAGGCACGCTGGACATCGCCCGCATCGAATCCGGCAAGCTCACGCTGGCCACGCGGCCCATGCCATTTGCCGACCTGCTGCACGAGATGGCCGAAATGTTCGAGCCCCAGGCCCGCGCCAAGGGCTTGCAATTCCACTTCGACCCGCAGGGCGTGCTGCCCGAGCAGGTGCGAGCGGATGAGAAGCGCCTGCGCCAGATCCTCATCAACCTGCTGGGCAACGCCATCAAGTTCACCGCCACCGGCCGTGTGCGCCTGCGCGCCCGCTACGCGCTGGAGATGGCCTTCATCGAGATCGAAGACACCGGGCCCGGCATGCACGCCGACGAGCTGGCCCAGGTGTTTGAACCCTTCGAGCGCGGCGAGGCCCCTGGCAGCGGCGGGGCGGGTGGCGCAGGCCTGGGTCTGACCATTGCCAAAATGCTCACCGACCTGATGGGCGGCGAGATGACCGTGCTCAGCACGCCGGGCAGCGGCTCGGTGTTCCGCGTCAAGCTCTTCCTGCCCGAAATCCACGGTGCCGACCTGAAAACCGTGCGCAGCAGTGCCCCACGCCTGCGCCGCGCCTACCTGGGGCCGCGCCGGAAGCTGCTGGTGGTGGACAACGAAGAGCCCGACCGCGAGCTACTAGTGCAGCTGCTGTAGCCCCTGGGCTTTGAGGTACGCACCGCCGCCAGCGGCCACGACGCGCTCGATCTGCTGGCCGCAGG
>NZ_JBDTEM010000375.1:0-11006 GCF_039922535.1 Rhodoferax sp. | reverse complement strand
CCGTCACCTTGCCGGTGGCGCTGTGGACGCAACCAGCACAGGCCGTGTCGGCCCAGGCCTGGGGTGCCTTTGCCTACCTGGCGGTGTTTTCGCAGTGGCTGGGCTTTTTTGCCTGGTACCGGGGGCTAGCGCTGGGCGGCACGCTGCGCGTCAGCCAGGTGCAGCTGGTGCAGCCCTTTGTGAGCATGCTGTGTGCCGTGCCGCTGCTGGGCGAGACGCTGGACGCGGTAACCGTGGGCTTTGGCCTGGCCGTCATCGCGGTTGTTTTCATCGGCAAACGCATGCCGGTGCGTTGATTTTCAGGAGTCTCTATGGATATGCAAGTTTTCGCCGCGCTGTCGCTGTTTGCCTTTGTCAGCTCCATCACCCCCGGCCCCAACAACCTGATGCTGCTGGCATCCGGCGTGAACCACGGCTTTCGCGCCACCTTGCCGCACATGGCGGGCATTTCGACTGGCTTCTTCATTTTGCTGGCCTCGGTGGGTCTGGGACTGGGCCTGCTGTTTGCACAGGTGCCACAGCTCTACCTGGTGCTGAAATGGCTGGGTGCAGCCTATCTGCTGACTCTGGCCTGGGGCGTGGCCACCGCCGGGGCCCCCAAAGATGCCGAAGCCACCCACCCGCTGGGCTTCTGGGGCGCGGCGGGCTTCCAGTGGGTCAACCCCAAGGCCTGGGTGATGGCCGTGGGGGCGTTCAGCAGCTACGTGCCCGCCCACAGCGGCAGCGAGGTGGTGGTAGGTGCAGCGGCATGGTTTGCCTTCATCGGCATCCCGGCCATCAGCCTGTGGGCGCTGTGCGGCAGCCGCCTGCGCCACTGGCTGCGCATCCCCCGCTACCGCCGGATTTTTAACGGCGTGATGGCCGTTTTGCTGGTCGCCTCGCTCGCCCCCATGCTGGCTTAGCTCACAATCTATCTCCAACCTAATTGCACAAAGTTCCCCCATGAGCACCCCTTCCAACCCCTGGCAACTCGCCGCCCGCACCGAAAAGATGAACTCGTCGGCCATCCGCGAAATCCTCAAGGTCACCGAGCGCCCTGGCATCATCAGCTTTGCCGGGGGCCTGCCCTCGCCCAAGACCTTTCCGGTGGCTGAATTTGCCGCTGCCTGCGAAAAGGTGCTGCACGAAGACGGCAAGGGTGCGCTGCAGTACGCCGCCAGCGAAGGCTACGGCCCGCTGCGCGAAATCGTCGCCGCCGGCCTGCCCTGGAACGTGGAACCCGCCCAGGTACTGATCACCACCGGCTCGCAGCAGGCGCTGGACCTGATCGGCAAGGTGCTGATCGACAAAGACAGCAAAGTGCTGGTGGAAACGCCTACCTACCTGGGCGCACTGCAAGCCTTTGCGCCCATGGAGCCCCAGGTAGTGAGCGTGGCCTGCGACGACCAGGGCGTGGACCTGGACGACCTCAGCGCCAAAGCCGACAAAGCCCGCTTTCTGTACGTGCTGCCCAATTTCCAGAACCCGACCGGCCGTACCATGCCCGAAGCCCGCCGCGCCGCGCTGATCGAGCGCGCCGCCACCCTGGGCCTGCCGCTGGTGGAAGACAACCCCTACGGCGACCTGTGGTTTGACGCGCCCCCGCCCGCGCCGTTGACCGGCCGCAACCCCGACGGCTGCATCTACATGGGCTCGTTCTCCAAAGTGCTGGCCCCCGGCCTGCGCCTGGGCTACGTGATTGCTCCCAAGGCCATGATGCCCAAGCTGCTGCAAGCCAAACAAGCCGCCGACCTGCACAGCCCCAGCTTCAACCAGCGCATGGTGGTGGCGGTGATGCAAGACAACTTCCTGGCCCGCCACGTGCCTACCATCCGCACGCTGTACAAAGCCCAGCGCGATGCCATGCTGGCCGCGTTGACCCGCGAAATGCCAGCGGGCGTGAGCTGGAACACCCCCGACGGCGGCATGTTCCTGTGGGCCCGCCTGCCCGAAGGCGTGCATGCCGTAGATTTGCTGCCCAAGGCGGTGGACAAGGGCGTGGCCTTTGTGCCCGGCACCGCTTTCTACGCTGACAACGCCGACCCGCACACCATCCGCCTGTCGTTTGTGACGGCCAGCGTGGAGCAGATCAATATCGGCATCAAGGCTTTGGCCGACGCTATCCGATCTTTGTGATGCAGCAAAACCGCCCGTTCCAGCAAGTCGACGTTTTCACCCCCACCCCCTACCAAGGCAACCCACTGGCAGTGGTGATGGACGGCACGGGCTTAAGCGACGCGCAGATGCAGCGCTTTGCCAACTGGACGCATCTGTCGGAGACCACTTTCCTGCTGCCACCCACCGACGCGGGCCGCTCGGCGGGGGCGGACTACCGGGTGCGCATCTTCGACCCGAAAAGCGAGCTGCGCTTTGCCGGCCACCCCACGCTGGGCAGTTGCCACGCCTGGCTGCAGGCGGGCGGTCAGCCGCGTGCGCCCAAGATGGTGGTGCAGGAATGCGCGGTAGGGCTGGTGCAGATCCGTCGCGAAGGCAGTCGCCTGCTGTTCGCCGCCCCCACGCTCAAACGCAGCGCCCCCAGCGCCAGGGTGCTGGCCCAGGTAGCCGCCGCGTTGGGCCTGAAGCCGCGCGACGTGGTGGCCGCCCAGATGCTGGACAACGGCCTGCCATGGCTGGGCATCCTGCTGGACAGCCCGCAAACCGTGCTGCAGTTGGCCCCCGACCACCTGGCGCTGAAAAACACCGGCCTCGTGGTGGGTGTGGCCGGGCTGTACCCGGTGGCAGATGCCCCCCAGCTGATCGCCCGCTCCAGCCGCGAAGCCCGCGCCTTTGGCCGCAGCGCGCCGGTGGAGGCGGCCGACGAACCGCACATGGAAGTGCGCGCCTTTGCCGCCGCCGTGGACGTGCTGGAAGACCCTGTCACCGGCAGCCTGAACGCCAGCCTGGCCCAATGGCTGATCGCCGACGGCTACGCACCCGAGCAGTACCTGGTGAGCCAAGGCACCTGCCTGGACCGCGCGGGCCGCGTGCACATCGAATGCGACGCGCAAGGCCAGGTGTGGGTGGGCGGTGCGTCCGTCACCTGCATTGACGGGCAGGTGTTTTTATAAGCCTTTCAGGCCACCAGCGCTTATTGCATCTGCGCAAGCAGCTCCGTATTTAATAGCACATCACACCGCTTGGTCCCACGGCGGCTCGGGCGGAAAGCGCTCGGCCAGAAAGTCCAGCATGGTCCGCAACGCCGCCGACATGTTCTTGCGCGAGGTGTAGACGGCGTAGATGCCCAGCTCGCGCTGCTGCACCGCGGGCAACAGGGCCACCAGTTGCCCGGTGTGCACCAGCGGCGCGGCCATGAAGGTGGGCAGCAGCACCACACCCACCCCGGCCACGGCGGCCTGCAGCAACGACGTAGATTCGTTGGCACTGAGGTTGCCGCCCACCGCCACGGAAGACGGCTGGCCGTCCAGCACGTAGTTCCACAGCGTTTTGCCGTAGTACGAATGCGTCAGGCAGTTGTGCAGGCCCAGGTCTTCCATGCGCCGGATGGGCGGGTGCGCGCGCAGGTAGTCGGGCGAGGCGCAGACCATGGAGCGGCACACCGTGAGCCGCCGGGCAATCAGGTTGGGGTCGAGTTCATGGCTGATGCGCACGGCCAGGTCGATGCGCTCTTCCACCAGGTTCACCGCCCGGTCTAGCAGCACCAGGTCCACTGAGACGGCCGGGTAGCGCTTCACAAACTCGGCCACCGCCTCCGCAAACTGCATCTGCCCGAAGGAGGTGCTGACGGTGATGCGCAGCAGCCCCTGGGGCGTGGTCTCGGGCACCGCTACTGCCGACTGCATGTCGGTGGTCAGCGCCAGCACCGCGCGGCAGCGCTGCAGGGTCTCAAGGCCCGCCGGGGTCACGCTGAGCTTACGGGTAGTGCGGTGCAGCAGGCGCGCCCCGGTCCAGGCCTCCAGCTCGGCAATGTAGCGCGACACCACCGAGCGCGACAGGCCCAGCATATCGGCGGCCGCCGTCTGGCTGCCGCTGTCCACCACGGCCACAAACACCTGCATGGCCTTCAAGGTATCCATAGGATTCGACCACTTTTAGAAACAAACTATGCTGAATTTTAGGGTATTTCTAATCAATAGACACAACTAACATTCCCCCATCGCAACACAAACTTCCTGGAAAACCCCATGACCCCCTTCTCTACCGCCGCCCGCTGGGCCCTCACCGCTGTCGCCGCTGCCACCCTGGCCGCACCCGCCCTGGCCGCTGGCCCACTCAAGCTGGAGGTGTACAACCCCGGCCACGACGCGATCTTCCCCGTCTCGTCGGTACTGGTCACCGGCGACAAAGACGCGGTACTGATCGACGCGCAATTCGGCGCATCGCAAGCCGCCAAAGTGGTAGAGAAAATCCGCGCCAGCGGCAAAAACCTGACCACCATCTACATCAGCCACGGCGACCCAGACTACTACTTCGGCCTGGAGACCGTGCAC
Source organism: Rhodoferax sp. (assembly GCF_039922535.1). Classification (GTDB taxonomy): domain Bacteria; phylum Pseudomonadota; class Gammaproteobacteria; order Burkholderiales; family Burkholderiaceae_C; genus Rhodoferax_B. The sequence goes on along the minus strand of NZ_JBDTEM010000375.1, from coordinate 6,579 downwards.
GCCGCCTTTCCCAACGCCAAGATCGTGGCCACCCCGCAGACCGTGGAACACATCAAAGAAAGCGCCGCGGGCAAGCTGGCTTACTGGGGCCCCATCCTGAAGACCGACGCGCCCAGCGCCACCCTGCTGCCCGAGGTGCTGCAAGGCCACACGCTGACGCTGGAAGGCAAAAAGCTGGAGATCAAGGGCGATGCCCAGCCCGACCGCAGCTTTGTCTGGATTCCTTCCCTGCAGGCGGTGGTGGGCGGCATTCCGCTGGCCAACAACCTGCACGTCTGGATGGCCGACACCCAGACCCCCGCGTCCCACACCGGCTGGCTGGCCACGCTGGCCCAGATCCAGAAACTGAAGCCCAAGGTGGTGGTGCCCGGCCATTACCTGGAAGGCCCATCCAGTTCGCTGAACGCCGCCAAGTACACCGCCGACTACATCAAAGCCTTCGACAAGCACACCGCTACCGCCAAAGACTCGGCCGAACTCATCGAGGCGATGAAGAAGGAATTCCCCGCAGCAGGCGAAGTCAGTTCGCTGGAACTGAGCGCCAAGGTGGCCAAGGGCGAAATGAAATGGTAGCCCTGCACGGCTGAGCTTAGCCGCTTGCTACCAAAATAAGAGCTACTCGCGCAGGTGGAATCTGCGCCAGTCGCTCTTTTTTTATGTAAATCCATCCACCGTCAAACGGATGGTGCCGATGGGCTCCCGCACCCCCGCCGCGCCAAAACTGCGCTCGACGATCTGCACCCGGTCCCGCGCATGCTGCACCAGCGTGCTGGCGCGGGTGCCGTAGTGCGGCATGTGCACAAAGGCGGCGGACAAGGCCCGCTCCAGTTCCAGGCTGACGCCGGTGGCCGGTAAGTCGGCATCGTCGGCCACGCAGGTGTCGGCCAGCAGGTTCCACAGAGCGGACTCCAGCGCCGGGCTGATATCCGGCGACTCGGCGGCCTGGTGGGCTTGCAGCACCTCGGCAAACGCGGTGCGCAACTGCACAAGCTTCGGCCAGGGCGTGTCGAAATCGGCATTCGACACCGCCCAGACACCGGGCTTGGGTGTGAAATGGCGCTGGTGCCGGCTCTCGTAGGCCACCAGGTTCTGGCCGTCAAACAGCAGCAGGTTGAAGGCATTGAATGCGTTCGACTGCCCGGCCAGCGCTTGCGCAAAGTCGTCGGCGCTCTGATCGCTTTGCAAGAAGGCGGTGACGAGGCCGCCGCGCGACGGTGCATCGGCGCGGTGGTGGCCCGGATCGCGGTAATTGGTCAGTGCCGCCAACCGCCCGCTGGGCCGGTGCACGCCCATCCAGGTACCAAAGCCCTGCAAGTCCTGCCCGGCCACAGTGTGGCCGTCGGCCCAGGAGTGCAGGGCGGTGGTAGGCCGGACATAAAACTCGTCGCGGTTGGCGGCGATGGTCAGCGGCGCGCGGGCACCGGGCTGCCATTGGAAGGCCAGCAGGCACATAGGGGGTCGATGGAACTCAGGTCAGGGAGAACCGTTCGCTCGGCAGCGCGTCTTTGGGGTTGGGGCCAAACCGGTTGGACCCGGGCTGGCTGTCGCGCACGCTGAACACCAGCAGCACGATGGCCCCGACGACGGGAATCAGCGCAATCAGCAGCCACCAGCCGCTGCGGTCTACGTCGTGCAGCCGCCGCACCGCCACGCCCAGCGAGGGCAGCAACATGCCGATGCTGAAAATGCCCGACAGCACGCCCATGCCCGCATGCTTGTTGTACGAGCCGGCCAAGCCGTCGGCAATGCCCAGCACGATGGAGATGCCACCGTAAAACAGAAAGAAGTACCAGTACTCGCTGCGTTGTGCGCGTCCCGAAAAGACGGCGTATTTCTTCAGGGCTTCGACAAACCAGTCCATCTTTTTCTCCCACTGCATCCAGGCGATATGCCTGTCGAAATTATGGCCGGATTGGGGGTTTTTTATTTGTGATGCATCACCTAAAACCGCGGCTGCACGCTATCAAAACCATAACTACTTACGCAGGCAACATATGCGATGGCAGGCTATTTGGCTTATAAATCCGGCAGCACCAGCAGGTGTACCTTCGCCGCCACATCGCGCCATGCGGCGTGGTCGGGCAAGGATGGCTGCACACGGCGGATGGGCGGCCAGTGCCCGCTCTTGGCCAGACGGGCGTTGAGCGCGATGTAGGGGCGCTGCGCCTCGGTGGCCTCTGCCGCGTTGACGATGGCGTTAACCGGGCATTCGGGCACACACACCGAGCAGTCGATGCAGGTGTCGGGGTTGATAGCCAAGAAGTTCGGCCCGGCCACAAAGCAGTCCATTGGGCACACGGCCACGCAGTCGGTGTATTTGCACTGGATGCAGGGTTCGGTGACGATGAAGGGCATGGGCCATCATCGCAGACGAAGATAACGCTGTGGCCGCGCGCTCACAGCGCCGCTGTGACCGGCATGCCAAAGCGCAGGGCCTGAATCACCAGCCCGCTGCGGTAGTAAAAGCGGTGTGCCTGCACATTGCCCAGCGCCGTGTCCAACACCAGGCGTTCGCAGCCCTGGCGACGGGCCTCGGCCTGCAGACCGTGCAGCAGTTGGGCAGCATGGCCGCCTCCGCGCTCGGCGGCATGGGTGACCAGGTCGTCCACGTACAAAAAGCGGCCGTAGACCAGGTTCTCTTGCACGCGGAAACCGGCCAGCGCCACGGCTTGGCCACCGTGCAGCAGCGCCAACAGGCGGTAGCCGGTGGTGGCCTGGCGCTGGAAGCGCAGCAGCCATTCGTCGGCCGTGCCCAGTTGCGGGCGCAGTTGCAGCATCAGCGCGTGGCAAGCGCGAACGTCGGTGGCATCCACCATTTCGACCAGACCATCGGCGGCGGGCATCAGGCCACCGTCGGTGCAAAACCCAGTGCAATGGCGATGCGATTCCAGGCGTTGATGGCGACGATGGCCACGCACAGGTGGGCGGCTTCAGCCTCGCTGAAGACCTCGCGCAATGCGGCCCAGGCGGCATCGGGTGCGCCCTGGCGGCGGATGTCGGTCAGGTGCTCGGTCCAGGCCAGCGCAGCCAGTTCACGGGGCGCATACATGCCCGCCTCGCGCCACACCGGCAGCATGTCGATCTTGGCTTGCGGCAAGCCCGCCTTGTGCGCCAGGTCCAGGTGGTATTGCACGCAGTAGGCGCAGCCGTTGATCTGCGACGCGCGCAGCTCCAGCAACTCGATCAACGGCGCGTCCAGGCTGCCGTGGGGGGCCGCGCCCAGACCGTACAGGGCGGCAACGGTCTTGGGGGCCAGGCGCTCAAAGTCAGGGTAACTGAGGCGGGTTTGGGAGGTAGACATGGCTTTTCCTAAAAGAGGTGCTGAAAGAAGAACCCCGATTTTCAAACTACACTGGCCCAGAAATTGGTCCGATTCCATCCAAAATGGCTAGTCCACTTTTTACCGCCCCATGGCCTCCAAACCCACCCAGCCCGCGCTGATCGGCGACCTGCCGCTGGGCACGCCTGCACCCGGCGAAGGCCTGCAGCGCTGGCTGCACGGTGCGCTGCGCCGGGCCATCCTGGACGGGCGGCTACCGGCCAACAGCATCCTGCCCAGCACGCGCAGTCTGGCGTTGCAGCACGGCCTGGCCCGTGGCACCGTGCAGGCGGCCTACGACCAACTCATGTCCGAGGGCTACCTCCTCACCCGGCCCGGCAGCGGCACGCGGGTCAGCCACAGCCTGCCGGATCTGGCCCTGCATGCGGGCCCGGCCCCCCGCCGCATGGGTAACGGAGCCCCGGGAGCCCCGGCCCACCCGGCAACGCCCACCGGCCCCTGGCTGCAGCGCCTGGCCGGTCTGGAGCCCGCCTTCCCGCTGGGTGCGGCGCGCAGCGGCAACACCCCGCCCCAGCCTTTCGCCCCGCACCGCTGCGATGTGCGCGCCTTCCCTATCGACCTGTGGCGACAGCTACATGCGCGCCAGCTGCGTCCGTCCCGGCTGCACACGCTGTGGGACGGCGACCCGGCCGGCCTGCTGGCGCTGCGCCAGGCCATCGCCGCGCACCTGGCCATTGCCCGGGGCGTAGCGGTATCGGCGGCGCAGATCGTGGTGGTGGGCAGCGTGCAGCAGGCGCTGGACCTGTGCACGCGCCTGCTGCTGGCGCCCGGCGACGCGGTGTGGATGGAAGACCCCGGCTACCCCGGCGCGCGGCAAATTCTGCTGGCCGCGGGTGCCCAGGTGGTGGATGTGCCGGTGGATGCCGACGGCCTGCGCGTGGCAGACGGCATGCGCCTGGCCCCGCAGGCCCGGCTGGCCTGCGTCACGCCGTCGCGCCAGGCCCCGCTGGGCGTGGCCCTGTCGCCCGAGCGGCGGCTGGCGCTGCTGCGCTGGGCCACGGAGCACCAAGCCTGCATCTTCGAGGACGACTACGACAGCGAATACCGCTTCGTCGCCCAGCCCATCCCCGCGCTCGCCAGCCTGCCCGGTGCCGCGGCGCACGTGGTGTTGGCGGGCACCTTCAGCAAGCTGTTGTTCCCGGCCCTGCGCCTGGCCTACGTGGCGCTGCCCCTGCACCTGGTGGAGCCGTTTCAACGCGCCGCGTCGCTGACTGCGCGCCATGCCAACGGCCTGGCCCAGGCAGTGCTGGCCGACTTCGTGGCCGACGGCCATTTCGACCGGCACGTGCGGCGCATGCGCAAGATCTACGCCGCCCGCGCCGCCGCTTTCGAGCAGGCGGCCCACACGCATTGGCGCGGCCTGATTGAGGTGCCCACGGTGCAGGCCGGGCTGGACGTGGTGGGGCGGCTGGTGGGCATGGACGAGGCTACCGCCGTAAAGCGCCTGGCGCAGGCGGGCATCACCGCCGCGCCGCTGGGGCGCTACACCAGCAGCCACTGCGTGGGCCAGGGCCTGGTGATGGGGTTTGCGCCTTTTGACGAAGCCGCCATCGAGCAGGCCGCGCGCCAAATGGCGGTGGCTTTGCGCCGCTGAGCCCGCCACCATTTTTAAAGAAGACAGGCCTCCAGCCCAGATAACACCTGCGGTAGCAGCTACTTTTTACATAGCAATGCGCATTACTTCAGCTCGATCTCCACAAACACAAACTCGTAGCTGTTCGCATTGATGACGTTGTGCACCACCCCCGCCGGGCGGGTGTACGACAGCCCGGCCGTCAGCTGCACCTCGCGCACGCCGCTGGGCTCTTCCAGGCGCAGCACGCCGGTGGTCATGGGCACGACGATGTAGTCCATGGCGTGGGTGTGGAAGCCGGTGTCGGCCCCCGGCGCAAAGCGCCATTCGGTGACAGTGGTGCGCTCGTTGTCGATCTGGACGGTAGGAATGGCGTGCATGGTGGGCCTGTGGAAAGAGTGGATATGAGTATGCACAAGGCTTGCGAACTCCTACATTCATAGCAGCCTGCGCAGGTGGAACAAGCGCAGGCGGCCTAAAAGGCATATAGCCTCAACGGGCTCACCGCAAAATGAGCACAGGCGTATGCGAATGCGTCAGCACGTGCTGGGTTTCGCTGCCCAGCAGCAGGCGCTGGATGCCTTTGCGGCCATGGGAGGCCATGACGATCAGGTCGGCGTTGTACTTGGTGGCGGCGGCGATGATGCCTTCGGCCACCAGCTCAGACTGCACCACCACGGCCTCGGCATGCACCCCCTTGTCCAGCGCACCGGCCAGGTAGGCATTGACCACCAGTTGGCCGTCGTCGATCCACTGCTGTTCGATGCGGGCCGAGTCATCCATGCTGACCGGGATGGAGCCTTCAAAGTAGGTCCGGGCGTAGCGCGGCACCACCTTGACGATGACCAACTTGGCCCCCGTGAGCGCGGCCAGGTCGACGCCGCTGGTGACGGCCTTGTGGGACAGATCGGACCCATCGGTAGCGACAAGAATACTGGTGTACATAGTGATCTCCAGGAGTTAGTCCATTCAGATTAGCCCTATTTATCGGCTTTGGCGTTGATCTGCGTCAAACGCGGCACTGTCCTACACCGGTACGCTTGCCCCCATGTCTGCCATCCTTGCGCTTCCTCTCCCGTCGGCACCGGTCTGGCTGGACGACCCGGTGGACTGGGCAGCGTTTACCCAGCCGTCCGCCCAATGGCCTGCCTGCCAGGAATCGCAGCTGCGGATCGAGGGCATGCACTGCGCGGCCTGTGCGCTGTCGGTCGAGCAAGCCTTGCGCGCCGTACCGGGTGTGCGGCTGGCCGAGGTGGGAGCGGCATCGCAGCGGGCGCGGGTGGTCTGGTCGGCGGCGCACACCCAGCCCTCGCAGTGGCTGGCGGCGGTGGAACGGGCTGGTTACCACGCCATTCCCGCGCTGGATGCCCCCGAGCGGGCGCGCCGCCAAGCAGAGCAGCGCCGTGCCCTCTGGCGCTGGCTGGTGGCGGGCTTTTGCATGCTGCAGGTGATGATGTACGCCCTACCCGCCTACGTGGCCGGGCCGGGCGAAATGACGGAGGACATGGCGCAGCTGATGCGCTGGGCCTCGTGGGTGCTGACACTGCCGGTGCTGGTGTTTTCCTGCGGGCCATTTTTTGCCAATGCCTGGCGCGACGTGCGCCAGCGCCGCGTCAGCATGGACCTGCCCGCCGCGCTGGGCATGGCGGTAACCTTTGCCGTCAGC
>NZ_JBDTEM010000374.1:0-1932 GCF_039922535.1 Rhodoferax sp. | reverse complement strand
CGCCAATTTGCCCCAGGCTGGCCGACACGTTCAAGGCCGTATTCAGCGGGTAGCGAAACACCAGTACCAGCGCCGCGGCGGCGATGGATTTGCCGACGATGATGATGGCCAGCACGGCCAGTACCTGCAGCGGCTGCTCGACCAGCACCTTGGGGTCAAACAGCATACCCACCGACACAAAAAACAGCACGGCAAAGGCTTCGCGCAGCGGCAGCGAATCTTCGGCGGCGCGGTGGCTGAACTCGGATTCGCGCATCACCATGCCCGCAAAGAAAGCGCCCAGCGCAAACGACACGCCAAACAGCAGGGCCGCACCGTAGGCGATGCTGACCGCCGCGGCAATCACGCACAGGGTGAACAATTCGCGCGAACCGGTGCGGGCCACCAGCCACAGCAGCTTGGGAAACACGCGGCGGCCCACCACCAGCATCAGGGCCACAAAGGCCGACACCTTGAGCAGGGTGATCCCCAGCGTCAGCCACAAATTGCCGCCACCGTCGGGACCTTTGCCGCCCAGCGCGCCCGCCAGCGGGGGCAGCAGCACCAGCACCAGCACCATGGCCAGGTCCTCCACCACCAGCCAGCCCACGGCGATCTTGCCGTTCATCGAATCCAGGGCACCGCGGGCTTCCAGTGCCCGCAGTAGTACCACGGTGCTGGCCACCGACAGGGCCAGGCCGAACACCAGGCCTTCGCCCAGAGGCCAGCCCCAGAAGTGGGCCACGCCTGCGCCCATGGCGGTGGCTACAGCGATTTGCAGCACCGCGCCGGGCAGGGCGATCTTGCGCACCGACATCAGGTCGTCCATCGAAAAATGCATGCCCACGCCAAACATCAGCAGCATCACGCCGATCTCGGCCAACTCGGCCGCAATCTGGCCGTCGGCCACAAAACCGGGTGTGAATGGACCAATCAACACCCCCGCCAACAGGTAGCCCACCAATGCCGGTAGCTTGAACCGCACGGCGAGAAAACCAAACACCAGCGCCAACCCGAGTGCGGTGGCGATGGTGGTGATGAGAGGGGTGCTATGCAGCATCTACCAGATCCTTTTGACTATTGATTGAATGTAGGCGCTGCACGATTTGCGCAAACAGGGGCCGTGATGCGACTTCGGTTTGTAAACAATCGTTCCTTAGAACGGCCAGTTCGCTAGGATTTTCGGGGCAGTGCGCCAGCAGCTCCTCCAGCAGGCAACCAAAGGCCCGCACTTCCAGTCGTTGCAAAGCCTTTGCCTGTGCCCCATCGGTGGGCAAAAAGGAGGCCGCTCCCATATCGCCCAGCAGGCAGTGGCCGTCGGCGTTGCACTGCAGGTTGTGCGCGTACAGGTCGCCGTGCAGCAGGCCGCTGGCGTGCAGATGGGCGGCCGCGGCGGCCACGCCCTGGGCGATGCGCAGCACTTTGGCTAGCGAGAACACCGTGCCCGCCGGGTACACGTCGCGGGTGCAACTGTCCAGGCTGGGCGGCCCGGCCAGGGTGGTGAAGTGCGGCGGAATGCAAGGCATCACCAGCCCCGCCGTGCCCTGGGGGTGCGCGACCAGCGGGCCCAGGGTGGCTATCAGGTGCGGGTGCGCGTCAACCGCCAGGCACGCAGCCAGTTCGCTCTGCGGCCAGCCGTCGCTGGTGACGGCACCTTTGAATAGTTTGACGGCCACCGTTTCACTCTGCCGCTGGGCTTGGTAGATGACCCCCGACGCACCTTCACCGAGCCGGTGCTGCACTGTCAGATCCTCCCAGCGGATGGCGTTGACCGATGGGGGCACCTGCGGCGTGCCGGCCCGCGCCAGCCAGGCCAGCCGGGGCAGGCGCAGCAGCCAGTCGGGCAGGCTGCCTGCATCCGCCATCGGATTGGCCGAGATGCGCAGCAGCTCTAGCTGCTGGCACTGCGCCAGTTCGGACGGCAACTGCCGCAGCTGGTTGCCCGCCAGCATC
>NZ_JBDTEM010000373.1:0-13736 GCF_039922535.1 Rhodoferax sp. | reverse complement strand
GAAAACCCTGTGCTCACCCCAGAGCAGATACAAGCCATGGTGGCCCGCGCGGTGCAGGTTTTCATGGCTGGCTACGGTCCAAAGTAACCAGGCGAACGAATTTTCTATGTTTTAGGCCGTCGGTGCTTATTTGAACTGCACTAAAAGCTATCTAAAGAATAGCAAAAAGGCGCTGTTGTGCTCCTCTACACTTCGGCCATTGCCCACCACCGAATGTGCACGATGACCACCGCCACCGCGTCTGCAGCCGCCACCCCGCCCCCCGTCGTAGAGCACTTCCGCCAGGTCTTGCTGTGGCCCGTACGGCTCATGCCGGTGCACGGCAGCGAAGGCGCAGTCGCCAAACCCTGGCAAGTCCTGGCCGACATGGGTGAGGCATCACCCTGGCGCGAAGTGGTGGACGAGTTCACCGGCGACAGCAGCAGCTTCCATGAGCGGCACTACAACGAATTCGTCACGTTTTTGCCCTACGTGCAGCGGTTTTTGTACGGCGAGGGCTTGCCCAAACACGGTTCCCACACCAAGCCCCAAGGCTCGCCCATGCGGGTCTTCCGCCGCCACGACATCGCTGCCGTGCGGGTAGTGCCGCGCCCCTTTGATGCCCCCGTCACGCTGGACACGGTGCATGTCGATCTGTACTTCTTCCTCGATGTGGACCTGGTGCTGCTAAACGTAGAAGTAGCCGCCCGCCACCTGCCGCTGGAGACGGCGCAAGAGCTGCTGTACCGCTTTGGCCGCGCCTACCCTGCCGGCTGGGACGATGCGGGCCAGGCCCTGCACTGCCTCGCCAGCGCCGAATGGCTGGACGCGCAAGGCCAGGTGCTGGCCGCGTCCGACGCCAACCAGCGCGATGCCTTTCTGTCCCACGTCAGCACCCGGCGCGCACCGCGCATCTCGGCCCACTGGGACTTCATGATGCAGCCGCTGGTGGGCGACCATTCAGACCACCCCGGCCTGCTGCGCTTTCGCCAGATCGAGTACTACCGCATGCCGCTGATGGCCTACCTGGCCATGGACCGGCCCCGCGACCTGAGCCGCAGCGACTTTGTGCGCCTGGGCCTGGTCACCGGCTCGGGCGCACGCGACCCCGCCGGGGGCTGCGCCCTGCCCTATGGCGACCAGCACCTGAGCGACTTTGAGCACAAATACTGCTACGACCGTTTCTGGACCGAAGGCGGAGCCGCCCCCAACACCCGCTACCTGTGCAACGGCCACGCCCTGGTGGTGGTGGGCGATGCGCGCAGCGAGTTCTACGGCTGCCGCGACCGGGGCGTGCTGGCGCAGTTCCGGCACCAGCATTTTTTGGTGTTTTTGATAGCCCACTTCCAAAAAGCGGCGCTGCTGATGTACTCCGACCGACTGGCCGAAGCGCTGAAGAACCTAGACATCAGCGATGCCGCCAGCGTGCGCCAGTTCAAGCGCTCCATCCGCTACGGCTTTGGCAGCTTTTTGCGCTTCACCCACCGCTACTGGTTCCACGAACTGTCCGAGCAGGCCCAGGTGCGGGCCCTGTTCCACATGTGTTCCCAGCATCTGGGGCTGGAGCCGCTGTACGCCGAGGTCAAGGAACGCATCGCCGAGATGAACCAGTACCTGGAGGCCGACAGCCTGCGACGCCAGGCCAACACCGTGGTACGCCTCACCGTGGTCACCATCTTCGGGCTGATTGGCACCGTAACCACCGGCTTCCTGGGCATGAACCTGATGGCCGAAGCCGATGCCTCCATGGAACGGCGGCTGGCCATCTTTGCCATCGTCTTCATCCTGACCACGGTGCTGACGGTCTACACCATGGTCAAGTCCAAGCGCCTGTCGGATTTTTTGGATGTGCTGTCCGACGAGCGCCTGTCGATGTGGCAAAAGGGCAAGGCGCTGGTCGGCGTGTGGACGCGCAAAGAAGATTAAAACCTCTTGGCGATGGCCATGCCCGCCAGCATCGCCGCCACAAACACCGCCACCGCCCCGCCGCCGGTCAGCACGCTGGCCAGCGCCGGGCCGGGGCAGTAGCCCGCCAACCCCCAGCCCACGCCGAACAGCGCCGCGCCCAGCACCAGCCGGGTGTCGATATCTTTGCGCGTGGGCAGCTGGAACGCGGTAGCCAGCCAGGGCTTGCGCGCCGGATGCCGGGGCGTGGGCGGGGTCACCGCAAACGCCAGCAGCGTCACCAGCAGTGCGCCGCCCATCACAAAGGCCAGGCTGGCATCCCAGGGGCCAAAGCGCTGCGGGTCCCACAGGCCACCCAGGTTCAAAAAGCCCTGCACCTTAGCGGGCAGCACCATGCCCGACAGCACCAGCCCCGCCGCAAACATGCCGCCCGCCAGGGCTGCCACCAAAATTTTTAACATCATTTAGGCCTCTGACGCAGGTTCAAGCTGCGGCTCTAGCTACGAATACCGTAGCAAAACCACATCCCATGAACACCAGCGTGGCCACCAGCGAACGCGCCGAACGCCGCCCCAGCCCGCACACGCCGTGTCCGCTGGTGCAACCCGAACCCAGCACCGTGCCGATGCCGACCAGCAACCCGGCGGCCACCAGCACGGCCCAAGACGGGGACGGCAGCGCGGGCATGCCCCGGGTCAGCACCGCGCCCACCCCGACCAGCCCGGCCAGAAACGCCCAGCGCCAGGCCCGCTCACCCGGCTGCGGCGACAGTGCGCCCGCCACGATGCCGCTGATGCCCGCCACCCGCCCCAAGGCCGCCAGCAGCAGCCAGCAGGCCAGGCCAATCACCACGCCACCCAGGGTGGCCTGTAGAAAAGGATGCATCAAAATAAACTCCATCACCGGGCAAAAATATACCCATGGGGGTATAGTAGACCACATCTGTCCCAGGAACCCCATGTCCCAACTCACCGACCCCGCCAAAAAGAAAACCCTGCTCGCCCGGCTGGCCCGGGTGGAAGGCCAACTGCGCGGCGTGCAGCGCCTGATCGAAACCGAGGCCGACTGCGAAAAGGTGGCCCAGCAGCTGTCAGCCGCGCGCAAGGCGCTGGACAAGTCGTTTTTCACCATGGTCGGCTGCATGATCGAGCAAGGCCACCTGCCCGCCGAACAAGTCGCCGACATGCTGGCCAAATACGCGTAGGAACCCACCATGCAACCCATCCAACTCTTCGACCCCGCCACCAGCACCTACACCTACGTGCTGGTCGATCCGCTCAGCCGCGCCGCCGCCATCATCGACCCGGTAGACACCCAGCTGGAGCGCGATCTGGCCCTGCTGCAGGCCCACGGCCTGTCGCTGGTGTGGACGCTGGAAACCCACACCCACGCCGACCACATCACCAGCGCGGGCCAGTTGGCCGAGCATGCCGGGGCCAAAACGGCCGTGCCCGCAGGCTGCGGCATCAGTGGAGCGGCGGTGCAGTTGCAGCACGGCGACTTTCTCTCTTTTGGCAGCGAAACCCTGCAGGCGCTGCACACACCCGGCCACACCGCGGGCAGCATGAGTTTTGTGTGGCGAAACCATGTATTTACCGGCGACACCCTGCTCATCGGCGGCTGTGGCCGTACCGACTTCCAGTCGGGCAGCGCCGAGGCGATGTACCACAGCCTGACGCAGATTCTGTTTACCCTGCCCGATGCCAGCGTGGTCTGGCCGGGGCACGATTACCACGGTAAAACCCAGTCCAGCATCGGGGCCGAAAAGGCCCACAATCCGCGCATCGCCCACAAAACCTTACCGGAATTTATCGCCACCATGGACGCTTTGAACCTGCCCCGCCCGCAACGCATGGACCAGGCCGTACCGGCTAACTTGACCTCGGGCCTGCCCCATTACGCCAGCCCACTACCGCCCCAGATCCGCCCCACCGAGGGTTATGCGGGCGATGTGTCGCCCCAGTTGGCCTGCGCCTGGTGGCAGGCGGGCGAGGCGGTGCTGATCGACGTGCGCACCGATGCCGAGCGCGCCTGGGTGGGTGAGGTGCCGGGTGCCGTGCCGCTGGCCTGGAAACAGTGGCCTGGCATGGCCATGAACGCCGATTTCGACACCGGCCTGCAAGCGGCATTGGCGGGCGGTAAAAAGGCCGTGCTGCTGTGCCGCAGCGGCGTGCGTTCCATCGCCGCCGCCAAGCGCGCCACCGAGCTGGGGCTAGAGGCCTACAACATCCTGGAAGGCTTCGAAGGCGACCCCGACACCGAAGCCCACCGGGGCCGCAAAGGCGGCTGGCGCTTCCACAATCTGCCCTGGCGTCAGGGGTAACCACACACCTGCCGCTGCGTCGGCGCATAGATAATGCGGGAAAAAATACCGGAGACGCAGGATGAGCTTTCTCGCCATCGACATTGGCAACACCCGTCTCAAATGGTCGCTGTACGACGCGCCCCGGCCCGGAGCAGCACTGCTGGCCCATGGTGCCGAGTTTCTGGAAAACATCGACAAGCTGGCCGATGGTCCCTGGGCAGCACTGCCCACCCCCACGGCCATCCTCGGCTGCATCGTGGCCGGGGATGCCATCAAACGCCGCGTGCTGGAGCAACTGGAGCTGTGGGATGTGCACCCCCAATGGGTGGTGTCCAGCCCCGCCGAGGCCGGCTTAACCAACGGCTACGACCACCCCACCCGCCTGGGGGCTGACCGCTGGGTCGCCATGGTGGGCGCACGCCACCGCATGCTGGCCCAGGGCCCTGAGCGGCCGATGGTGGTGGTGATGGTGGGCACGGCGGTCACGGTGGAGGCGGTGGACACCCACGGCAAGTTCCTCGGCGGCCTGATCCTGCCCGGCCACGGCATCATGCTGCGGGCGCTGGAGTCGGGCACGGCGGGCCTGCACGTGCCCACCGGTGAGGTGCGCCTGTTCCCCACCAACACCAGCGACGCGCTGACCAGCGGCGGTACCTACGCCATCGCCGGGGCCGTGGAGCGCATGGTGCAGCATGTGCGCCAGCACTGCCAAGCCGAACCGGCCTGCTACATGACCGGCGGCGCGGGCTGGAAGATGGCACCCAGCATGTCGGTACCCTTTGAGCTGGTGGACAACCTGATTTTTGACGGCCTGCTGGCGATGGCCGATGAACGCTTTCAAGCCCTGGTTTTATAAGCTTTTTAGGCCTCCTGCGCAGGTAGCACCTGCGCAGGCAGCTACTTTTTCAATAGCATCCACTCTCAACGGCTTCAGCCAGGCTTTAACCACGCTTCGGCCAGCCGCACCCAGTAAGTCGCGCCCAGCGGGATCAGATCGTCGTTGAAGTCGTAGCTGGGGTTGTGCAGGGTGCACGGGCCTGCACCGTGGCCCATGGCGCGGTGGTCGCCGTCGCCGTTGGCAATAAAGCAGTAGGCCCCCGGCTTGGCCAGCAGCATGTAGGCAAAGTCTTCTGCGCCCATGGTGGGTTCCTGGGTGATCACGTTGGCGGGCCCCACGATGTCGGCCATCACCTGGCGGGCGAACGCGGCCTCGGCGGCATGGTTGATGGTGGGCGGGTAGTTGCGGGCAAATTCAAAGTCGCAGCGGGCACCAAAGGCAGCGCACAGGCTATCGGCGATCTGGCGCATACGGGCTTCGATCAAATCCAGCACTTCCAGCGTAAAGGTGCGCACCGTGCCCTGCAGCTCCACGCTGTCGGGCACGATGTTGGTGGCCGAGCCGCCATGCACCATGGTGACCGACACCACGCCCGCGTCAATGGGCTTTTTGTTGCGGCTGATGATGGTCTGGAAGGCCAGCACCATCTGGGCCGCGATGGGCACGGGGTCGATCCCCATATTGGGCATGGCGGCGTGGCTGCCTTTGCCGTGGATGGTAATTTTGAATTCGCTGCTGGAGGCCATCACCGGGCCGGGGCTCAGGGCAAACTGGCCCACCTGCATGCCGGGCCAGTTGTGCATGCCAAACACTGCATCCATAGCGAAGCGGGTGAACAGGCCTTCTTGCACCATTTCGCGGGCCCCACCGCCGCCTTCTTCGGCGGGCTGGAAAATCAGGTAGACCGTGCCGTCAAAGTCGCGGTGTTCGGCCAGGTACTGCGCCGCCGCCAGCAGCATGGCGGTGTGGCCGTCATGCCCGCAGGCGTGCATCTTGCCGGGGTGCTGGCTGGCGTGGGCAAAGGTGTTGAACTCTTGCAGCGGCAGCGCGTCCATGTCGGCACGCAGGCCGATCGCGCGCAGGGAGCTGCCGTTTTGCAAAAAACCGACCACGCCAGTGCCGGCCAGACCCCGGTGGATGGGAATGCCCCATTCGGTCAGCTGGCGTGCCACCAGGTCGGCGGTCAGCACCTCTTGAAAACTCAGTTCTGGATGGGCGTGCAGTTCGCGGCGCAGGGCGGCGATGCCGGGGGCCTGCTTCACCAGTTTGTCGATCACGGGCATGAAGTTCTCCTTATTCCAGTTCCAGATCAATACGAGATTAGACGCGAAGCCGCAGACAGTGCTTTAGCGTGTCCCAAAGCGTTTTCAACGTTTTGGGAGGGCAAGGCGAAGCAACGACATATTCGGATGGATCTGGAAATGGAATTACATGCGGATGCGTCCATCTCCGGTCAGCATGGACAGGTCCACAAAACTGGATCCTACATGGTCGCTTGCCGACAACTTGATGGCGAAGCCGCCGTAAGACTGCGCACCCAATGATTCGAGCCCGGCCACCAGGCCCTCGCTGTTCAGGTTTTTGGCTGCACTGGCACGCCGCAGGCCGTCTACCAGCACTTTGGCGGCCAGATAGCCCTCGATGCTGGAGAAGTTGGCCCGCGCATTGCCACCGGCCGCCTTCACCGCCTCGGCAAAGCTGCGTGCCAGCGGACTGGCGGAGCTGTAGGGCGACGGCATGACCTGGGATACCACGATGCCGGCGGCCTCCTTGCCCAGCGCGTCGGACAAGGCTTGGGTACCGACAAACGACACGTTGAAAAACTGCCCGCCGTAGCCTAGCTTGCGTGCCGCCCGGATCAAGGCCGCGCACGAGGTGTAGGCGCTGATTTGCACAATCGCCTGCGGCTCGGCCGCGCGCAGGGTTTTGGCGGCGGCTGCCACATCGACCGAATTGCGCTCCACCGTGGCCAGCGCCACTGGCTTGCGCCCCTGCTTGGACAAGGCCAGCGTGACCCCGTCCAAGCCCGCTTTGCCGTAGGCATCGTTTTGGTAAAACACGGCGATACGGTCCAAACCCAGTTGGGTAAGCTGCTTGACGATAAGAGCCGTCTCGTCCTGGTACGAGGCCCGCACGTGGAAGGCATATTTGTTGAACGGCTCGCGCAAGGCCATGGCCCCGGTGAACGGGGCCACAAACGGGGTTTTCGCTTGCGTAGCTAGTGGCAAGGCGGCCAGGCTGGTGGGGGTGCCCACATAGCCAAACAAGGCCAGCGCGTCGGCAGCCAGCAGCTTGCGGGTGTTGTCCAGGCAGCGGTCGGGCTCATAGCCGTCGTCCAGGGTGCGTAATTCGATCAGCCGGTGGTCCACACCGCCCTGCGCATTCACCTGGTCAAAAACCAGTTGGGCACCTTGGGCATACTGGATACCTAACTGGGCTGCAGGCCCGGTCAAGGCCGCCGACTGGCCCAGCACAATCTTGCCACCCGACTGGGCACGCACCGCTGGGAAACCGGCTACAGCAGCCAAACCGGTGGCGATAGAAAAACGACGGCGATTTATCATCGATACATTTTGTCACGCTTAGGAACCTCCATGCCAGACCACTCCGCGACAGCCTCCGTGCAACAGGTACGGGGTGCCTGCCCGCACGATTGCCCCGACACCTGCGCACTGCTAACCACGGTGCAGGACGGCATTGCCATTAAGGTCCAGGGCAATCCGGCCCACGCGCACACCGACGGCGTGCTGTGCACCAAGGTCTCGCGCTACACCGAGCGTACCTACCACCCGGAACGCATCCTGCAGCCGCTCAAACGCATTGGCCCCAAGGGTTCGGGCCAGTACACCCCGGTGGGCTGGGACGAGGCGCTGACCGACATCGCCGCACGCTTGCAGACCGTTGCCGCGCGCAACCCCGAAGCCATCGTGCCCTACAGCTATGCGGGCACCATGGGGCTGGTGCAGGGCGAGAGCATCGCCGCCCGCTTCTTCCACGCCCTGGGCGCATCGCTGCTGGACCGCACGATCTGCGCGTCGGCCGGTGCCGAGGGCCTGGTGCACACGCTGGGCGGCAAGGTGGGCATGCAGGTGCAGTTTTTTGCCGAATCGAAACTGATCTTGATCTGGGGCAGCAACTCGATCGGCAGCAATTTGCACTTCTGGCGCTATGTGCAGCAGGCCAAACGCAATGGCGCGCGGCTGGTATGCATCGACCCGCGCAAGACCGAAACCGCCGAAAAGTGCCACGAACATATTGCCCTGCGCCCCGGCACCGATGCCGCCCTGGCCCTGGCCCTAATGCACCAGCTCATCACCCACGACTGGTTGGACCACGCGTACCTGGCCGAGCACACGGTAGGTTGGCCCGAGCTGCGCGAACGCGCGCTGCAATGGCCCCCCGAGCGGGCTGCCGAAGTGTGCGGCGTACCGGTAGAACAAATCGTATCGCTGGCGCGCGACTACGGGCACTGCTTCGCCACCGGGGAGCCCGCCGCGATCCGCCTGAATTACGGCATGCAGCGTACCCGGGGCGGCGGCAATGCCACGCGCGCCGTGGTCAGCCTGCCCGCGCTGATCGGGGCCTGGCGGCACCGCGCAGGCGGCGTGCTGATGAGTAGCTCGGGTCACTTCCCGGTGCAGCGCGCTGCCTTGCAACGGCCCGACTTGCTGGCAGGGCGCGGGCCACGCACTATCAACATGAGCACGATTGGCGATGCTTTGCTAGACACAACGGCACCGCAGATCGAAGCGCTGGTGGTTTACAACAGCAATCCCGTCGCCGTGGCACCCGATTCGGGAAAAGTGGTGCAAGGCTTTGCCCGCGAAGACCTGTTCACCGTGGTGCTGGAGCATTTCCAGACCGATACCGCCGATTACGCAGACTACATCCTTCCCGCCACAACGCAGTTGGAACACTGGGACGTGCACAGCGGCTATGGCCACACCGATGCCTTGCTGAACCGACCCGCCATTGCGCCGCTGGGCCAATCCAAAGCCAATACCCAGATCTTCCGGGAGCTGGCCGCCCGCATGGGCTTGACCGACCCGTGCTTCAGCGAGAGCGATGAGGCGCTGTGCCGTACTGCGTATGGCGACCAGGTGGACTTTGGCACCCTGCTGGAACACGGCTTTGCGACAATTCCATTGCCCGACGCACCGTTTGCCACAGGGCAGTTCCCCACACCCTCGGGCAAATGCGAGTTTTTCAGTGACCGACTGGCGGCGCAAGGGTTGGATGGTTTGCCAGACTACCTGCCAAATTACGAGGCGGCCGGGACGTCCACCGAATTTCCGCTGGCAATGATTTCACCGCCTGCCCGCAACTTCTTGAACTCCAGCTTCGTTAACGTCACCAGCCTGCGTCAGATCGAAGGTGAGCCGCTGTTGGAAATCCATGCCGACGATGCCCAACAGCGGGGCATCACCAGCGGAGCCGTGGTGCGCATCTTCAACCAGCGCGGCACGTACCGGTGCAAAGCCAAGGTGTCAGCCAGAGCCCGTGTGGGCGTTGTCAATGGATTAGGAGTGTGGTGGCGCAAACTGGGGCTGGATGGCAGCAATGTAAACCAGCTCACCAGCCAGCAGTTGACCGATTTAGGCCGTGCGCCTACGTTTTATGACTGCTGGGTCGAAGTCGCATTGGACGCGCCCCTGGAGACGGAAAAAACCTAACCTCCATAGGCCAGGGTGCAACGCACCGCCAGCCATGGAAGTTGCGTCGCCTTAAGCCGAAACGACGGACTTGTCGCCCTTTGCCTTGGTTGCCACAGGCGGAGCGCCAACCACTTGCCAGATCGTTTTAAACCCAGTGTCGGGAATCTGCAAAGGTTTGGTACGCGCTGCCTCAGGAGGAGTGACGACAACCGCAGGAGCTTTCTTAGCCATGAGCACTTTCAAAATTTTGGGAGGGCCGATTGTCGCAGTACCACCGTGTAAACCCGAACCAGATGCGCATTCTTAGGCCTTCCCCGCACCGTGACGTTGTTGCTAAGCGACAAATACGGCATGATCCTACGCCGCACTCTGACGGCATTGAAGGCGGATCACTTGTGTTTTCGATGAAAATACAACTTGTTCGCGCACTCTTTGCGCCTGTACCCCACTGCATACCCACATCACCGTGACCACTCCCCTCGCCGCCCCCAGCACCCGAACCCCAAAACCGCGCGCATCCAGGCCGCAGCGCGCCCCGCACAGTCGAGAGGTGCACCCCCTGCTACACAAGCTGTACGATTTGTATCCCAAGGTGTTTGGCCCAAAAGCATTACCATTAAAACTCGGCATCTTTCACGAACTAGTCGCCAACCACCCCGATCTGCTGGAAGCCAAGGCCCTGCGTGAGGCCCTGGGACAACACACCCGGTCCACCCGCTATCTGGAGCAAGTTGCCACGGGCGTGAGCCGCCACGACTTGCAAGGCAATCCCGTGGAAAGTTTGGCACCGGAGCATGTACACCAAGCCATCATGGAAGTCGCGCGTCGGGACCGTACAGGTAACAGCCCCGCGGCACAGGCCAAGCTGCGCATGCGGCTCCGCAATGCCTTTGAAGCCTCTGGATTGAGCCGTGGCGGGTATGCGGAGCTGGTCAAACCACCGTTAGAAGCATGGAATGCTCTGCTAGACCACGCGTACACCGAGGATGGTGCCGCCGCAGCAAAGCGCGAAGCCTTGTTGAAAGCCTTTGAAAGCAGCGGCCAGACTTTGGTGCAATTTGCCGATATGTACGGCATGGATCTGGTCGGTACCGAAAAGTCGCTGGAACAAGCCAAACAAGACCGGACTGCCAAGCAAACCGAGTAGAGCGACGAACCGTGGCGCGACATGCTTGCACCACGGAGTCCGGTGAGGGCGAAGAAGCCCTTACCTTTGCCATGATGAAAATAGCATTAGCCAGCATCAAGGCGTATTTATCGTGTGGCACAAATTAAAAAACCCACGCTAGGTGGGTTTTTTAACTCGTAATACCGAAGTACTACCGATTGGTTGCGCGAGTAGGATTTGAACCTACGACCTTTGGGTTATGAGCCCAACGAGCTACCAGGCTGCTCCATCGCGCGGTATTTTTCCATTATAGCAGCTTATGCTTAGTCTGCAGATATTTCTACAGCTTCTTTTACATCAGCACGATCAACCAGTTCCACGAAAGCCATTGGTGCATTGTCACCCACGCGGAAACCCATCTTCAAGATACGGGTGTAGCCGCCTGGACGTGCCTTGAAATGGGGGCCAAGGTCGTTGAACAACTTGGTCACGCTATCGCGGTCACGCAAACGGTCAAAAGCCAGCCGACGGTTAGCAACAGTCGCTTCCTTAGCCAAAGTGATCATAGGCTCGATCACACGGCGCAATTCCTTGGCCTTGGGCAAAGTGGTCTTGATGGCCTCGTGCTCGATCAGCGAGTTCATCATGTTGCGCAACATCGCAAGGCGGTGCGAGGTAGTGCGGTTAAGTTTACGAAGTCCGTGTCCGTGGCGCATGGTGCATTCCTTTCAGTTATTTTGACGCACAGCCGGATCAGGTACTGCGCGTTGCACGTGTCCTTTGCAGGACACTTTTAAAGACCAGCAC
The DNA here is from genome assembly GCF_039922535.1 of Rhodoferax sp. Classification (GTDB taxonomy): domain Bacteria; phylum Pseudomonadota; class Gammaproteobacteria; order Burkholderiales; family Burkholderiaceae_C; genus Rhodoferax_B. Next base: position 2,139 of record NZ_JBDTEM010000373.1, on the reverse strand, counting down.
AACACCAAAATGCTGTACTGGACCAATTTCCAATTAACGCTTATCCAAGCCAGCAGGTGGCCAGCTTTCAAGCTTCATACCCAAGGTCAGACCGCGCGAAGCGAGGACTTCCTTGATTTCATTCAGCGATTTGCGACCCAAATTAGGAGTCTTGAGCAATTCATTCTCGGTGCGCTGGATCAGATCACCGATGTAATAAATATTCTCAGCCTTCAGGCAGTTCGCAGAGCGAACCGTCAATTCCAGCTCATCCACAGGACGCAACAGAATCGGGTCAAATTGCGTGTTGCCACGCGGTGCTGGCTGTTCAAACACGCCTGCTAACTCGCTGCCTTCCAACTGCGCAAATACTGCGAGCTGTTCAACTAAGATTTTAGCCGATGCGCGCACTGCATCTTCCGCCGAGATCGCACCATTGGTTTCAATCTCAACCACCAGCTTGTCCAAGTCGGTACGCTGCTCAACGCGAGCGCTTTCGACGGTGTAGCTCACGCGCTTGACGGGAGAAAACGACGCGTCCAGCACAATACGACCGATCGACTTGGTTTGCTCGTCCGCATAGCGGCGCATGCTGCCTGGAACGTAACCACGGCCCTTTTCGACCTTGATCTGCATGTCCAGCTTTCCGCCTTGCGACAAATGCGCAATCACGTGGTCTGGGTTGATGATTTCAACATCGTGCGGAGTCTGGATGTCAGCCGCAGTCACCACGCCGTCGCCATCTTTACGCAGGCTCAAAGTGACTTCATCACGGTTGTGCAATTTGAAAACAACGCCTTTGAGATTCAACAAAATGTTCACAACATCTTCTTGAACACCATCAATCGAAGAGTACTCATGCAGCACGCCTGCAATCGTCACTTCGGTTGCCGAATAACCCACCATGGACGACAACAGTACACGGCGTAGTGCATTACCCAAAGTATGCCCGTAGCCGCGTTCAAACGGCTCTAACGCAACTTTCGCACGGTTGTGGCCCAGTTGCTCAACGTTGATGGCTTTGGGTTTCAGCAAATTAGTTTGCATGCATGCTTCCTCTCAGTACCCCCAGCTCGTTACACCGGTAAGGCAAGTGTTGGTTCTAGGCCGCAGTGCCCCGCAGCCTAGGAACAAAATCAAACGATAAATGCGGAATTAACGCGAATACAACTCAACGATCAAGGATTCGTTGACATCAGAAGCGAACTCATCACGGTCCGGTACTTTCTTGAAAATACCTTCGGTCTTTTCAATGCTAACTTCAACCCAGGCTGGCAGGCCCACTTGTTGTGCCAATTGCAGGGCTTCAACAATACGGTTCTGCTTCTTCGACTTGTCGCGAACAGCCACTACATCACCGGTCTTGACCATGTAAGAAGGGATATTCACGCACTGGCCGTTCACCGTCATAGCCTTGTGCGACACCAACTGGCGTGCTTCAGCGCGCGTGGAGCCGAACCCCATACGGTATACGACGTTGTCCAGACGCGATTCCAGCAGGAACAGCAGATTGGCACCGGTGTTGCCCTTGCGACGATCGGCTTCCTCGAAATAGCGGCGGAACTGGCGTTCCAACACACCATACATGCGCTTTACTTTTTGCTTTTCGCGCAGCTGCAAACCGAAGTCAGAAGTACGGGCACCAGAAGTGCGTCCGTGTTGACCTGGTTTAGAGTCGAATTTAGCCTTGTCGCTGATCGAACGGCGAGCGCTCTTCAGGAAAAGATCAGTGCCTTCACGGCGAGAAAGTTTGGCCTTGGGACCGAGATAGCGTGCCACTTGAGCGTCCTTAAATATTATCTTCCACGCACAAACGTGGGAGCCACCTGCGCAATGCAGATGGCGGTGGGCTTATAAAAAACCGGACTGAAATAAATTCCAGCGAGATTAGATGCGACGACGCTTTTGAGGGCGGCAACCGTTGTGCGGAACGGGAGTCACATCTGCAATCGAGGTAATGCGGATACCGAGTGCACCCAGAGCGCGAACCGAAGATTCGCGGCCAGGGCCCGGGCCTTTGATTTCGACATCAAGATTCTTGATACCTTGTTCAATGGCGGCACGACCAGCCACTTCAGATGCAACCTGGGCAGCAAATGGAGTCGATTTACGCGAACCCTTGAAGCCCTGGCCACCGGAAGAAGCCCAAGACAACGCATT